>DASWTQ010000482.1:0-15514 GCA_036402055.1 Herpetosiphonaceae bacterium
TGATAAAATCGTCCGTGGACATGCGAACCTCCATTGCTGAGTGACTGAACACCCTCACAATGACCGGTTCGCGTGTCTGTGTCAACTAGCACCAGTGGTTAATACACTTCTGTGAATCAATGATTCACTTCCGCGAATCTCTAATACACTTCTGTGAATCAATGATTCACTTCCGCGAATCTCTAATACACCTCTGTGAATCAATGATTCACAGAGGTGTATGTCTTATACGAGGCCCTGAATCTCACTGCACTATGGCGCGTGTTGGGGGCGTATGGCTACGCCCCTTACGATTCGACTCGGGGATGCTCAATCGCCGAAGTGGCCGGTGCGGTAGCCCTCCGTGCGGGTTATCTCGATCATGTGGAATGTATCGTCGGCGTCGTCGGGATTGACCAGCATCAGATCCGACTGGCGCGGCGCGCGATTGCCAAAATAGGCGTCATTCAGCACAATCGTCACTTCGCGCCACTGGCCGGAGTTGGTTTTGGTGACAGTGATCGCCGTTTGCTCGGCATTATCGATAGCATCGTACTTCAGCGACCAGGTGTCGCTGCCTTGATCAAGATAGACCACGCGCACCATCACAGGATACGCGCCGTTCAGCGGATGGCCGAAGAAAAAGCGATCGTCGATGTCGAAGAACATCGTCTGCTTGCCGCTGGCTGCATCGGTGCGGCGGGCAAACCTGCCGTACGCCTGCTCCTGCGATCCGACGCGCCACAAACCCTGGCTGGTCTCGTTGGGATCGCGCTGGGAGAGCCACATCTCATAATTGCCGGGATAGATGCGCCAGCCGATGTCGTTGAGCGCGTCCCAGCTCGTGCGGTTCAGCGCGTCCATATCGTTCTGCTGCGCGCCGTAGACCGAGAACTCGTCGAGAATCCGCTGGTAGCGCACACGGTTACGGCCGCGATCCTCCTCGCCATACAGATCTTCGGGGAAGCGCTCGGTATCCCCTGCATCCAGGCCATCGCGTAGCGCGATCCAGACGCCGGTGCTGTCGCGCGGATCTTTGAAGCCTGCATACTTGGAGAAAAAGGCGAAGCTCTCGGCAAAGGCGGGATTTTCCAGGTCTTCGTCCAGGATATTATGCATATCCATGCCGGCGTGCAGATCCCAGAGATTAGTCCAGTACATATTCCACAGCGGCGCCTCGGCAAACCAGCCCTGATCCGTCAGATCCATCTCGGAGCGCGAGCGGTGCGCCCGGCCGTTGCGGAACTCGCGCACGGGCTGCCACAGCCAGGAGCCGGAGGCGGCATCGGGATCGGTAAACTCGCGATTGTTCTGGTAGCGATCGCCGAGCCGGCCATACTTAACCCACACGCCGGGCAGCTCGTTCAGCGCCCACTCATGCATCGCCGGGCCGTCGCCGGTGTTCAGCAGCACATGCATACGCGGGCTGAAGCTCTGGTACTGCGCGTAGTAGAACATAAACATTTCTTGCTGGTACGCCACCCAGGTCTCGTGATCGATCTCGTAGGGCGTGCCCTCGCCCCACCACGGATCACCCTCACCCGTGCTTGTGCCGGCCTGCGTGTACGGATGCGGATCGCCCGATGCGCCGACCGGGCCTTGAATGCCGACAATTTTATGGTAGCTCGGCAGCGCTGCGTCGGTGTTGAGCTGGTTGAGATGCTGGGCGACTGTGGCGATCATGCGCTTGAAGTAGAAGCGAAACTCGCCGACATCATCGCCGTCGCCGTCGTTGTTATTATCGTTCACATAGTAGGCAAAGCTGCTGCCGTCGCGGTAGTTACTCCTGACCTCGGGCACGCCGGCTTGATAGATCCAGGCGGGATTGCGACGGCCGGTGTAGACCATCACCATCACATACAGGTCTTTCTCCACAACCTCGTTGATCAGGCGATCCAGCGCGGTCCAATCGAACGTGTTATCGGCCAGCTCGATCTCTTCCCAGCCGATCGCGACGACGTGGCCCTTGTACCACGGCCGGTCTACTCTGCTCACGCCGGTGCCCCAGATGCCCCAGATGCCGGGATAATCGGGCTTGCTCAGCGCGGTATCGCCTGGCCCGGCGGTAGCGGTCACCACCGGCGACGGCTCGACAACGGTTGGCTGCGGGATCGGGGGCGTCGCTGTAGCTCGGGATGCGGGAGAGGTTGGCCGCTCGCCAATCGGCCCATCGGTGGCTGGAGCTACCTGCTGGCATGCGGCCAGCAACAGCGCGCCAATCAAGAGCAGACAGTACAACCGCCGAATTCGCTGAAGCATAGGCCCTCACCCCCTGGCCCCCTCTCCCATTACGATAGGAGAGGGGGAATGGTGGTACGTTTTTGTTCTTTGTTCTGTTGTTCTTGGTTCTCTCGTTATGTTCTTGGTTCTCTCGTTAGGTTCTTGATTCTCTCGTTAAGTTCTTGCGTTTTGTTCGTTTGTTCGTTTGTTCGTTTGTTCATTCAGCTCGCTGTAGAACTGCTCGACGAGCGCAACATAGCCCGCGCTGACGGTCGTCCAGTTGTAGCGTTGATTGAAGCGACTCGCGTGCTGGGCCAGCGACGATAGCCGCTGCCGGTCGTGGTAGAGCAGCGTGATCGAGTGCGCCAGGTCTTCGACATCGCCGGGCTTGAAGAATTGAACCATTGTATCATCGAAGTAGGCGGCGATCACCGAGGTACGTGCCACAATCGAGGGAACGCCAAGCGCGGCATACTCCATCAGCTTGGTGGGCAAGATCCCGTCGGTGAACACATCGCGGCGATAGGGTACAACGCCGACATCGGCCTGGCGAATAAACTGCGGCATCTCGGGCGTGGGAATAAACCGCGTACTGAACTGCACATAGTCTTGCAGGCCCAGCTCGGCGGTTAGCTGCACCAGCGCATCGCGGTACTCGCCCACGCCGTGGATCGTCAGGCGCACCTCGGGGATTGTATGGCGCACACGATCGATGGCGCGGATCAGCAGATCGATGCCGTAGCGCTCAGTGATCGTGCCGTGATACAGCACATTGAAATGATCGTCCGTGCGCTCGGGCGGCTCCTCGGCGGCGCTGTCCTGAAAGATCTGATCGTTGGCGACGTTCATCACCACCGACACCTTATCCGGCCGCACACCACGCTGGATCAGCGTCTCGCGCCACAGATCGGTTACCGTGATCACATGATCGGCGAAGCGACAGGACAGCCACTCTTGCCAGCGAACAAGACGCACGGGCCAGCTCGACATGCCGCTTTTGAAGCGCGATGCGTAGAACTCCGGCATCACATCATGAATATCGAGGATCACACGCGCGCCGGCCAGCTTGGGCACCAGCGCCGCAAAGACCAGAAAATCGGGCAGATTATGGATCTGCACCACATCGTAGCGCTCGCGGCGATGCAGCAGCGCCAGCCTGGCGAACGCGGCGGTAAAGAAGGCCAGATATTCCAGCAGCTGAACGGCCGCGCCCTTGCCGCGATGGCGCTTGACCGGCAGCCGAAAGATGCGCACGCCATCGCGGATCTCCGTGGCGGGCTCGCCATCCTGCCGCAGACAGATCACATCCACCGTGTAGCCGTGCTTGAGCAAGGCGTTAACTTCGCGCTCGACTCGCGGCTCACGCACTGGATAGTAGGCGTGGACGACCATACAATGATTTTTCATGAGATCCCTCCAGTGAGTGATACAGCGGTGACTCCGCGAACGATTATTCCTTGAGCGTGGCCGAGAGCGTGCCCAGCCACACGCCGTCGTCGTAGGTCTCGCCGCTTAGCGTGCGGCCATCCGTCGAGAGCGACAGCGCGTACTCATTCACATTGATCAGATCATACTGATCGTCCTCGCTGTAGCTGCCGATCACAATTCGGCGGCTGGACGGATCGAATGTGCCTTTGACGGAAGCCTTAGCCTTGCGTCCGATCGCCAGCTGCTCGGCGGCGTTGGGCGAAGCTTTGAGGCTCCACTGCACCGAGCCGGTCACACGGTTGGCCGCGCTGATCTTGATGCGAACCCGGCAATCATAGACGTAGCCGGTGGGATTGCGGCACTCACCATCCCAGATCGTGCTTTCGGCGGGCGGCGGCTCGGCGGCGGGCTGTCGCAGCACCAGCGTTGTGCCCACGCCCAGCAGCGCAGCAATCCCCACACAGATCATGATCACGCGCCAGATGCCTGCGCTGCCCGCGACTTTGTTGCTCGGTAGCTGCGCCGTAGATGCGGCGGGCTGCTCAAGCACAATCGGTCCTGCTGCTTGAAAGCGCTGGATGGTAGCCGGCTGGAGCGCGCGCATACGATCGTACTGCGCCCGCCGCTCGGGATCGCGCAGGACGGCATAGGCCAGATTGATGTCCTGCATGCGGCGCGTCTCTACTGCGACCTGCTGGCCGTCGGGATGATACTTTTGCGCCAACCGCTTGTAGGCCGCCGTGATCACTTCCAGCTCAGCCGCCGGATCGACCTGTAGGATTTTGTAGTAATCTAGCTGATCCATCGCTTGTGTTTGCGCGCCGTCGATCCATAACCCGACCTGTCACGCCAGGATCGACCGCGCACACTCCCATCCATCTCACACCGTGTTACCAGCAAATCCCCTGATAGTGTCCGTTCGAGGGCAGATCCACGCCTTCCATACGCACCAGATCGATCATGATCTGATCTTCGCGCAGCCGGGGCAGCACGCCGCTGAACTCGGGTGCTTTATTGCCGACGATGATCAGCTCGCTGCTCTCCAGGATTGTGTCGAGCGAGTCGGTCATGATCGAGGCGATATGCGGAATCTCCTGCTCGATATAGGCGCGATTCGCGCCGTGCAGATTGGCCAGCGAGACGTTTTTGTCGTAGACGCGCACATGGTAGCCCTTGCCGATCAGATGCTCGATCAGCTCGACCATCGGGCTTTCGCGCAGGTCGTCGGTGCCGGCCTTGAAGCTGAAGCCGAGCACGCCCACGCGCTTGCGGCCGGTTTCTTTGATCATGTTGTAGGCGATGTCGATCTGGCGATGGTTGCTGAGCAGAATCGACTCCAGCACCGGCGGATAGATGTCGAAATGATGGCAGCAGTAGAGGATCGCGCGCAGGTCTTTGGGCAGGCACGAGCCGCCGAAGGCAAAGCCCGGCTTGAGGTAGTAGGGCGAGAGATTGAGCTTGGTATCGCGGCAGAAGAGATCCATCACCTGGTGGCTGTCGATCTGCTGATGCTTGCACAGGTTGCCGATCTCGTTGGCAAACGAGACCTTGAGCGCGTGAAAGGCATTGCTGACATACTTGACCATCTCCGCGACTTTGACGGGCACCACGACGAGATCGGCCTTGATCATGGTGTAGATCTGGCTGACCGTCGCGGCCACACGCTGGTCGTCGGTGCCGATGACCGTGAAAGGCGGCGCGTAGAAATCTTTGATCGAGCTGCCCTCGCGCAGAAACTCGGGGTTGAAGCAAACGCCGAAGTCCTGGCCCAGCGTTTTGCCTGAGGCGCGCTCCAGGATCGGGATCACAACTTCCTCGGTGCTGCCCGGCAGCATGGTGCTACGCATGACGACCACGTGATAGCCGGATTTCGTCGCCAGCGCCGCGCCGATCTGCTCGCTGACGCGCTCGACGTAGTCCAGGTTCAGGCTGCCGTTAGGTTTGCTGGGCGTGCCCACGCAGATAAACGAGAGATCGCTGTGGTGGACCGCCTGCGTCACATCCATCGTCGCGGAGATGCGCCCCTCGGCTACGCCTTTGCGCAGCAGCTCGCCCAGACCCTCCTCGACGATCGGGCTGATGCCTTCCTCGATCATCTCGACCTTGGTCCGGCTCACATCCACGCCGATCACCGTGTAGCCGCTGTCGGCGAGACAGGCCGCCGAGACAGAACCGACATAGCCCAGACCAAAAATACTGATAGCTGTCATGGGTAGATCCTCCACCTCGTAAGAACCAAGAACCAAGAACCAAGAACAACCGATCAAGATTCTGTTTGTTCCTTTGTTTGCCCCAGCTCCTTCTGCTGCACCAATGCGATCAGCGCTGCCCGCTGGGTCTGCCACGTATGGCGCTGCGTGGCCTGGACCGCGTTGACCCCGCGCTGATACTCGTCGTAGTTGCTTTGTAGCTTTTGAATCCCCTCACAAATTCCGGCGCTCGTATTCTGAACATAGGCCGCGCCGCCGCCAAAGTACGACCGCAGCAGCGGCCAGTCGGATGTGATGATCGGCGTGCCGAGCGAGAGCGCCTCGCACGCGCCGCGCTGCATCGTATGGTCGCGAGTTGTCAGACACATCACGGCCTGCACGCTCGCCAGCAGCGCGTAGTAGTCGTCGTCGGGCAAGAAATCGGTGAAGTGCGCGTTGGGCGGCGCGGTGGCCAGATCCTCGGGCTGGGCGCGCCCCTTGCGTCCGGTGATATAGAACTGAACCTCGGGCAGCGATCGCGCGGCGGCCAGCACCTCACGCAGCGGCTCGTCCCTGGCGAAGGTGTTCACAAACACCACGTTGAAGCCCTGGCCCAGCGGATACGCGCCGCTCTGCTTGAAGGTGGTCGGAATATCGCGCAGCACAAAGGCGTTACCGCCCCAGCGCCGGATCGTGTCGCGCATGTGCTCGTTGGTAACGATCGTGGTGATGGCGCGCCGAGCCAGACCGCGATGCAGCCAGCCGGGCCAGGTCCAGATCCGCCGCTGCAACGCGTCGCTGTGCGCATCCACGACATAGCGCGCGCCGCTGAGCAGGCAGTACACAAACACCGCCAGCACGGCGAAGCTCGGCGGGCTCTGCACAAAGACCAGCCGTGGCCGCTCACGCAGCAGCAGCGCGAACGTCGCCAGCGCCTGATAGCTATACTTGAGCGGAGCCGCCAGCAGGCCGCGCCGCGTCGTCGAGTAGATGTAGTGCAGGGACTCAATGCCAAGCTCGCGAGCCAGAACGCGGCTGCGCGGCCCGTGGCTGGGCGGTCCCCAGACCAGAAACAGCGAGCGCCGGCTAAGATCGGCCTGGGCTGTGATCGTGCTCACTGACATACTGGCGCATCTTTCCACTGGGCGGCGACCGGCGAGCCGTCAGCACAGGCCACCAGCATCCGCCGCACATTCCACTCAACATCGAACTGCTCGGTAACCGTGCGCCGGCCTTGCAGTCCCAGCTCATGCCGAAACTCGGCATCGTCCAGCAGCCGCGCCAGCGCCGTCGCCAGCGCCTCTGCATCGGCGGGCGGGACCAGCAGCCCGTTTGTGCCGTCGACGACAACCTCGGGAATGCCTGAGATCGCGGTCGAGACGACCGGCAGCTGCATCGCCATGGCTTCGAGCAGCGCGTTGGGAATGCCGTCACGATCGCCGTTCGCGCCGAGCACACACGGCAGCACAAACATGCTCGCCTGCGCGAACTTATCGATCACTTCGACGTGTGGCAGCGCGCCGCAGAGCCGCACCACATCCGCCAGCCCCGACTCGCGAATCTGCGCCTCAAGCTGCGCGCGCAGCGGTCCCTCGCCGACGATCTGGCACTCGAAAACATAGCCGCGCTGATGCAGCAGCTGGCAGGCGTCGATCAGATACGTTAAGCCTTTCTTTTCTTTCAGCTGGCCGACCGACAGCAGCAGCGGCGTGCCGGATTGTGCGCCGTTGCCGGGCTGGTAGTGGCTCAGATCGAGGCCGTGATAGATACAGCTGACCTTGCTGTCGAAGTGGCCCGCGCCGAGCTTCGCCAGATGCGCCTGGTTGTAGCCGGTGCAGGTGATCACGCTGCTGGCCGCGCCGAGCTTTTCGGGCAGCAGCACCGGATTTACATAGATGTCGTTGGCGTGGGCGGTCACGCTGTAGGGCACGCCCAGCAGGCGGCTGGCTACCAGCGCCACGGTCGCGGCGCGATCCACAAAGTGCGCGTGCAGCTGATCGCCTGGGCTCCGGCGCAACAGATGGGCCGCATAGCCGCCCTCGGCGAAGTGCAGCAGCGTCATCAGGCGCGCGCGCAGGCTCGGATGCGGCCGCGTGAGCAGATACAGCAGCGTGCTCCAGTACGTCCATGCGTGGAGGAGCGCGAAGCGCAGATGGCCGGCGATGAACGACAGCCACGCTACCGGCAGCAGATAGACTACATCCTCGCGCAGCCGCTCCTGCTCCGCCGATAGCCGGCCGCTCGATCGCCGGATCGAAAGGATGCGCACGTCGACGCCGGAGCGCCGCGCCGCCAGAATCTCGCGATCGATAAAGGTCGTCGTCAGCGAGGGATACGTGCCGATGATGTAGGTCAGCCTGAACGGCGGCGCTGCAACGGATTCAATCGGCTGGCCGGGCATGGCTTGCACTCCGCGCTTATGTCGCGTTCTTTCACGCTCACGGCGGTACAGCGCGACATGCTCCGCCGCCTGCTGCTGCGCGCTAAACGCCGCGATCACCCGCCGCCGGGCGGCAGCGCCCATCGATCGCGCCTGGTCGGGATTGGTCGCCAGCTGAAGCAGCGCCGCGCGCAGGCTATCGACGTCGCCGGGCGGAACCAGCAGGCCGGTCTCGCGGGGAACCATCACCTGACGCGTGCCTGAAACCTCGGTCGCGATCACGGGCAGCCCGCTGGCCATCGCCTCGATCAGCGCCATCGGCAAACCTTCCCACAGCGACGGCAGCACAAAATAATCGCTTGCGGCCAGCAGCGCGGGCACGTCACCGCGATTGCCGAGCAGATGCACATGGCGATCCAGGCCCAGCGCTCGCGACTGCTCCGCCAGATCCGCGCGCAGCTCGCCATCGCCGACGATCAGCAGATGCAGATCCGGGCACTGCGCGACGACCTCGGGCAGCGCCTCAAGCAGATAGCGGTGGCCCTTCTGAGCTTTGAGCGTGCCCACCACGATCAGCAGACGCGCATCGGCGGGCAGATCCAGCCGGCGGCGAATCGCGCTGCGATCGACGGGCTGCGTGTAGCGTTTGACATCGACGCCATTGCAGATCACGCTGATCTTGTGCTGCACCGTCCCGATCGTCTGCACGATCGCGGGCGCGACCTCACCCGAGACCGCGACGAAGCCGCTGGCCCAGCGCGAGCCCAGCCGGTACAGCAGCCGGTAGAGCAGCCGCTTGGGACCGAGCAGCCAGCGGTGGCGCGGCAGCTGATCTTTGCGCAGCGCGAAGTTGTAGTTGTGGATCGTCCAGAAGATCAGCAGCTGCGGGAAGCTGAGGCGCAGGCTCAAGACCAGAAAATCCAGCACGCGCAGCAGATGAGTCTGGACGATCGTGACGTTGTGTTTGGCGACCAGCGCGATCAGCGCGCGCCGAATGCTGAGCATATCGCGCAGGAAGCCGGGCAGGTTGAGCACGCTGGCCCGGCGGCGCGGCAGCACCTCGACGGCAGCGCCCAGCTCCTCGATCGACTGGCGCAGCGAGCCGTCTTTGAACGTGCAGACCACGACGCAACAGCCAGCCTCGGGCAGATAAGCCGCCAGCGTGCGCACAACTTCTTGCGCCCCGCCGGTGTCGAGGTTGCTGATGATATGCATGGCTGTAAGCTGGTCGTCGCGCATGGTGATCTTCCTCTGGCGGCAGGCGCTCGGCCCTGAGTGTTCCGAGCTACCTGCCGATGCCGGACATTAGCCGTCAAAGGCGAAGTCGTCGACGTAGATCGTGGCGTTGAGATTGGCAACATCCAGCAGCATATCGGCTTTCACCGCCCCGGCCGGCGCGGTCAGGCTTTGCGTGACCTGAGTCCAGCCGCTGGTGCTGGCGTTGAAGGTGCGCACCGTCACCGTGCCGATCGGGTCGTTACTGGCGTCACGCCATTTGACCTTAATCTTGAAGGTAAAGGCATCGCTGGTGGTTGGAATGTTGACCCAGCCGCTGAAGGCGTAGGCGTTGCTGCCGTTCAGGTTATTCATCACCTGCTTGATCGTCGCGCCGGTGTTGTCGGTGGCGAAGAAGCGCCCGGCGTAGCTGCCGCCGTGGACCTGGGCCGAGCTGCGCGTGAACTTGTTATTGGTGCTCCAGGCGTCGGGCTTGCCGTCGTTGTTGGCGTCCAGCTCAAAGCCGGGATTGGCCACATGGTTACCGCTCGGCGGCGGTCCGGCGGCCAGCTCGATCTCGTAGATCTTGCCGTCGTTCTCGTTGGGATCGGTGTTGTTGTCGACGCCGCGATCCACGATGTAGAGCGTATTGACCGATGAGTTCTGGCTGCCCGGCGCGATCGTTATGTCGCCCGGCGCGACCACATCCAGCGCCGAGATGTCGATCGAGTTAACGATGGTGCCCGTCAGCGTCGTCTCGATAATCCCGGAGTTGCGATCGTTGCTGATGATATAGATCGTGTTGGTGGCCGGGTTATAGTCCACGCCCTCGGGATCGGGCTGACCGAGGATCGCGGTATCGAAGTGCGTCACCTGATCGTCGCCGGCTGGTGCTACGCCGTCGAAAACGCCGTTGTTGCCCGGCGATACCACATACATCTCTTTCGCCGCGCCGTCGGTAATAAACAGCTTGCCCGCGCCGAAGGCCAGACCCTCGGGATCTTTATTGCCGAACGCCGTCGTGCTAAACGAAGTGATCGAGTCGTCGCCGGTGCCGAAGCGGCGGTCAGCGCCGAGGTTAATCACAAAGATCTTCTGCTTGCTGTCGTCGGAGACGAAGAAGCGACCATTGGCAGTATCAACCTCGATCTCGATGCCGGTCGGCTCGTTCGAGAAGCCGGTGGTCGAGTAGGTGTTGACCAGCGTGCCGGTGCGGCTGGTCTCGAAAAGATTGGCACCCTGGAAGATGGGCATCTCCTCGACTTCGCCGTCGGAGACCAGCAGCGTATCGCGGCCGGGCCAGTAGCTGATGCCCGACGGATCGGGGCTGGGCTTGGACCAGATCGACGTATCGATCGTCTGAATCAGGTTGGCCGTCAGGTTGGCGCGCAGCGGCGCGGCACCGGCGGAGCGAGACAAGCCGGGGGCCAGAAGAATAGCGAAGACCAGTAACAGCGACCAGCTCGACAGGTGTTTGCGGGAACTAAACACGTGATCCTTCCTTCCGATTGGGGGGGTTAATCGGCTTGAGATTAGGCGTGAGTTGGATGAGCCGTCGGTACGATGGTATGAGCCGCCGGCGCGCGGCCCATACGGTTGCGAAACGCTTCCAGAACATGCCAGGCGGCGATCCGCGCCAGATGGGCGGGCCAGTCCACACCCAAGAGCAGCGCGCGATCGACGAGTGACAGCTGGAGCGGCTCCGGCGTGTAGCCATAGGCGCGCATCTCGCGGCCCACGTAGGCTTGCATGAACGCCAGGTCGCGCGGCGACAACACCTGGCGGAAGCGGCCGATCGATCCGGTCGAGATCTGGCCCGGCTTGCCCTTGCCGTACGAGCTGTTGCCGCCCTTGTTGCGATGCGTCGGCGCTCCTTCCATCGTCAGCATCACGGGTGTGTATGGCTCGTCGATAAAGGCGCAGATCTGGCGCAGCATGGTCTCGGGCGCCTCGACCAGCGACTCGTAGCGCACAAGCAGGTAGCGATCGGGATAGCGCTCGGCGTTGCGCTGCGCCAGCTCGATCGACTTGCGCCAGCGGGCAGCGCCGGTGCCCACACGGCCACGAATCTTTTTCCAGCGCGTGATCGCCGAGGCATAGCGATCGCGGGGATCGCGGAGCATATGGATCACCCTGGCGCTGGGATAGGCGGTGAAGATCGCGTCGATATAGTGCTCGGTGTTGAGCGACTTATCGCCCCAGCGCGCCTTGCCCAGCCGCTCGGCATGATGCTCTTCCAGCAGGGAAAACAGGCGCGCGTAGCAGGGCTGGCCCTCCCAGAACTCGCGCCGAATGCGCTCCTCGTCGGGCTGAAGCTTGATCAGCCGCTTGTAGCGCAGCATTGCGCTCAGGCAGCGCTCGAAGTTCGCCTCGTCGCGCAGATCGCCGTACTGGTTGTAGAAATACCGCCACAGGTTGGTCCGCCGCGTCATTGCGATATTGGGATGCGACGCCAGCAACGCGTACATGAGACTGGTTCCGCTGCGCTCGATCCCTGCTAAAAAGATAGGTCCACGATCCATCTACGTCACTCCCGTCAGGCTATCCGGTGTCAGCACGCGCCAACCGATGGGGGGTGGTCGCTGGCGCTGGTGTCCGGCTGCTTACCTGGTTTTAGCGATTAGTTGCTTGCGTGTAATCTGAGCCGGAAAGCTGGCGTGTAGTGTTTCCAGCGCGTGCCAGACCGCAGCGCGCGCCATGTTGGTCGGCCAATCGACCAGAGCCAGAACCAATCGATCCTTCAGTGAAAGCCGGAGCGATCCCATGCTGTAGCCATAGGCCAGCATCTCTTGACCGGCGTAGCTCTGCATAAAGGCCAGCTCTCGCCGGGAAACCGCGCTGCTCGGCTCGACATTCGCCGCGCCGATGCTCTCGGGCACGTCGGTGACACGATCCAGACGCGGATCGTCGCTGAAGCGCATCGCGTTTTCGAGCGTGACCATGCCCGGGATAAACTCCTCGCCCAGGAAATCGCAGACCTCGCGCAGCGTGGCCTCGCGGTCGGCGATCAGCGACTCGTAGCGCACGACCAGGTAGCAGTCGGGGTAGCGCCGCAGGTTGGCGCGCGCCAGCCGGACGGAGTGACGCCAGCGAGCAGCAGCGCTGCCGACCGGGCTTTTATCGGCGCGGGCCGAGGCGCGGATTTTGGAGAACCGCTCGCGCGGATCGCGGATCATATGGATCAGCCGGGCGTTGGGATAAGCCGCCAGAATCTGGTCGGCATAGCCCTCGATCGCGCCGACCTGCTCGCCCCAGCGCCGCTTGCCCAGCCGCTGCGCGTAGTGGCCGTGAAAGAGCGCGAACAGCCGCGCGTAGGTCGGCTCGCCCTGGCCGAACTCGCGTCGAATCCGCTCGGGGTGAGGCTGGAGCACCTGCATCGGCGCGTGCTGAAGCATGGCCGCCAGGCAGCGATTGAAATTCTCGCGCTGGCTCAAGTCGCCGTAGCGCCCATAGAAATAGGTCCACATATAGGTTCGCCGCGTCATGGCGATGTCCGGATGCGCCGAGAGCGACAGACGCATCAGGGTTTTGCCGCTACGATCCGCGCCGCCGACGAAGATTGGGCCATGCTCCATGCTGGTTGCTCCCTTCTGCCTCATGCGCCTAGCCCATCACCTTGGCGGCCGGCGGCTGGCGTCCGATTGTTCCCGGAAAGTGCTGCTGCAACGTTTCAACGCCGCGCCAGGCGATCATACGCGCCAGGTTGAGCGGACAGTCCACGGCGGCGAAGGCCAGCCGCTCACGCGGCGAGAAGCGGATCGGCTCCAGATCGTAGCCATAGCCGCGCATCTGCCGCCCGGCGATCGTCTGCATAAACGCCAGCTCACGCGGCGCGATCGCTCCCCGAAAACGCCCGATGTAGGCGGTTGTGATCGGGCTTTGATCCGGCGCTGCACCGCCGCCGTTTTTCTCGCGGTAGCGCGGCGCGCCCTGCATCGTCAGCATCGCGGGGGTGAACTGCTCGCCCAGGAAATCGCAGATCGTGTGCAGCGTCGGCTCGGGCTGCGCCACCAGCGTCTCGTAGCGCACGACGAGGTAGCGGCCGGGGTAGCGCCGCAGATTGCGCCGGGCCAGCCGCACCGAGTAGAGCCAGCGCGCGGTCGCGCCGCCGACGCGCATCTTGCCCTTGGGCCACAGCGCCAGCGAAGCCTGGTAGCGATCGCGGGGATCGCGGACCATGTGGATCATCCGCGCGTCGGGATAGGCGCGAAAGATCTGGTCGGCGTAGCGCTCGATCAGGCCGCTCTGATCGCCCCAGCGCGGCTTGCCCTCACGCTCGGCATAGTGCTGGTGAAAGAGCGCAAACAGCCGCGCGTAGGTCGGCTCGCCGTCCCAGAACTCGCGCCGGATGCGCTCGGCGTCGGGCTGGATGAAGCGGGCGTGCTTGTAGTTGAGCATCGCGGCCAGGCAGCCCTCGAAGTTGGCCGGATCGTTCAGATCGCCGTACTGGCCGTAGAAGAAGGTCCAGTAGTTCGATCCCACGTCCGGTATCGCGATGTTGGGATGCGATACCAGCAGGGCGCGCAGCAGCGTCTTGCCGCAGCGGTCCAGGCCGCCGATAAAGATTGGACCTCGCTCCATGATGCTTTCTCCCATGCGGCTACTCCGTCACCCAGCGGGCGAATGTCTGCTGATGCTCGATGATCCAGCGCGCCATATCCAGCTTGCGCTGCGCCTCGTCCAGCCAGGAGCGCGCGCCGGTCTTCCAGTAGCGCTGCCACAGCACCACCACGCGACGCAGCGTCAGAAACTGCCAGACGACCGGCAGCAGCGCTAGCTCGTCCGCGTCGATCGCGCAGCGCGTGCGATAGCCGTCGAGAAACGCGCGAATCTGTCGCTTGTTGAAGCCCAGGCGACTGCGCGCAAACGACGGCAGCGCGGTTGCCAGGTCGGTCAGTCGCCAGTCGAGCCGCGCCAGTTCAAAATCTAGAATCACGATCGGCGCGTTGGGCTTGAAGAACAGGTTGTACGGGCCGTAATCGCCGTGGATGATCAGGCGCGGCAGCTCGGCCTGACGCAATGATTGGTTGAGCTGCCACAAACGCTGCTCGATCCAGGAGGCGTGATGCTCGAAAACCTGGAGCGCCAGCGGATCACGCTGATCGGCAAGCTCCGGCAGCGCCTGTCTGATCCAGCTGATCACGTCGATGAACCACCACAGCTCGCGCACGCGCTCACCGGAGCGGGACGTGAAGCCGTGCGGATGATGGCCAGTCGGCGAAAAATCTTTGAGCGTGGTGTGCAGCATGCCCAGCGCCGCGCCCGAGGCCGCGATACAGCGACGTTTCTGCGCGGGGGTCAGCCAGTACTGGTGGTACTGGAAGTAGCCTTCGAGCACATCAAAGACCGCATACACGCCGGAGCCGCGCTGGATCAGGGTTTCGCCGTCACTCGCGACGTTGACGCGTGGCGCCGGCAGGTCGATCTGCGCCAGGTGCCGTAAGATCGAGTGCTCATGCAGGATCGCCGCCGGATCGACCGTGGCCTTGTAGCGCTTGAGCAGCTTTTTGCCCGCCGCCGTCGCCACGATCGCGCACTCGCTGCGACCCGCACCAGCCGGAGCCTCAGGCGCTCCCTGCGGCTGCCAGCCGTACTCGGCCAGGATCGCCGCGACCAGCGCACCGTCGAGCGCGGTGGCCTGGCGTCGAGCTACGAGCTGGCGATACAGCCGGTCTGGACGCGACACGTAGTAGGTTGGAGCTGGCTGAAATACGGGCATCATCATGGCGCTACCTTAAGATTTGACAGGCCCTCACCCCCGGCCTGCGGGCCACCCCCTGCCCCGAACCTCAGCAGGCTTCTGCTTCGGTTGCGGCAGGCGAGGGGAAGGTTCGGTATTGCTTTGTTCTTTGTTCTCTGTTCTTTGTTCTCGCCTTGGTTCTTGGTTCTTGGTTCTTGGTTCTGCCGTTACGTTCCAGGTTCTTCGTTACAACAGCCGCCAGATCGTGGACTTGACTTGCAGCAGCACGTCGTCAAGCGGCTGCTCGGCGTCGATATGCGTGGTGTTGTCGCTCTGGCCTGCGATACGCTCGATCGCCTGGCTTTTGGCCTCGATCGTCGCGGGCTTGTGGGCGGGCTTGCGCTGCTGCGAAACCTCGGGGCT
>DASWTQ010000483.1:0-3182 GCA_036402055.1 Herpetosiphonaceae bacterium
TCCCAGGGACGTTTGTATTCCTGGAAAGCTTACCGCTGACGCCCAACGGCAAGCTCGATCGCCGCGCCCTACCGCTGCCAGACGAGACGACACTCGCGCTTGACCAGGCGTTTGTCGCGCCGAGCACCGAAACTGAGCGCGTGATCGCCGGGATCTGGGCCGCAGTGCTCAAGGTCGAGCGTGTCGGCATCCACACGAGTTTCTTTGCTCTGGGCGGCCACTCACTACTGGCGACTCAGATTATGTCGCGTCTTCGCGATGCCTTCGCGATCGAATTGCCGCTCGGTGTACTGTTCGATACGCCGACTGTCGCCGGTCTGGCTCAGCGTATCGAAAGTGCGCGCCCTGCACACCGCATTTCAGCGCCGGCGATCACACGTGTTCCACGCGATCAGCGGCAGCCGCTGTCGTTTGCACAGCAGCGCCTGTGGTTTCTGGATCAACTGGAGCCTGGTAGCGCGGTCTACAATATTCCCGGTGCGGTGGAGGTGCATGGCCCGCTCGACATCGCCGCGCTACAGCAAAGCTTGAACCTGATCGTTCGGCGGCATGAGGTGCTGCGAACCGTCTTCGAGGAGATCGATGGTGAGCCGGCGCAGGTGATCAAACCGGACCTTGAGCTGCCGCTGCTGGTCGTCGACCTGAGCGATTGCGCGCCGACCGAGCAGGAACACGTTGTCAGGCAGCACACCATCGACGAGGCGCGGCAACCGTTCGATCTCGGACACGGCCCGCTGATCCGGACGCGGCTGCTGCGGCTGCGATCAGAAAGTGGTGGACAGGAACATCTGCTGCTCGTAACAATCCATCACATCATCGCCGACGGCTGGTCGCTGGGCATCTTCCTGCGCGAGCTGGCGGCGATCTATCCGGCGCTGCTTGAGCAAAAAACTGTCACGCTGCCCGACCTGCCGATCCAGTATGTCGACTATGCCGCCTGGCAGCGCGGCTGGCTTCAGGGCCTGGTCCTTGACGAGCAGCTCGCGTACTGGCGGCGACAGCTGCAAGGCGCGCCCGCTAGCCTGGAGCTGCCCGCCGACTATCCACGCCCGCCGATGCTTTCTTCGCGCGGCGCGCTCTACGAGTTTCAGCTGTCCAACAGTCTGATCGCGCGACTTGAGGCGCTGAGCCGGAACGCCAACACCACGCTGTTCATGACGCTGCTTGCCGCGTGGTACACCCTGCTCTATCGCTACACGGGCCAGACCGATCTCCTGGTCGGCACACCGATCGCCGGGCGCTCACGCGTCGAGATCGAGGAGCTGATCGGCTTCTTTGTCAACACCCTGGTCTTACGCGCCGATCTTGCGGGACGGGTACCCTCTGGGTGCAGCTTTCTTGAGCTTCTGGCGCACGTCCACGACATGTGTCTCAGCGCGTATGCACACCAGGATGTGCCATTCGAGAAGCTGGTCGAAGAGCTTCAGCCGGAGCGCGACCCGAGCCGCCCGCCGCTGGTCCAGGTGATGTTTGCGCTACAAAACATGCCGCTGCCGGCACTCAGTTTCGCCGGACTGACGCTCAATCCGGTTCAGGTTGATACCGGCACAACCAAGTTCGATCTGACGCTGAGCCTGGAGCAGACCGCGCAGCACATGCGCGGAACGGTCGAGTACAGCACTGATTTGTTCCAGGCGGATCGGATCGCGCGCATGGCGGGCCACTTCGAGCGCCTGCTGGAAGGTATCGTCGCGGAGCCCGGCGCGGGCATTGCCTACCTGCCGCTGCTCACCGACGCCGAGCATCAGCAACATCTTGTGGACTGGAATGCAACCGCGCAGCACGATCCCAGCGATCTCCTGATCCACGACCTGTTTACGGCCCAGGCGACCCAAACACCCGACGCCGTGGCGATCGTTTTCGCAGACGTGCAGCTGACGTATGCTGAGCTGGATCGACGGGCGAATCAGCTGGCGCATCTGCTACGTGCCGGCGGTGTCGGCGTCGAATCCGTGGTCGGCGTGTGCATCGAGCGCTCAGCTGAGGCCGTGGTAGCGCTGCTGGCTGTGCTCAAAACAGGTGCCGGCTACCTGCCGCTCGATCCCGAGTATCCACGTGAGCGCCTGAATTATATGATTCAGGACGCGTCGATTATGGCGCTGATTACACGGCAGGCTCTTTTGCCGGAGCTGACCTCATTCGCGGGCACGATCATCTGTGTGGATCGCGATGCAGCGCAGATCGAGCGGCAGCCGGCGATGCCACCGCAGGTCGAGGTCCAGCCGGAGCAGCTAGCGTACATCATCTACACGTCAGGCTCGACCGGCCGGCCCAAGGGCGTTGTCGTGCCTCAGCAGGCGCTCGCCAATCATGCTGTGGCTTTTGTCCGGCGTTACGCGCTTACGCCGGGCGATCGTGTACTCCAATTCGCATCGCTCAGCTTCGATGTCAGCGCCGAGGAGCTATTTCCTACCCTGATTGCGGGCGCGACGGTCGTGTTCTGTCCGCCGGAGATTCGTTCGTCGCTGCCGGATCTCCTGGCGTTTGCGGCAGCCGAACGCGTGACTGTCTTGAATCTGCCTGCGCCGCTCTGGCATGAGTGGTCGGCGATGATCGATCAGGCTGAAGTGGTATGGCCTGGGTGGTTGAGATTACTGATTATCGGAAGTTCGCCTGTTTCCAGCGAACAGTTGGCGCGCTGGCAGACGACAGTCGGCGATCGCGTCCGCTGGCTCAACGCCTACGGCCCCACCGAGGCGACAATCGCCGCGACGATCTACGAGCCATCCGCCGAACCTGAAGCTGATCGTAGCCCGATCGTTCCGATTGGCCGGCCGATCGATCGTGTTCGGGTATATGTGCTGGACACAGCGCGCCAGCCGGTACCGATCGGCGTGCCCGGTGAGCTGTACATCGGCGGCGACGGGCTGGCGCGCGGCTACCTCAACGATCCCGCGCTGACGGCCGAAACGTTCGTGCCCGATCCATTCGGCGATGAGGGCTCACGACTCTATCGCACAGGTGACCTGGCGCGCTACCGCACCGACGGCAACCTGGAATTTCTGGGCCGGCTGGATCATCAAGTCAAGCTGCGCGGCTTTCGCATCGAGCTGGCCGAGATCGAGGCGACGCTGCAACAGCATCCAGCCGTGCAAGCAGCCGTCGTGATGCTACGCGAAGATCGATCCGGCGATCCACGGCTGGTAGCGTATGTTGTAGAGAACAAAGGAACAAAGGAACAA
>DASWTQ010000484.1:0-25012 GCA_036402055.1 Herpetosiphonaceae bacterium
GGATTGCGCCCGCGCCCGTCCGAGCGGGCAGCGCGCCGGACGCAGCTTGAAGCTGCGGCCAATGCAGCCCGTGAGCAGGTACAGCAGCTTACCGCCCAGGCCGCCGAGCTTGCCACGACGATCGCCGAGGCGCGCGGCAGCTTGCAGGAGTCCGAGGCCGCGCTCAAGCGTGAGCTGGATGTACGCCGCGCTGCCGAGGCCGAGCTATCCGCGCGCCGCGAGGCGCTGGTCAAAGCGACGACCGCGCTGGAGACCGAGCGTGTCAGGCAGCAGTCGCTGGCGCGGCGGCTGGCGACGATCGCGGCCGAGAGCGCCGAGCTGGACACGACGATCCAGCAGGGCGCGGCGCTCGTGGAGCAGCACAGCGCTGCGGTGACAGCCGCGCAGCAGGCGCTTGAGGCGGCCGAGGCGCGCATCACGGCGGCAACACAGCATCTAGAGTCGCTGCGGGCTGAGGGCGAGACGCGACGCCGGGAGCGGGAGCAGATCGACGAGCGGATCACGGCGGCCAGGCGGGCCCACGGCGAGCTTTCGGCGCGCTACGAGGCGCTAAACCGGCTGGCGCGCTCCTATGAGGGCACATTTGCGGGCGTGCGTGTAGCCATGCAGTGGGCCGAGCGCGAAGGCCGCGCCGGCTTTGCGCTGGTCTCGTCGCTGCTGCGCGTGCCCGCCGAGCTGGAAACCGCGATCGAGGTGGCGCTGGGCGCGCGGCTGCAAAATGTGGTCGTGGAGCGCTGGGCGGATGCCGAGGCCGCGATCGCGCAGCTCAAGCGCTCCAACGGTGGGCGCGCAACATTCCTGCCGCTGGATACGTTAAAGCCAGGTCGACGGCTGGCAGTGCCGCGACTGAGCGGTATTCGGGGTATTGCCGCCGATCTGATCGATGTCGATGCGCAGTACGCGCCGATTGCGGCATATCTGCTGGGCCGCACGCTGATCGCCGATGATCTGGCGGCTGCGCGACGAGCATTGCCCGAGCTTGAGGGCGGTTGGACGATCGTCACGCTGAGCGGCGAGCAGGTCGCGACCGGCGGTGCTGTGACCGGCGGCGCTGCAACTCGCGAGAGCGGCACGCTCCGTCGTGAGCGCGAGCTGCGTGAGCTGCCCGCTCAGCTCAAAGCCGCGCAGAATGTGGTTGATCAGGTCCAGTCCCAGCGTGCGGAGATCGCGCGGCGCATCGAAGAGGTGCAGCAGGAGCTGCGCCAGGCGGAAGGGAGCTTGCGCGAAGCCCGAGCCGCCCGCGATCAGGCCCAGCGCGGCGTGGAGGAGCGACGGCGAGTGCTGCATCGTGCCGAGGCCGATGTGGCAGCGCTCCATCGTCGACGATCGGATGTGCAGCGCGAGCACACGACGCTAGCAGAGCAGATCCAATCGGCGCAGAACAGTGTTCAGGTGGCGGA
The DNA here is from genome assembly GCA_036402055.1 of Herpetosiphonaceae bacterium. Classification (GTDB taxonomy): domain Bacteria; phylum Chloroflexota; class Chloroflexia; order Chloroflexales; family Kallotenuaceae; genus LB3-1. Next base: position 1,401 of record DASWTQ010000484.1, read on the forward strand.
AGCAGCATTTGCACGGGTGCAGGCTGAGACCAATGCCGCCGAGGCCGAGCTAACCGAGCGGCTGGCGGCGATGGGCAATGACGAGGCGGCGCTGCGCGAGCAACGTGGCCGCTTTGCCCAGCTAGAGGCCGACCAGCGCAGCCAGCAGGCTGCTATTCGCACGCAGGAGCAGGCCGCCAGCCGCGCCGATCACGAGCGCTCGACGTTGGAGCAGCAGGCTCAGCAGCTCACGCACGAGCTTGGGGTGTTGATCGAAACGATCGAGGCGCTGCGAGCCCGGCAGGCGGATCTGCAAGCTCAGGCCCAGGCCGCGACCGAGCAGGTCGCCGCCGCGCAGTCGGTGGTGCGCGAGGCTGAGCAGCGCCTGGAAACGCTCGAAGCAGGCGAACGCGATCTCACCGGCGCGACGCTGGCGCTGGAATCGGCGCATGGCGCGGCCGCTGTGGAGCTACAGCGCCGTCGCTCCGATCGTGATGCGGTGTGGGAGCGCGCCGCCGAGGATAACATCGACGTCGAGCAACTGGTTCGCGAGCAGCTCACCGCCGCAGCTGCCGAGCCCGAGGCTACCTTGGCCCAGCGCATTGACCAGCTGCGCGGCCGGCTGCGGCGGATGGGCCCGGTCAATGCGCTGGCACCCGAGGAATATCGCGCGACTCAGGAGCGCTACAGCTTTATGACCGAGCAGCTGGCCGATGTGCGCGCGGCGACGGTCTCGCTGCGTGAGGCGATCAGCCAGCTGGATCAGGTGATGCAGCAGCACTTCGAGGCGACCTTTGAGGCGGTCGGACGCGAGTTTAGCCAGAAGTTTACGCAGCTTTTCGGCGGCGGCACGGCGCGGCTCTCGCTGCTGCGCTCCGAGGACGGCTCTGAGGGCGTGCAGGGCATCGAGATTCTGGCTCAGCCGCCGGGCAAGCGGCCGCTCAATCTTCAGCTGCTGTCGGGTGGCGAGCGAGCGCTGACGGCAGCCGCGCTGCTCTTCGCGATCCTGACCGTCAACCCGAGTCCGTTCTGTATTCTGGACGAGGTCGACGCGGCGCTCGACGAGGCCAACGGGGTACGTTTCCGCGAGGCGCTGCTGGAGCTGGCGCAGCAAACGCAGTTTATTCTGGTGACGCATAACCGTGGCACGGTTGAAGCTGCTGACACATTGTATGGGATAACCATGTCCGATGACGGCGGCTCGCGGGTGCTCTCGCTGCGGCTGGAGGAAGTGGACGAGGACGGATCGCTGGCGCTGACAGGCTAGCCTGCGGCGACAAAATAACTAGGCGACTCAGGACGATGGGCTTCGGGACGCTGTGGTATGATCCTGTCGGGCAGAAGAGATTGGAGATTGGCTGGGCCGCGCTTTGCGGCTCGCGATCAGGAGGCGAACACTCTATGGCGTGGCTACAACGCCATTGGCGACTACTTCTTGGCCTTGTCTTCATTGGCGCGCTCATTGGTATTGTTGTCACGCAGCGAGGAGAGCTGATCGAGGTCGGACGTATCCTCGGCATGGCGCATCCTGGCTGGCTGGCGGCGGCGCTGCTGGTACAAAGCCTGGTCTATCTCTGCTTCGCGGCGGTCTACTGGCGCAGCCTGCACCTGCTGGGCTATCACGTACGGTTGCTCTCGCTGTATGGCGTAGCCTTTGTGGCGATCTTTCTCGGCCGGGTCTTTCCCGCAGGCGGCACCAGCACTTTTGCCTTTCTGCTCTACCAGCTGCGGCGGCGCGGCATTCCCGATGGCACGGGCGCGGTAGCTGTCACGCTTGATGGCCTGTCGTATCTGATCGGCTTCTTTATTCTGCTCTCCAGCGGCTTCATCTATCTCTTCACCCACGGCGATCTCAAAGTCAATCAGGTGCTGATCGTCGCGCTGCTCTCGATGGTGATCCTGGCACTGGGCATGTATGTCTGGGGCCTGTCCCGCGATCGGGCGCTGCTGACGCGCCGGGCGCTGAGCATCAAAAACTGGCTGGCGCGTGTGCTGCGCCGCAGCTGGGGCGATACGCAGGTGCTCTCGTTTATTGCCGAGCTGTACGAGGGCGGCGCGCTGATCAGCCGGGATCGCTTCGGCTTCGTGCAGCTTGTCGGTCTGCATGTCACGGCGCTGCTCTTCGACTGCATCACGCTGCTGATGCTCTTCTGGGCCGTTGGCGAGTGGCCGCATTTCTCGGTGGTGCTGCTCGGTTATAGCCTGGCCTACTTCCTCAGCACGATCTCGTCGCTGCCCGGCGGCGGCGGCTCGTTTGAGCTGACGATGACCGCGACCATGGCTACGCTCGGCATCGATCATGCGCTGGCGCTCTCGGTGACGCTGCTCTATCGCCTGCTGGCCTTCTGGCTGCCGCTCTTTATCTCGGCGGTGATCTACCGGCGCGTGCATTATCACAACGAGGAGCCGCCCAAACGCCGCGAGATTGTGCCGGTCACACTGCGCGACTAGCAGCGCAAGCCCGCTGAAGTTGTAGCGTGCTACCAGGTGATCGAAATTCCCTAGAGGTGAGCTATGACAGGTTCCACTTCGGTCCAGCCAGTCACACTTGAGGGCCGCTTCGTCCGGCTTGAGCCGCTGACGCTTGATCACCTCGACCAGCTGTGTGAGGTCGCGCTGGACGAGGATCTGTGGCGCTGGACGACGACTCAGGTGCGCACCCGCGACGAGCTGCGCGAGTATATCGAGGCGGCGTTGCAGAGCCAGCAGCAGGGCACAGCGCTGCCCTTCGCGACGATCGAGCGCGCCGGCGGACGCGCGATCGGCAGCACGCGCTACGGCAACATCGAGATGCGCGACCGTCGCGTCGAGATCGGTTGGACCTGGGTCGGACGGCACTGGCAGCGCACGGCGGTCAACACCGAGGCCAAGTATTTGATGCTGCGCCACGCCTTCGAAACACTGGGCTGCATCCGAGTCGAGCTGAAAACCGATGCCCTCAACGAGCGCTCACGGCGGGCGATCCTGCGCATCGGAGCCAGGGAAGAGGGCATTCTGCGCCAGCATATGATCACCGCCAGCGGACGTCTGCGCGACACCGTGTATTTCAGCGTGCTCGATCGCGAGTGGCCGCAGGTCAAGGCCGCGCTGGAGGCCAGGCTACAAGGATCGTAGAGCGCGGCCCAACCGCCTGGCTGCTCCGCCGAATTTAGCCCTGCTCGATGATCTCGGCCAGCGTATCGCGCAGCAGCAGCAGCTCTTCCTCGGTGTTGTAAAAGCCCGTGCTGACACGCAGCACATAGCCGCCGGCGACCGGAATCGTCCGCAGAATAATGTTGCGTGAGCGCAGCGTGCCGGCGATCGTCGTCGGGTCGAGCCCGTCGATGGTAAACGCGACCAGCCCCGCATGATCGCTGGTGGTTAGGATCGTGGTGCCTGGCAGCTCGGCCAGCAGCTCGCGCGCCCGATCCGCCAGCATCTGGATGCGATCAAAGGCCCACTCCCAGCCGACGGTTGTTTCCAGCCAGTTGAGGCTGGCCAGCATCGCCGCTGTGCCTGGGCGGAAGATTGAGCTGGTTTCGTAGCGCCGCGCGCTGCGGTCATACAGAAAATCGCCGCTCAAGGTGTAGCTTTCGGGATCACGCAGCGAGAAGACGCCGACAAAGGTTGGCCGCAGCAGGCTCATCCTGTCCCGCCGCACATACAGCGCGCCGACGCCTTCCGGGCCACAGAGCCACTTCTGGCCGGGAATCGCGTAAAAGTCCACGCCCGACGCATGTAGATCCAGCGGCACCGCGCCCACCGACTGCGCGCCATCGACCAGCACCAGCACGCCGCGCCGGTGCGCCAGCGCCACGATCTCATCCAGCGGCAGCAGCGCGCCGCTGCTCCAGCTCACATGCGACACGCTCAGCAGCCGAGTGCGCGGCGTGATCGCCTCGTCCAGCGCCGCCAGCACCGCCGCCCGGTCGTTGCCCAGGCCCAGATCGGCCACGCGCATATCCACGCCAAAGCGCTGCGCCACCGCGTAGGCCGGCAGCAGCCCGCCCTCATGCTCAAGGCTGGTTGTCAATAGCTCGTCGCCGGGCTGCCAGTTCAAGCCCCAGCTCACGATATTCATTCCGTCCGTGGTATGGTGCGTCAGCGCGATCTCGTCGGCGTCGGCATGGACTAGCCGCGCAAAGGCTGCCCGCAGCCCGTCGAGCGTTTGGATCACGCGCTCGAAGCCCAGGATGTCGCCGCGTCCCTGCTCGAAATTATGCTGCGCCTCGTCGAGCAGCGCCTGCTGGGCAGCCTTGGGAAAAGGTCCGGCGGTGCCGGTGTTGAGATACGCCGTAGCTGTGACCGCGCCAAGGTCGGCCCGGATGTGGCTCAGATGATCATGGTTCATGGATGGCTCCTCGAAGACTTAGCCGTCATTATAGCGTAGGGTAGCTACATGCTCAGAGCCGTAAAGGAGTGGTCGGACACGCAAAAGCTCCCGCAGTCAGCGGGAGCTTGCGGGCTGAGATGGTGGATGCGCTAGTGGCCGAGACGCTGAGCTGCCAGCTTGCGCAGCTCTGCCGTTCCCAGCGGAGCCGCCAGGGTGCTCAGCACGCCGCCGTTGCGAATCTCGGTCAGACCTGTCATCGCCGGGCGCTCGATCGCGTTGGCGGGCGGGCCGACAACAATGCTCGGATCGTCGTAGTCGTAGAGGCGCTGCACTGTTTCCAGCTTCAGCAGGCCCAGCTCCTCGTCGGTGAGAAAGATCGAGACCTGGTTCTGGTACAGGTAGTTGATCTGCTGGCCGATGAAGAAGTCGAGCGCGATGTGATCCGTCGAGCCGTCGTCGGCGCCGATCCAGATCTGATACTGGTTGGTCGGCGTGCCGGCGATGGTCTTGGTGCCGATGCGGCTGATCGGCGCATTCGAAACATCAGCCTCGGGTATCGATGTAGGATCATCGACCGGCAGATCAAGCTCGCTCTCGACGTACCACTGCGTGCTGGTGTCCTCGCGGCTGTAGATTTTGCCGTCATAGGTCACAATCTCAATCGTCGTTTCGGGCAGCCCAGGCATCGGCACAGTGCGCAGGACGAAGTGCGCGCGAGCTGGACCGCTGATTTCACCCTTGCCGACGATGAACGGCATGTCGTTGAGAGCAAGTGCAAGGTCAAAACGCGCGCTCATCGCTGATCTGATCTCCGGGATCTCATCAACGCGATCGGCGGCGGCTGCCGGCAAGGAGATTGCCAGCAGGAGGAAGGCCAAGATGATGAATCGAACATGTTTAAACATGAGACGATCCCTTCCTTCTACAAAGACAAATGATCCACCATCACTTGTCGGGTAGCGGCTATTCTAGCACAGAAATACTCAGGCTCAGCCAGGATTTACCGCTTGTCACGATACAATCGAGATTATGATGCTTTACGCTATATGTACTGCACTTTTTTACTTTATCTACTCAGGAATCACTTTTGAGCGATACGATAAAATCTGTTACAGTGGTCTATTCTTGGTCACTGTTATGCGATTTTTGATTATTGACGTAGTTTGTAAGTAACATAACCCGCAGATTTCTTGATCTTGCGCGATCGGCCGCTTGCGTATAAGCTACGTCCGAGTGTAAGGAGTATATGTGTACCGTCGCGCAATCTACCCGGTATTACAGCGCTTTGACGCCGAGCAAACCCACGAGGCAGTGCTGCGGCTTCTGGCCGTGGTCGAGCGTGTGCCACAGCTACACGGCCTGCTGCTGAGGCTGGCAGCCTTCGACGATCCGCGTCTTGGCGTCGATCTGTGGGGTTTACATTTTGCCAATCCGCTTGGCATTGCGGCGGGATTAGATAAAAACGCGGTTGCCGTACGAACCTGGGGCGCGCTCGGTTTTGGCCATGTCGAAGTCGGCACGGTCACGCCGCAGCCACAGCCGGGCAATCCGCGCCCTCGCGTGTTTCGGCTGCCCGCCGACCGCGCGCTGATCAACCGGATGGGCTTTCCGGGCCAGGGAGCGGCCGCCATTAGCCGGCGCCTGCTTCAATCCAAAGGTCGCCGCCCGATCGTCGGAGTCAATATCGGAGCCAACAAAGCCAGCGTCGAGTCGGGCCGTGCGGTCGAAGATTACCTGGCGGCGCTCACGCAGCTCTACAGCTACGCCGACTACCTGACGATCAATATAAGCTCGCCCAACACGGCGCGGCTGCGCGAGCTACAGGGCCGCGATGCGCTGGAGGAACTGGTGCGACAGGTTGCAGCGCGGCGTGATCAGATGGCGCTGCGCAAGCCGCTGCTGATCAAGATCGCGCCGGATCTCACGCCCGCCGACCTCGACGACATCAGCGCGGTTTGTCTGGCCAGCGGCGTCGACGGCATTATCGCCACCAACACCACGATCGATCGGCCGGGCTCGCTGCGGGAGGCGATCAAAGAGCAGACCGGCGGCTTGAGCGGCGCGCCGCTGCGGGAGCGCTCCACCGACATTATTCGTTATCTCTACTCCAACACGCAGGGCAAGCTGCCGATCATCGGCGTGGGCGGCGTGTTCAGCGCGGCGGATGTGTTCGCCAAGCTCGCGGCGGGAGCGTCGCTGGCGCAGGTGTACACCGGCTTTGTCTACGAGGGGCCGCTGCTGGCCCGACGCATCAACCGCGATCTGCTCCGGCTGCTGCGCCAGCATGGCTTCGAGTCGATCGGTCAGGTGACAGGCAGCAGTGCCGCGCCGGCAAGCTGAGCGTCGACCGCCACTTCATGGATCGCATTCTGCAAGCAAAGATCAGGTAACGCCGTACTGCTTTTCAGAGCAATCGCGACGCTGTACAATAGTCATCAGGCGCAGATCGATGGCGCGCGGCATCAAATTGTTCGCCACGGCAGCCTCGATCGATGGATGCGAGCAGCGACTCGGGATGTATTAGCAGGCGACTTTGTAAAAAAGAGTTAGCACTGCGCTGCATTTTACGCTACAATACAAAGCGCAGGAACAGGAACTTATATTCTCAGGCTATACATCGCGGCTCATATACGAGATAATGAGCCGTAGCGGGCTGCTCCCGTTCCGTGAACCTTCAACCTGTAGTGAAAGGAAAAAAGGATGGACGTGATCGACAATGAGGTCACCACGCCGGCGTATACCGAAGAGGATCACGAAACCTGGCACAAGCTCTGCGTTCGGCAGATGGAGCTTGTCCGAGATGTGGCCTGTCGGGAGTTCCACGAAGGGCTGCCCAAGCTGGCGCTTGACTTCAACCGCTTACCTGATCAAAAAGTGATGGAAAAGCGTATCCATAGTTTTACCGGCTGGAATCTGGCCGATGCGCAGAACGAGTATTTAGGCCCGACGGAGTGGTTCGAGCATATCGCCGCGTGCCGCTTCCCGGTGACCAACTACATTCGCAAGCCGCACGAGCTTGATTTTACACCGCTGCCGGATCTCTTCCACGAGTACTTCGGCCATCTGGCGTTCTTTACGCTGCCGGAGTTTGCCGACATCGCCCGGCGCTACGGCGAGGTCTATCTCAAGGCCAAAACCGAAGAGCAGCAGCTGGCGATCGCGCGGCTGTGGTGGTTTACGATCGAGTTCGGCTTTGTGCGCGAAAACGGCGAGCTCAAGGTGATCGGCGCGGGTCTGCTCTCGTCGCCGGGTGAGCTGCTGCACGCGCTGCGGCCCGAGGTTCCCAAGAGCCCGGTCGACATCAATCGCATCGCCAGGACGCCCTCGGCAGCCTACAGCTACCACGACGAGTACTTCATCCTCGACTCGCTCCAGCACTGGCGCGACGCGATCGATGACTATGCGCGTCAGGAAGGCCTGGAGTAAGCGCCGGCTCGACACACGCAAGCCCTCACAACCAGGTTGTGAGGGCTTTTTGCTGCTCGGAAGCTGCTTAAAAATAATGGCTAAGGATCTCGTTGGGCTCGGCTGGGAGCGCTTCCATGCGAGGATTAAGCACCTGATACCAGCGCGGCCCCAGGATCTCGGGCGGCAGCCCAAGCCGCGCGTTGCCGTGCAGATAAAGCTGCTCCAGCGAGCGCAGGGTTTTGAGCGCGACAGGCAGTGAGGCGAGCTGGTTGCGATCCAGAATCAGCTCCTGAAGCCGCGCCAGGTGTCCGATCGACTCAGGGAGCGCAGTCAGGCGGTTGGCGGAGAGATCGAGATGCTCCAGCCGCGCCAGGCTTCCGATCGAGTCCGGGATCGCCGCAAGCTGATTTCCGGCGAGGTCGAGATGCTCCAGCCGCGCCAGGCTTCCGATCGAGCGTGGCAGCGTGCTCAGGCGATTGCCTGCCAGGTTGAGTGAGCGCAGCCGGGTCAGGCGACCGATCGAATCAGGCAGTGAGGTCAGACGATTGTTGGCGAGATCCAGATGCTCAAGCTGGCCCAGCTCGCCGATCGAATCAGGCAGGCTGGTGAGACGGTTACCGGCGAGATTGAGTGTCCTCAGCTGCGGCAGTCGCCAGATCGAATCTGGCAGTGTCACCAGACTCATATGCGACAAATCCAACTCCATCGCAGTGCCTCCATGAACGCAGACTGAGGCTGCGGGAACCTCGCATTGGTGCTTCAAGAATACGTCTTCCCCAAAGCTAATACAATGAGCTTGAACTGATACAGATTCGGCGATAGCGCTGCGACACCACCGAAAGCCGGAAAGCGCTTTCCTGGAAAGGCCCTCATACAGGGTAGCGATATTCGCGAGATATTGAAGATGAGACGATACGAGGCTGATGCTCCACGAGCCATTGTCTATGGCGCAGGGCAAGCTGATTGGTCATGACGCTCAGGTCGAACGTATCGTCGAGCTTGGTGCTACAACATGGAGCAGCGAGAGGCGGAATAGGAACTCACAGCCATCGGCATGGAGGCGCGAGTCGTGAACGCGCTGGCTGATCGTCGACAGAGTGTGGTGGAGACACAGTCGATCGTTGGCGCTAGTGTATTTGTTTTGGGGTTGCTTGTCAAGACGGAGAACCAAGAACCAAGAACCAAGAACCTAACGAAGAACGGAGAACCAAGCAGTACCGCCGTTCCCCCTCGCCTATGGCAACCGAGGCGGAGGCCCGCCAAGGTTCGGGGAAGTGGGCCGGGGGTGAGGGCCTGACCAAGAACAAAGGAACCAAGCAGTACCGCCGTTCCCCCTCGCCTGCGGCGGCGGGCAGAGGTCTAGGGGGTGATGGTCGCGAAAAGAACAGAGAAATTAATGTAAACGCTTTCCGAGGTAGATAATTAGCCCGTAGGGGCGTGATTTATCACGCCCTATGCGCAATGATGTAATAGATCTTACACGGTTCGGGCGACCTCCAGGGGGGCGCTGCCGACGGTGGATGCCAGCGGCAGGCGCAGCGTGACCGTCGTACCTTTGCCGTACTCGCTCGTGAGCGCAACCTGTCCGCCATGGCTCTCGACGATGCTTTTGACGATCGCGAGGCCCAGCCCAAAGCCGCCACCGGCCCGTGTGCGCGCCTGATCGATGCGATAGAAGCGATCCCAGACGTGCGGCACATCTTCGGCGGGAATGCCGACGCCGGTATCCGCGATCGTCAGAACAGCGCTATCTGCTTCTGTGCCGACCGTAACCGCGATCGTGCCGCCTTCGGGCGTGTACTTGCGCGCGTTTTCGAGCACGTTCAGCAGCACTTGCCGCAGCCGGTCGCCGTCGCCGCTGACGAGAGCGCCTGCCGTTCCCTGGATCTGCCAGCGATGCCCGGTTGCGAGATCACGAAATTGATCGACAACATCGTGAGCCAGACCGCTGAGATCAACATCGTCGCGATGGAGCGCCGGGCGGCTATCCAGCCGCGACAGGGTCAGCAGATCATCGACCAGCCGGCCCATCCGCTCAAGCTCGCTATTCATGCGCTGTAAAGCGCGGCGCTGCTTACCGGGATCGGAGGCGGCTCCCAGCAGCATCAGCTCGACGTTGCCGCTCACGGCTGTCAGCGGCGTACGCAGCTCATGCGCGGCGTCGGCAATAAAGCGGCGCTGTGCGGCGAAGGAGCGCTGGATCTGCCCGACCATTTGATCGAACGTGGCGCCCAGCACGCCGATCTCGTTACGGCTGCGCAGATCCGTGCGGACGGTCAGATCGCCGTGGCCGACGCGCTGGCTAGCATGGATGACCCGTTGCAGCGGATGCAGGATCGTGCGAGTCGCCCACAGGCTCAGGATCAGCGACGTGAAGCCTACGATCAGCGTGCCCAGGACCAGCGCCGCGCCCAGCCAGCGCAGCAGCGCCAGCGACTGTCGCAGCGGCGTGGCGAGCTGCATCATGCCGACCAGATTCTGGCCCTCGTAGATCGGAACGAGGACCGCCAGATCCTGCTCATTGCCATCATGGGCGGTGAAGCGAATCTCATCATCGCCGCGATATGCGCGCTCGATCGCGCCCCGGTTGGGCAGCGGTGGTATCGGCGGCGCGGGCGGCCTGCTTGCCTGGTGCATCGGGCCGAACGGAAAGCGATTACGGCCCGGCTCGGGCGTTCCCTCAAGCACGACGGCGCCGTTCGCATCATAGAGCACCACGCTGGTCTCGGGCGTCGTCAGCACCTCGACGATTCCTTGCAGCTCACTGCGGCGTACCTCGCTCAGCGGCGCGGTAGGCAGGCGCTCCCAGGGCCAGCCCACATTGGTCGCAGGCGGCGTCGCGCTATCGCCCAGCAGCACCTCCGCGCGGGCTCGCAGCTGCTCAGCCGTCTGATCCAGAATAAACGAGCGAACCGCAATAAACAGCACGGCGCTGAACATGGCGAGCAGAAACATCATGATCAGCATGACCGCGAGCGAGAGTTGCACGCGCAACGATCGATTAGCCCAGCGCTGGCACATGATTAGCCTCGAATGGTATAGCCGACGCCGCGAACGGTCTGGATGCGCTGTCGATCGCGATCGCCGATTTTGTCGCGCAGCGCCGAGATATGCACCTCGACGACGTTGGTGTCGCCAACATACTCGTAGCCCCAAACGCGGTTGAGCAGGGTTTCTTTGGTCATCACGCGGTTAGGATGCGCCATCAGCACTTCCAGCAGCTCGAACTCACGCGGCGTGAGATAAACCGGCGTGTCGGCGACATGCACCTGGCGTGCGTCGCGATCGAGCCGAAGATCGCCGCTCTGCAAGATGTGTGGCAGCGCGATCCGTCGCCGGCGCAGCACCGCGCGAACACGCGCCAGCAGCTCCTTGAACTTGAACGGCTTGACCAGATAATCATCTGCGCCGCCCTCAAGGCCACGCACGGTATCGTCAAGCTCATCACGGGCGGTCAGCATCAGCACGGCAACATCGCCCTCACGCCGCAGCCGCTGTAGCACATCGAAGCCATCAAGGCCCGGCAGCATCACGTCAAGGATAATGAGATCGGGCCGAAAATCGCGCGCGGCTGCGATTGCCGCGAGACCATCGTCGATTGTGCGCACGGCGTAGCCCTCATAGGTTAGTCCAGTCTCCAAAAACTCTGTGATCGTCGGCTCGTCATCTACAACCAGAATGCGCACGCTCTGCTCGGTCTCTGCTTCCATAGGTCGCCTCTTCGCTGAACCATCGATTGAAGTAGCTTAACATAGTTTACCGCTGGTGCGGCGAAGGATCTACATGATCGCAAGATCGTCCCAAAGCAAGTGCTCTGGAACGATCTGCGCTTAGGTGCTCACGTGATTAGAGAATGCGGGTCTCACCTGTCGACGGCGGATCATTGGGATTCGGCGGCGTCGGTGGTGTCGGCGGTGCTGAGTAGGGCCCGGCCGGCGGCGGCGGTGCTGCCTGCTGCGCGGGCTGTGGGCCTGGTCCAGGCTGCGCCGGGTACGGTCCAGGACCATACTGCTGTGCGGGATGCGGCCCTGGTCCGCCCCAATGCCCCGGTCCACCCCAGCCTGCCGGTCCACTGTGCTGATGACGCGGTCCGCGCCGGCCGAAGAGCAGCCATGCGCCCGTACCGATCAGCAGCAGCGGCAGCAGCAGCCGCATACCGCCGAACGGGAAGAAGCCCCAGTGATGATCGTGCCGGACAAACCCGCCGCGCTGATCAAACCCGCGCTCATCAAACCCGCGAAAATGTTCGCCGCGCTCATCAAAGCGTGGGCCAGGAGCCTGCGGCGCCGCAGGCGGCTGCGCCGGTTGTGCGGGCTGAACCGGTTGAACAGGCACCGGTGCGGACTCGGCGCGCCGCCAGGGTGGGCCGTCGAAGCGCTCGCCTCCGCGTGATCCGCCAAAGAACAATCCTCCAAGTACCACACCAACGATCAGCGGCAGCAACCAAACGAACGGTCCTCGCCTTGGTCCATTGGGATTCATCGTGTCCTCCTATACAGCCATGTGCATCACATCAAGTTCGGTATGCTCATAGTGTAGGAGTCGCAGCTTAAGAAACCGACGACGATTCTTAAAGATTTGCTGAAGTTTGCTGGGGGCTTTATGACACGCGACTCGGGCCGGCTTTTGCGGTGAAGATATGTGCAGAGCGCTCTGATCCACACGCTAGCTTCGCCAGTGGATCAGAAGCGCTCTTAGAATTCTGGTAACAGCTACTGAGCAGTCGTGAGTGACGGCAGCAGATGTTGCAGCTGTGCAGCCTGCTCGCAGGGAATGCTGACGACGCGAACCATTGTGCGGGCGCGAATCGTCTGGCGGGCTGGGGTCTGGCGCTCGGTATGGCCGAAGCGATCGCCTGGCCGCAGAGGATCGCGGATCGTTTCGTAGCCGGCGCTAAGCTCGATCTGATCGACCTCGCCCTCGGTGATCAGGTAGATGTAGCGCCCACGCTGGCCCTGCTCGACGATGGTTTCGCCGGGCTGGAACACGTGATGTGTGATCTCGTAGTCGTCGGCGTCGGCGGCGCTGGTCTCGACGGCGTTACGACCCCAGAGCCAGCTCATCATCCAGTCGAAGAGCAGCCGCAGCCGCCGCTCAGGGCTGGGCACGTACATCAGCAGCAACAGCCGTCCAATGATCCAGGCCACGCGGCCTTTCATCTCAAAGCCTTTGACCTCGGCTACCGCATGCCGCCGCCCGATCGCCACGCCCTGACCAAACGAGACGAAGCGAAACGGCGCTGACGGCTGTCCGCTGATCGTATTGAGAATGTTCTGGCCGATCGTTTTGCCGTGCTCCAGGGCATAGACCGCCACCGGTGGGCAGACGCCGCCGCCGGGATGCGGAACCGCCGCGCAATCGCCGCCGGCCCAGACGTGAGCCTGTCCCGCCACCTGAAGCGCAGCATCCACGGCCAGTCGTCCACCGGGATCGTGGGCGACTGCTAGCTGCTCGATCAGCCGCGCAGGCCGGGTGCCAACCGCGCTGATGATCGTGCGGGCCGGGATGCGCTGGCCGTTCGACAGGCCAACTTCGCCGGGCGTGGTCCAGACGACGCGAGTCTCGGTCATCAGCTCGACGCCCATGCGCTGAAGGTGGCGCGTAGCGTAGGCTACCAGACGCGGAAAGGCTCTGCGCTCGCCGCTATCGCCGCGCGTTCCAGCCAGCTCAGGCAGGATTGTCGCGCCGGGATGGACCAACACCACGCGGCACTCGTCGCGCCGGATCGAGGGATAATCGCGGCGGATCAGGAGCTGCAAATGCTCGCACAGCGCGGCGGCGATCTCGGTGCCTGCGTAGCCGCCGCCGGCGATGAAAAACGTCAGCAGTCGCCTGCGCTCGCCGGGATCGGTCTCGATCGCCGCCAGCTCAAGCATCGTCAAAATATGATTGCGCAGCTGGAACGAGTCGTCGAAGGTTTTGAGGCGAAATGCGTGCTCGGCCAGGCCGGGATAGGCCTCAAGATTGTCGCGCGAGCCCAGGCCGAGCACCAGATGATCGTACTCCAGCTCATAGCTACGGCCGTCGAACTTGCGGCTGGTCGTGACGCGTTGTCGCTGGAGATCGATCGCCTCGATCTCGGCGACATGAATGCGCGCGGGCTTGAAGATGCGTCGGTTCGGGCTCAGGATCTGATCCGCGCTGATGCGGCCGGTGACCATATCGGGGACGAAGCCGTGAAAGACATGGTAGTTTTCGCGGCTGATCACTGTAACCTCAACCTGACCGCGCTTGATCGCGGGGCGCAGCTTTTGGAGCAGGCCGATCGCCACGTAGCCGCCGCCGAGCATCAGCACACGCACGGGACGGCTCATACGGTGGGCTCCTGTGCGGCAACCATGCCCTTACCCGACCAGGCGTCGCGCAAGGTTGTGGGAATCGCAAAGCCGTCGCGCTCATACTCGGCCACGCGGATCGCCTCGCGGTTGAGCAGCGCAATGCCAAGATGATCCAGCAGATTCGCCGTCACGCCGCTGGCTCGTTCCAGCGTATCCACGATCCGGCCCACGCCCTTGGCATGTTTCACCACGGCTTCCCATGAGCTGCGTGGAATTTCCAGCCAGTCGGCCAATTGATCGCCGATGGTTTTGCGGATCAGCGCGGGCACGATGCCGTCGAAGAGCGAGCCGGGGATCAGATCGGCGTGCATCTTGAGCAGCGCGCGGGTCATCTCGACGCCCTCGGCGGACGGGCCGTGCTGCCGGTCGGCGATCAGCTGCGCCAGCGCGTGGCAGTCGGCGCAGTTCGTCGGCATGACCGTTGGGTCGATGCCGAGCAGCGAGCCGATCACGCGCCAGGCGTAGAGATAATCTTCGGCTTCCTCGTCGCTCACGCGAATGCCAAGCTCGCGCAGCCCCCAGATGATGCCGTACGAGAAGACCATCAGCGTTCCCAGCAGATCTTCCTGGTTGATCGGCATGCCCAGCTCGACCTCGTTCCAGCGCCCGCTCTCGCGGATCAGATGGCGGATCGCCGCGTGCATTAGCCGCACTTTGAGCGCCGCCAGCAGGCCGTTGCCGTTCTCGAACAGGCCGCCGGGCGTGAGCGCCCAGAGCACAAACTGGCCGGTCTCGGCGATGCGATGGTAGGGATTCTGGCCCAGGCGATAGGTGAAGGTCAGCACTTTGACGCCTTTTTGCGCCGCGTAGCAGCCGACCAGGCCGCTGGTGCTGAGCAGCAGCGTGATCGCCATGCCGTGCTCGACAAAGAAGTTGGCCGCGCGATTGATGCGCTCGCGATCGACCCAGGCCGGCAGCTGGTTCATGTCGCGCAGCCAGAACTCGATGTTGTCGGGCAGCTCGGCGGGGATGAGTTGAGAGTTGTGGGTCAGGTGGCGGAGAATGCTATTGACTGACTCGATCTGCCCATCGTGAGCAAGCTCGGCGATTATCCGATCGGGCTCGGGGTCGCCGACGAAGCGTAGACGATCGAGTAGGGCGTCGGTGTAGTGCATGATTGTGCCGTGCTCCAATGGATGGTGCTAAGACCAGGGAAAGTAGGCGGATTATAACATGCGCGATTTGGCTCTGCGAAGGCATATAGTAGCCCATGGCCTCGGCCCAAAGTCGGGGGATGAACTGAGACTTCGTGGACGCGACAGGATTCTGCATCGCATGGCGGCAAGTCGCTTCGAAAAGATAAATGCGATCTTTCGCCGGATCTTCACAAGCAAGCGAATATGTAGCAAATAACGATGGAGCGATCGTCGATCCTGCGCCTGTTCTTGCTATATTGCCGGCCTCATCCCCGCACGATTCAGCTTGACATAGGCTATATACCAAGGTATCCTTATTATCAGGTAACCTGAGGATATTGATATGTCCTGGAATACAGAAAAAGCTACACAAGAACTCCTGGCGGTGCTGCCGCTGCTGACGCGGATTGTGGCGGCCGAGGTGCGGCGCGAGGCGGGCGAAGAAACGACGATGCCGCAGTTTCGGGTATTGAGCCACCTGACAGCCGAGCCGCTGACGATGAGCGCGCTGGCCAAGAAGCGCCGCGTCACCCTCCAATCGATGAGCGAGCTGGTGCAGGCGCTGGTGGAGCGCGGCTGGGTGGCGCGGCTGCCCGATCCCAAGGATCGCCGCCAGTCGCTGCTGCATCTGACGGACGAGGGCCGCCGCCACTACGAGCAGGCAACGCAGTACACGCTGCGCAGCCTGGTGCCGCTGATGGAACAGCTAAGCCAGGAAGAGATGGACGCGATCCGGATCGCGCTGCCGGCACTACGCCGGGTTCTTACACAAGAAGAAGGGAATACGCCGGATGAGCGTTAAGCTACAATCGGAGCAAAGCTCAGCGCAGCCGGCCGCTGGAGCTACTTATTTTACACAGGCGCTGGGCCGCTTCACACACGGCTTTCGGGCGCTGCGGGTGCGCAACTACCGGCTGTTCTGGTTTGGGCAGATCATCTCGTTGAGCGGCACGTGGATGCAGACGACCGCGCAGGCCTGGCTGGTGCTTCAGCTGACGCAGTCGCCGTTTGCGCTGGGGCTGGTGACCACCCTGCAATTCCTGCCGATCATGCTGCTGTCGCTGGTCGGCGGCGTGCTGATCGACCGATTTTCGAAGCATCGCATGGTGCTGGCGACGCAGGTGCTGGCGCTGATCCAGGCGACGATCTTCGGCGTGCTGGTCGGCACGGGCCTGATCCAGCTCTGGCATGTGTACATTCTGGCGGCGTTTCAAGGCATGGTCAACGCCTTTGACAATCCGGCGCGTCAGGCGTTCGTGCCTGAGCTGTCGGGCCGCGAGCATCTGGTCAACGCGATCGCGCTGAACTCGATGCTCTTCAACAGCGCGCGCATCGTCGGCCCGGCGATCGGCGGTCTGTTGATCGCGCAGTTCGGGATCGCATCGGCGCTGTACTTGAACGCCGCCAGCTTTCTGGCTGTTATCGCGGGCCTGCTGATGATGGACCAGACGCAGTTCTTTGCGCCGCCGGCCCAGCGCGGTGGTGCCGCGCCGATCCGGCAACAGGTCGCCGAGGGCCTGAGCTACGTCTGGCGCACGGCTCCGGTCTTGCAGATTATGCTGGTCGTGGCCGCGATCGGCACGTTTGGCTATAACTTCAGCGTGGTGCTGCCGCTGCTGGCCGGCTTTGTGCTCCACACCGACGCGGCGGGCTTCGGCAGTCTGTCGGCGTTTCTCGGCATCGGCTCGCTGCTCGCGGCGATCGCCACAGCCTACACCAAGCAGGTCACGGTGCGACGGCTGCTGATCGGATCGGGCATGTTCAGCCTGATCCTGGCCCTGGTCGCCTTCTCGACTAACTTTGCGCTCTCGGCGGCGCTCCTGGTGGCGCTGGGCTTTGCCGGCATCACCTTTGCCACGACGGCCAACACGCTGCTTCAGCTGACGGTGCCGGACGAGCTGCGCGGCCGTGTGATGAGCATCTATATCCTGCTGTTCGCGGGCAGCACGCCGATTGGCGGCTTTTTGATCGGCTCGCTCTCGGATACGATCGGCGTCTCGTGGACGCTGCTGGTCTGTGCCGGGCTGTGTCTGGCGGGCGTGATCGGCGCGACGCTGTATCACCGGAGGACGGCGTAGGCCGAAGGGCGCAAAGAAGGACATTTGAGCGCGGGAACTGGCTGCTCGGAGGGACACGCGAAGGGACGCGGCTCCGGTATCCTGAGACACATACGAATCAGGAGCTACCTCATGACTAATTACACAACTCCCGCGCAGACGCGCATTGGCCACGTTCATCTCAAGGTCGCGGATCTGGAGCGCTCGATCCGCTTCTACTGCGACGTTCTTGGCTTTGAGCTGGTCGCCAACCTGGGCTCGGCGGTATTTGTCGCGGCGGGCGGCTACCACCACCATATTGGCCTCAACACCTGGGAAAGCGCCGGTGGCCAGCCTCCCGCACCCGGCACGACCGGCCTCTACCACTTTGCGATCAACTACCCGACGCGCCGCGATCTGGCCGTGGTGCTCAAGCGGCTGCTCGACAGCGGCTGGGGCATCGACGGTGCGAGCGACCATACATCGCACGAGGCGATCTATCTGCACGATCCCGATTTCAACGGCATTGAGCTGGCCTGGGATCGCGATCCGAGCTTCTGGAAGCCGTGGTACGGCGCGACGATGGCGCAGATGCCCGAGCTTAACAGCTCGCTTGATTTCGCCAGTCTGCTGGCCGAGCTAGGCGAGCCTGCCAGCCCCGACGATCTGGCGATCCTGTCACGCTACAAGTAGCACATAGCCGCAGCCAAACAGCAAAAAGGAGCGCGCCGATGAATTGACGCGCTCCTTGTGATTCTAGCGGTCGTAGATTACGGGCGACCTGGCATCAACTCCTTGATCGTTGCCGGACGATAGGCGGCCCACAACGTGAGCCAGGGCGGCGCGATCGACTTGAGATGCTCCCAGGTTCCCGGCGCGGCGTCAGGCTCCGCGCTCAGCTCCTCCCACAGTCCAAGCACGATAAATCCGTGCTGCACCAGGCCGTTGAGCACCGCGCTGAGCGTATGCCGGAACTCACGCGGCCCCACAACCCGTTGCTGCGCGCCCGTGTGATCCTCGAAGGTCCAGGAATCATCGGGGAACACCAACTCCGCGCCGTTGACATACGGCTGCTTGAGCGGATAGCCGGCGCCGGTCCACTCTTCCTCGGAAATACCGGCGACAAAAGGATTGGCCCACTCGATCCGATACATGCCTGGGTCGCGCAGGACGCGTGAGACTTCGCCAAGCACCGTCTGAATCTCAGGGATGAAATTGATCGAGTAGGCGTGCCACACGACGTCGAAGCTGCTGGACTCCAGCGCCGAGAGATCGCGCATGTCAGTCTGAAGCGTGCGGATTGTGAGGTTGTAGTGCGCTGCGGCGTCCTGGTCGCGCTGAAGCTGAGTCGGCGAAAGATCGGTTACTGTGACGTTGGCGCCCAGCAGCGCGAAGGCAACTGATTGCTGTCCGCCGCCGCTGGCCAGACAGAGCACGTCTTTGCCCGCGACATCGCCCAGCAGCCCGGCGGGATCGACGAGTGCGCGTGCGGTGGCCGGCGTCAGATCCAGCCATGGCCGCGAGAACGTCACGTTGGCGGCAGCGAGATCTTCCCAGCGCGCCTGGTTGTACTGTGCAAGATCATCCATTCCAGGATTATGCGGGATGTGTCAAGTGGAGGGTTTGGTGAACGGTCACAATCTGTGGCGCTCCTCGGACTATTCATCAGATAAGTATCATATCAAGGCACATTGATAACACCGAAGCAGTCACGAAGTAGTTCTTCGCAAACCGTGATTTCTTGTTCCTGCATCGCTACTTTAATATCACGGTCGCCTGGTGGATCTTTCAATGCTTGAAGCCGAGCTATCTTATTACGAGACCGAGCGATTTTTTCCTCTAGATGCGTTTTGATTCTACTATAGAAGGCTGTTGCATCATTCTGTAACACATGGTAATCATAACCCTGAGCCGCTCGATTCAAGATGGGTTTTCTCTGTTTGCTGACAAGCGTATTGTATTCATTGAGTAAATAACCACGCGTTCGCGCTTTACTCTTGAAATACAACACCGCCCTCTGCGCACGTACCACAGCGTTACTATCTACTACGCTTCTAAAATTGGTTCCCCAAAGTTTTTCAGCTAATGCGAAAAGGTCGAGTAGTGCATCAAGGCACTTATCTTCACTAACTGTCAATCCTGTTTGGCGCTGATCGTGGAATAACCGGTTGCGTGTAGTTCGTCGCCCGACAACAGCATCAAGAAGTCCATGAAGGATTGCATCAGTAGGATGCAATTCTTTAACTTCCTGTGCTACTTCATCAAATCCTTTAAATCCCTCACCTTTGTCTTGCGACCAGTCGCGCGGGTCACCACTCTGCGCTATATATCTATCTAGTTCAGTTTTGCGGGCAGCAGATACAGCACCGACATCTGATCGAAATTGAGCCTCTGCTATTTCTCGACTTACATACTGCCTAAAAGCGGCTTTGTGGGCTTCGCCTACCAAGAAATTATTACCAAAAAGAAGTGCTCGGAAATTATTCTGTCGTATCTTAGCAGCTTCTTCTAAGGCGGTCTTCATGATCAGTTCGCAGAGGTCGTCCACCAGGATGAAAACAGCACGAGCGTTCTTGGCAGGTGAGAGGAGATAAAATTCGCAAGCATCTCTGATGAGATCAATCAAGTCATTAATGCGGCGTTCTAGCGCGTCTTGTTGTGGTGGCATCTAGGCGCTACCCTCGATCAGTGCCTCGACGTGCCGCTTGGCACTTTCGAGCAGCAATTGTGCTTCGTAATGAGCGTGGCGTGAAGATCGTACTTTGTTTATTATTTGCGCCGTAACGTTTGCGTCAGGCGCAGAAAAAGGAATATTGAGCAAAACATCTGTTGCAATTGCCGGGTACATAGTTGCAGTCGTGTGTAAATCTAAAATTTCACAGACAATTGGTGCACGAAGGTAAACAAGCAGTAGTTCTGGCTCAACGTCCCTGGGTTGAAGCACGGCAAAGCCTGATGAACACACGAAGTCATCTTGCTCTGGTTCAATGAGTGCCGACAAACGGCGAATTGGACGCACTGTCGAGGTGATAACATCGTGCGGTCGGACGATCCATTGAGCCCGTGATGGTGCTTCTTCTCCACGGAGAAGCGAACTTTCAGCTCGACCATCACCGCTTAGATCACCAATTTCGATGTAGCGGAATTCTTCCCCGCTTCGCGGCTTGAATTGACGTTTGGCTAACGGTGCAACATCTCCCAACGTTTTACCGGAACGACCCATCACTTCTAGTGCACGTTGAGCGCGTGGAGAAAAGTAGGCAGCATCAAAGCGGTCGCCGTGGGCTACTTCTCGAAAGTTGCGCTCGTAAGCGATGGCGTGCTCAGTATCAAGGTTGCTTAGACCTAATGCATTCAGGAGGAGGCTTTCAGCTTCTGTGTATAGTTCAAGTGAACGCGCACGTTGGCGTTGAGATGCTTCACAAAGCTCAACAACTTCCAGTTGTAATGCATCAGGTAAAACTGGGATAAGAAATGTGCTGATTTCTCCATAGTCAAGTGCTGGTCGCGTTACCCCCGTAATTTTCATATCCGATTGCAGCTTGCCGAATCGACAATTCAGAAACATAGCAACATATTCGGGGCGTAAATACTTTTTGAATTCCATCCGCACTGAATGTTGGTTGATGTTGGCGGGTCCTAAGTTGGGAGGAACAAAGGCTGCTTTGCCATATGAAACGCCTGTAATCGTCAACAAAACATCACCTGGCTGAAGCTGGGATCGTTTCAATTGGGTAAGATGCATTTCCGGCGAAATATACACCACATCATCTAGGCTCAGATACCCCTGCATAATATTTTGCACACGCAGAAATGGCACACCATCCTCTGGATAATCGGCCCCCAAAGGAGTTGCCCCGCCAGAAATTGACAGTAACGCGTCACCAAATTGCTCAACCGGAAATCCACAATGACGCTGAAGAAATATCATGTTTTCCAGAAACGCGGGTTGATAATATTCCGCATCCAAGCGCATCGTCGGGCTAAGTTCCAGGAGATTAACGTCGCTCCAAACTGCCATTAGTCCTCCTCCGGAGCGAACGAGAACTTGTGCTTTTGAGCAAAGGCTTCAAAGGCTTCGGCAATAGTTGGATGTTGGGGTAGCTGCTCAAGAAGAGCCGTGAACTTTTCTTCGTGCACCGCAATCAGCGCTGGATTGTCTTTGTCGCGTAATCGCAGACGAGCAAGCTGCTGTTCCAGAACGCGGCGCACGTCGAATAAATCTTGATCCACGATCTCGTGTCCGAACAAGTCCTGTAGCGGTTCTCCGTTTTCGTCCTTCAAGAAGATATAATCGCCGGAATTGTCTTTGCCGCCGCGTTCGCTGGTCGCGAAGAAGATCGGGTAATCGTCGAGTCGCGGATTATACGGTCCTGATCCGGGATCGTCGTTCCACTTTTGCAGGAACAGCACGCTGGTTTTCGTGCCCGTATTGGGCTTGAAGGTATTACCGTGCAGACCGACGACAGCCAGAATACGCGCGTGCTCGGCGATATACGAGCGCAGACGCGCGTCGGAGACGTTGTTAAAGCGGCCCTGCGGTAGCACAATCGCCATGCGCCCCCCAGGTTTGAGAAACTGCAAGTTGCGCTCGACAAACAGGATGTCGCGCGACTGGCGCTCGCTCCATTTGCCCGAATCTTGAAAGGCGAAACGAAACGGTGAGTTGGCGTATTTTTCACGCTCCGCCTCGTCTTCGAGCTTGGCTATGTCAATGCCGCGCGATTGTTTGGCAAGTTCGTAAAGATGCAGGATGCGCGAGTCGGATACGTCGCCCGCAAATGGTGGATTCGTCATTACTACATCGAAATCAAAGTCTCGCATCCGCTCAGCGTTATCAGCGTTTTGCTTGCTGCTACCTAGATCGCGTAGGCGCTTCCTGAGTGCGACGCGCGCTTCGTCGTCCCAGGTGTGAGGCGCCAAAGTATTGACACGATACACATTGGTGCGACCGTCGCCAGCAATCAGATTCAACGCGCGTGCGACTTTGATCGAGCGTGCGTCGAAGTCCAGACCGTACACATATTCAGCCGCGTAGTCGGCCTGATCTTTGCTGGGACCATCACTCGTCAGCTCCCCGCCCCAGACATGAAACATAGTATGCACAGTAAAACCGCACGATCCGGCGGCGGTATCGATAACGTACTCTTCATCGCGGGGATTGAGCATCTTCACGCACATATCGATGACGTAGCGGGGCGTGAAATATTGGCCTTTGTCACCCTTGGCAATTTTGACGGTAAGATATTCAAAAGCGTCGTCAATTACCTGGAGATTAGAGTTGAACAGCTTGATGTCCTGCATAAACGAGACGCACGTTCGTAACGCGTCAGGCAAGAGATCGATGCGATCGCCTGCCAGAAAGACACCGGGCCAGCGCTTCTTAGCGTCATCAAACAGGCCGTTGATGCGGTCATAGATGTGCGAGTCAGAGTCGCCATAGATGCGAAATTCGACGGTATGATTCTTACGTTTCTTCGCGTACGCTTCGTCATAGAGCTTAGCGTAGATCAGCTTGAAGACTTCCTCGAACGCATCGACGCCCGCGTTAGCGAGTACCAGGTTCTCCAAGTCTTGGATAATCTTCTTCAGCGTCCACTTTTGCGTAACCAGCTTGTTGATCTGGGTCAACTCTTCGATGCTCATACGCTTGGCGAGCACGTCAGAGATCTTCTGCGTCGCGTTCGGCAGATCAGAGAGCGACTCGTATTCGTTGCGGTTGGCGCGATGGAGGATGACTTCTTCGCCGCCGTTTGTCCATACGGCGGCCGCAGCGTTTGTAGCGTTGCAATATGATTTCAGTTGCTCCAGGCCGT
The DNA here is from genome assembly GCA_036402055.1 of Herpetosiphonaceae bacterium. GTDB lineage: Bacteria > Chloroflexota > Chloroflexia > Chloroflexales > Kallotenuaceae > LB3-1. The sequence goes on from DASWTQ010000484.1 coordinate 24,426, forward strand.
CTTTGCGCTTAGGCTTTTTGCATTCGACGATGATATAGACTTCTTCAGGATTCTTCTCGTTATACACCACGATGTCGGCGCGCTTCTCTGCAATGCTGGACCCGAACCAGATTCCTTTTTCCACAGCGATACGTGACTGCTTGTAGCCGTAGTGGTGCATGAGACGATATACATAGAGCTGTCGCACGATCTCTTCCGGCTTAGCCGGTCGCTCTTTACCATCGGCAAAGTCTTTGAGGTACGGCCTGCCCTTTTTATCGTAAATGTCGAGGGCGGCTAACTCTTCTGGTCGGAAAATGTCCAGTGAGTATTCAGATGTTTGAAGGATATCGGCGATAGTTATAGGCATAGCGGGTTTAGAATAACTCCATTATAGAACGATCCAACCCGGCATCTACTGAGGGCGAAGATCCCGAAAGGATTGTGATATGTACGTTAATTCGATGGAGATGAAAGTGTTCATTGGCCTTTGTGGTTGAATCTAACGATAACGTAACAATTAGGACGCGACAAAGGCTGGTGCTACAGCGTAGAAAAAGGAAAAGGCAACAAAAAGGAATGAAGCATTGTGCTTCACTCCTTTTGTT
>DASWTQ010000485.1:0-6642 GCA_036402055.1 Herpetosiphonaceae bacterium
GAGGCGATCGCAGCGTTGATCCAGCAGCCGGCGTATGGTATCTACCATTTTGTCAACGAAGGTTACTGCTCACGTTTTGAATTTGCTCGCGAAATCCTTCGCCAAGCGGGACGGACAGATGTTATACTGAAGCCGATCAAACTTGCGGAGTATAAACGAGATAGCACGCCTCCGGCTTTTGGTGCGCTCCGCAACTTCGTCGGCGCGACCGACCTCCAGATTCAACTACGTCCCTGGCAAGCTGCGCTGACTGCTTTTCTCGGAGAGCTTGAGAACAATCAGAGTCGATGATCGATATTATTATCCCGAACTACAACGGCGTGTCGCTACTTCCGGTCTGCCTCGACGCGCTGCGACGCCAGACACGACAAGATTTTCAGATCATGGTGGTCGATGATGCTTCTACAGACGATTCTGTAGCGCTGCTTCGGCAACACTACCCCGACGTTGAGATCCTCCAGCTCACCCGGAACAGCGGCCTGGCCAAAGCGATCAATCAGGCGATCACCCAGACACACGGCGAGTATGTCGTTCTGCTCAACAACGATACCGAGGCAGAGCCGCGCTGGCTGGCGGAGCTGGTAGGAGCGCTGGAGCGACAGCCGGAGTACGCGTTTGCTGCGAGCAAGCTGCGGCTCTACGATCGGCGCGATGTGCTGCATTCGGCCGGCGACGGCTACGCGATCAACGGCGTGCCCTTCAATCGCGGCGTGTGGGAGGTCGATCGCGGGCAGTACGACTCATCGATCGATGTGTTCGGGCCATGTGCGGGCGCTGCAGCCTACCGTCGCGCGGCGCTGGATCAGCTGGCGATCGATGGGCGCGTCTTCGACGAAGATCTGTTTATGTACTGCGAGGACGTGGATCTGAATATTCGCGCGCAGCTTGCCGGCTATCGCACCATCTTCGTTCCGACGGCGATTGTGTATCACATGCTCAGCGCGACCGGCGGCGGATCGCTCGCCAGCTACTACTGTGGCCGCAACTTCATTCTGGTCTGGAGCAAAAACATGCCCGCCACAGCGGTTTCCAAGTATTTCTTTGCGTTTTTCAAGCAGCAATTGCGCATTACGCTGGATGCGGTGCGACATATTCGAGGAGCGGCTGCGAGAGCGCGCCTGCGGGGCCAGATCGCCGGACTGCGCGACCTGCCGCAGTTTATCGCCAAGCGCCGCCAGATCCGCCAGCGCCAGCAGCTTGCTGATGCGCAATTTATCGCCGTGCTGGGCAAGTAGGGGGAGACGTGGCTCCATTACTTTCGGTTGTCGTTCCCGCCTACAATGAACACCGGCGCTTGCAGGCAACGCTTGACGCGATCCTCGCCTTCCTGGCGGCGCAATCCTTCGAGTCAGAAGTGATCGTCGTGGACGATGGCAGCACCGACACCACGGTCCAGATCGCCGAAGCCCTGAGCGCAATCCACCCCAATCTGCGCGTGATCCGCAACGATCATCGCGGCAAAGGCTACACGGTGCGCACCGGCATGCTCCTGGCTCAAGGCAAGTATGTGCTGTTCACCGACGCCGATCTCGCGGTGCCGATGGAAGAGTGGGCCAAGCTCGCGCCCGCCTTCGACTTCGGCTACGACATTGCGATCGGATCGCGCGAGGGGCTGGGCGCTCGGCGGCTGGGCGAGCCACGCTACCGTCACTTCATGGGCCGAATCTTCAACGGCGTTGTGCGGCTGGTCGCGATGGGCGGCATTCAAGACACACAATGTGGCTTCAAAGCTTTTCGTCGCGAGGTTGCGCAGCATCTGTTCAACAGCGTCCAGCTTTATGGCGCGGACGCCAAAGTTGTGCAGGGCGCGGCGGTCACAGCCTTTGATGTCGAGGTGCTGTTCCTGGCGCGCAAGTTCGACTACCGGATCAAAGAGGTGCCTGTAACCTGGCGCTACGGCGCTGAGACCAAGGTCGATCCGATCCGCGACTCGTGGCGCAACTTCTCGGATGTGCTGCGTGTGCGCTGGAATGATCTGCGGGGACGCTACGCGGTAGTACCGGCGCTGACAAAGAAAACGCCGAGCAAGTAGACGAATTTCAATTTATAGCGCTGACATAAAAACACCACCACGGATCTTCTCCGTGGTGGTTTGTTTGTGCGAAGTTTCCGTCGATCTACTGGCGCGGCGGCTGTCCACCATCGGGGCGCTGCGGCGGGATCGGCGCCTGAAGCTGCTGCGTGGAGGGCGGCGCGGTGTAAGGCTGCTGAGCCGGCGGCACAGCCTGCGCGGGTGGAATCTGCGCGGGCGGTCGCTGCTGCGGCACGCGCGCCGTTCCCTGATGCTGCATCAGCGCCTTTTTCAGCTCCATCTCCTCGGACGTGCCGAGCATCCCCAGGAACGGCCGTACAATATCGATCGGGAACGGAAACAGAATCGTCGAGTTCTTCTCGGTCGCGATCTCGGTCAGCGTTTGCAGGTAGCGCAGCTGAAGCGTGACCGGCTCGTTGGCGATAATATCGGCGGCGTTGGCGAGCTGCTTGGACGCCTGGAACTCGCCCTCGGCGTGAATAATCTTGGCGCGCTTCTCGCGCTCGGCCTCGGCCTGTCGCGCCATAGCACGCTGCATCTGCTGCGGCAGCTCCACGTCTTTGACCTCGACGATCGTCACTTTGACGCCCCAAGGCTCGGTCTGCTCGTCGATGATCTGCTGGATCTCGCTGTTGAGCCGCGCCCGGTCGGCCAGAATCGTGTCCAGCTCGACCTTGCCCATCACACTGCGCACCGTGGTCTGCGCGATCTGCATCGTGGCGCGCACGTAGTCCATGACGTTGACGACGGCTTTGTTGGGATCGATGACCATAAAGTACAGCACCGCGTTGACTTTGATCGTCACGTTGTCGAGCGTAATAATTTCCTGGGCGGGAACGTCCATCGTCAGCACGCGCGTATCGATGCGGATCATGCGCTCGATCGGCGGCCAAACGAAGAACAATCCGGGACCGCGCGCGCCGACCAGACGGCCGAGCCGGAAGATCACGCCGCGCTCGTACTCAGGAATCACGCGAATTGCCGAGAACAGGTACATCAGCCCGATGAAAAACAGGCCGCCCAGACACAGCAAGAAACCCACACCACCTAACGCATTCATCGTCGAGTCCTTTCATGATCTATGCGCCGGCTACGCTGTCTCAGCATCCGCCAGCCGACGGACGTAGAGGCGCAATCCCTCTACTCCGGCGATTTCTACAAACTCGCCCACCGCGAACGGCCCCTCGTCGGTCCAGGCCGACCAGAGCGCGCCCTGGGCAAAGACCATTCCTTCCGGCGCGATCGGCTGGCGCACCTCCGCGATCTGGCCGATTAGCGCATCGCGTCCAGTCACCGGCTTGCGCGTCTGCACCCGAACCGCCAGCGTCACCAATCCAGCCGCCGCGCCGCCCAGCACCAGCGCCACACCGCCAATCACCAGATACGACACATCCAGCCCCGGCGTGCGATCGGAGTCGACGAGGTAGAGCGCGCCCAGCACCAGCAGGATCAGCCCGGCCACCGTGAAGCCGCCGTGCGACATCACAATATGTTCCAGCCCCACGACGACCAATCCAGCCGCCAGGAGCAGCACCGCCAGCGGTCGCACCTCGCCGAGCACAAAGCCGATCAGCGCGGCAACTACCAGGATCGCGCCCGCGATGCCCGGAATGCCAACGCCGGGATTGGCCAGCTCAAGATACAGTGCAATACCGCCCAGCACAAAGAGCACAAACGCAACCGAAGGAATCGCGATGATCTGGCCCAGCGCCTCCCAGATCGTCGGCTCGAACTGCCGAACCGCAGCGCCAAGCGTCTGGATCGTGCGGGTCTCGCCGCTCGCCAGCGTTACCTGCCGCCCTTGCAGGCTTGTCAGCAGCTCGTCGTCGGTGGCGACCAGATCGATCACGGGCGGATTGAGCGACTGCGCCTGCTCGGCGGTGATGATCGCGCCTGAGCGTGCCGCCTGCTCGACCCAGTCGGGATTATGTTGTCGCGACTGCGCCCAGGCGGTCAGCTCTTTGACGGCATCGTCGACCACGAGCTGCTGCGTCGACGTCGAAAAGCCGGCCGGAATATCGACCAGCGGCTCGGCAAAGCCGATCGTCGCGCCGGGAGCCATCGCCGCGACATGCGCCGACGATACCAGCAGCGTTCCGATCGGGCCGCTGCGACCATCACGCGGGCCGATATAGGCCACGACCGGAACCCGAGCGCCGGCCAGCTCACGCGCCAGCGGCCAGGTGCCGCTCAGCGACCCGCCGCCGTGAACCTCGACTACCAGCGCCGTGGCATTGGCCGCCTCTGCCTCGCGCAGCGCCCGCCGAACCATGCCGATCGCCGGCGTTGTCAGGCCGCGCTCCGCCGATACATAGTAGACCTGGCTCTGGCTCTGAGCGATCGATTCCTGCGGAGCGAGCGCGACTAACAGCCAGGCCAGCAGCCAGCCGACAAACCAAGCTTTGCGTAAAACTTTCATGTACGTATGTCTACGTTCTCGCACAAGTGCCGTTGCAATCACGAAGGATCGAGATCGGGTGAGGCTGGTTGATCCGGCGGCGCTACCGCGTGCCCGACGATCCGCTTGATGCGGCGCTCGCACTCCGCGCGCGGCAGCAGCACTTTCCGATCACAGGTCAGGCAGCGCATGCCAATGTCCGCACCCACGCGCACGATGCGCCAGGTATCGCCGCCGCAGGGATGCTGCTTGCGCATCTGTACAGTATCACCAATCTGAAGCGGTATCGGTCCTGACATATTGTATCCAATCAGACAAAACCAGCGCGCCGCGCTACACCTGGGCGCGCTTGGCCTGCTCCCACAGCTGATCCAGCTCTTGCGGCGTCATGCCCTTGAGGTCGCGGCCTTGCGCCAGCTGCTCACAGGCGGCGAAGCGACGGCGGAACTTGGCATTGGCCTCGCGCAGCGCCGTCTCGACATCAACATCCAGCCACGAGGCCAGCCGCGCGATCACGAAGAGCAGATCGCCGAACTCCTCGCTGCGCTGCTGCGGCTCCGCCGACTGAATCTCTTCGATCTCCTCGTGGACTTTGGCCCACACGCCCGCCAGATCCGGCCAGTCGAAGCCAACTTTCGCGGCTTTCTCGCCGATCTTCTGAGCTGCGGCCAGCGCCGGCAGGCTCACCGGAATGCCGTCGAGCAAGCTCGTGCGAGTCTTGCCCTTTTCGGCGCGCTCCTGGGTTTTGATCGCCTCCCAGTTGCGCAGTACGTCGCCTGAGCCCGCGACCGCGATGTCGCCGAAGACGTGAGGATGGCGGCGGATCAGCTTGGTCGTGATGTGTGCCGTGACATCGCCGAAATCGAAGTCGCCGGCCTGGCGGGCCATCTCGCTGTGCAGCATAATCTGAAGCAGCAGATCGCCAAGCTCCTCGCTCATCGCCTCGGGATCGCCGGCGTCGAGCGCTTCCAGCACCTCGTGGGTTTCCTCAAGCAAATATTCCCGCAGCGAATGATGAGTCTGCTCGCGATCCCAGGGGCATCCTGCCGGCCCCAGCAGCCGCGCGATCACCCACTCAAGCCCATCGATGCCGCGCACATCCTCATGCACCGGCAGCGGCGGCACATACACCACGCTCAGGTGATCGAATGACAGCTCGTGATCCAGCTCGTGCAGCACGACCGATCGCACCTGGGTCTGGCCCTCCACGCCCGCCGACTGCACGATCGTGACCTGGTGCTCGGCCGGATAGCGCGACAGCAGCGCCAGCTTCACCTGCGATGCGACCCGGCGATTGTAGATCTGCGCGATCAGCGTCGGCTGCGTGGTGCGCGTGGGAAAAGGCACCAGCGGCGGCTCGTACGGGCCGTGGCCTTGCAGCTCGGACCAGGCGCGGCTTTCCGGCGTGGTCGCGGCGGGAAACGACGGCGGGCTGGCGAACTCCAGCGCGTCGATCAGCTGGAGGCCGTGCTCAAACGGGTCGAGGCCCAGCGCCTCACAGACCGGCTCGATAAACGACAGGCCCGCAATGATCCGCACCTCGACGCCTTGCCGCCGCGCCTGCTCACGGATGTAGCGCGTGGTTGCCTCGGCCACAAGCGGATGGCCGGGCACAGCGTAGGTTACTGCTTCGTCCTGAGCGGCGCGCGCTACCACATCCTCAGCGATCTGGCGGTAGATCGACCCGAAATCGCCGGCAGTCTCGTAGAGCGCATCAAACGAGCGCAGACGGAGATGCGAGGGCAGATGATCGACAGTCGGGTGAATCCTGGTGCGGAGCGTCAGCTCTTCGATCTGCTCAAGATGCGCGACGGCTTCGGCGGTCAGCTGCTGGGCGCTGCCCGGCCCCAGGCCAAGAATAGTTAGTTTAGCCATAGATGATAGCGGACGCGCTGCACGATCAGCGCCCGATAATGTCTCCTTCACAACAAGGGTAGTATAGCACGGGGGGCCGAGGGAGAACCAAGAACCAAGAACCAAGAACCAAGCAGTACCAAACACCCCTTCGCCTGCCGCAGCGGGAGAAGGGGTGGTCTGAAAGACCAGGGATGAGGGCCAGAAAAGCCACAGAATCTAAACGGCGACGCGGGTTGAGTCGCGTCGCCGGTATTGCGGGGATCATTGCAGGGTCTCGATTAACCGGAGTACAACAAGTGTTGAAGCAGTGCGGAAAATGGCTCGATCTCGAAGGGCTTGGCAAAAAATGCTGTCG
>DASWTQ010000486.1:0-14433 GCA_036402055.1 Herpetosiphonaceae bacterium
ATTATTCTGTAGATCGGCGGTGAAATGTGAGAGCAGAGCGGGCGGCGTGTCGGTGGACCGTCGCCCGTTTATGTTCCCGCTGCGCCCCAATCATCCAAAGCTACCGTCTCAGTTGGTCGATCGTATCGGAGTGGCAGTCCACGCAACGAATATTGCTCTGATCGATCTTCAGGATCTGGCTGGGCATGAATAATGATCTCTACCGTCTCGCCGGCATGGAAAGGTAAATTTTCAAGCGTCAATGTGCCATCTTGTTTAAGAACTGTTTCTACGCGGTGCGTAATCATACTCTCCTCCAACATAAACATGATTGTATAAGTTCTTATTCCTCAAAGCTCGACGTATCGATGTTCATCTGGTGAACTTCCGCGATCCGAAGGTCGTTGGTGAGCGTCACGTCGAAGCTGAGTGGGAAATCAGTATTCAAGCTGCGTTGGTTTTGCTCATTTGCGCTGTTCCATTCCAGAGCAACATCGACAAAGGCTGTGCCACCAACCCGCATGCCCTCTTCTGAAACATTGATCGCGTTAATCTCAAGGTCGCTCAATCCGTAAATGTATGGCTGTGAGGCCACAGCGTAGAGTTCTTGAGGAGCAACCTCAGTCAGATGTTTGGTTAGCGCCTCCGCTAACCCTTCGATCTCGATGATCTTCTCGCGCGGCGGGTTTGCCACAACCAGGCGAAATTCGTTGTATCCCCGCTGCAATGCCTGCTCCCGTAAACGCCGGATCTGCTCGGAAGATTGTTGCAGCGCTGAACGTGCCTTAACTTCGACCGCGATCGTTTTGCCGTTTTTGGTCGCGATCAGATCATAGCCGTCGCCTGGACTCTCTGGCTCTCTTACGACGTGATATCCTTCGGCTTCCAGCTCAGCGGCAACTTGATCGGCTTTGGCTGCTTCTAAATACTGAATCGTGTTGGTCATACGTGTTCGCACCTGAAGTTATAGCAGCTCAAATAGAGTATAAACTGTATGACAGACGAAAAGAACCACTTTACCGCAACAAGGGAATTATGCGCGAAACATCGGATCACCCCACCACAAGCGGCTCGTTGCTCGAAGTTGCTCAGCTATTCTTGAAGCTGGGCTGTATCGCGTTTGGCGGCCCGGCGGCGCATATCGCGCTGATGCGTGAGGAGGTTGTGCGGCGCCGGCGCTGGATCGACGAGCAGCACTTTCTGGATCTGCTGGGCGCGTCGAATCTGATCCCCGGTCCTAGCTCGACCGAGATGGCGATTCATCTGGGCTACGTGCGGGCCGGATGGCGCGGGCTGATCGTCGCGGGAGCGCTGTTTATTCTGCCGGCGATGCTGATCGGGATGGCGCTGGCGTGGGTCTACCAGCGCTTTGGCAGTCTGCCCGAAGCGACGGCGATCCTCTACGGCGTCAAGCCGGTGATCCTGGCGGTGGTGCTTCAGGCGCTGTGGACGCTGGGCCGGACGGCGGTGAAGGATTGGCTGCTGGCTGCGATCGGGCTGGGGGCGCTGGGGCTGTATCTGCTGGGCGTGAACGAGATCGCGATTCTGGTGCTGGCGGGCGTGGTGGTTGCCGGGCTGCGGCTGGGCGCTGGCAGGCGGGAGTCGCTGGCGCTGCTGCTGCCGAACGTGTCGCTGCTGGTGGCGGGAGCGCAGGCCGGTGTTGATTTCAGCCTGTGGCGCTTGTTTCTGATCTTTCTGAAGATCGGCTCAGTGCTCTACGGCAGCGGCTATGTGCTGCTGGCCTTTCTACGCGCCGATCTGGTCGAGCACACGCGCTGGCTGACCGACCAGCAGCTGCTGGATGCGGTGGCCGTGGGACAGTTCACGCCGGGGCCGCTCTTCACCACGGCAACCTTTGTGGGCTACCTGGTGGGCAGCTGGCCCGGCGCGATCCTGGCCACGCTGGGCATTTTTCTGCCGTCGTTTATCCTGGTGGCGATCACAAATCCCTGGATTCCGCGTCTGCGCAGCTCGGCCTGGGCCAGCGCCGTGCTCGACGGCGTGAACGTGGCCTCGCTGGCATTGATGGCGGCCGTGACGGCGCAGCTGGGACGAGCCGCGCTGATCGACGCGCTGACGATCGGGCTGCTGGTGGCGACCGGCGTGCTGCTGATCCGCTTCAAGATTAACTCGGCCTGGCTGGTGCTGGCCGGCGGCGTGATCGGGCTACTCGCCGCGAGTCTGCGAGGCTGAGACGCGCGAGACCGGCTGCGGGCCGCTGCTGCGTCCCGGTGCGGCAGCGTGACGGCTCCTGCGCCGGGTCTCGTTGGGCGAGGTTCCGAGCAGCGCCTGGCCCATGACGATCGCGGTCGCCACCAGGCCACCGATCAGACCGGCAAACACAGCGAAGAGCGCGATGCGCGGAAACGAAGGCTTGATCGGCAGCAGCGCTTTGCCCGCCAGCTGCACCTGCGAGTGCTCGTCGGTGTAGAGCGTGTCGACGTAGCTCACAAAGGTGTTGGCCCAGACATCGGCGAGCAGCTGCGCCTGCTCCGGCGTGGGAGCGGTGGCCGCAACCGTGAGCAGATCGCCGGTCGCATTGATCGCGATCTCCTCGGTCAGCGTGCCGGGCGTGTAGCTGGCCGGCGCGACGCGCTGAAGATCTTCGGGCTTGATCTGCGTCTCGATCGCCGGGCTTTCGGCCAGTGCGAGCAAGCCCTGGCGGCGGGCCGTGATGTCGATCGTCTCGATGCGCACCAGCGGCTCGTTCGCCCCGACCTGCGATCCCGTCTGGCGGATAAACATCAGCACCGAGGCGGTAGCGGTGTACTCCTTGGGCAGCTGAGTCGAGATACCGGCGACGACCAGCGCGGCCAGCAGCGCACCGACGACGATCCAATACCAGCGCCGCGCCACAGCCGTCAGATAGGGACGCAGATCTATATCGTCGTATTCTTGCATGCGAGATCCTTAGATTTAGGGAGATGATGGCTCTACAGACCGCAGGGATTATATTGACTAATCCAGGCGGTGTCAAAGCCTGGAAGCGATATTGATTGACAGCGCACAGAGACTCCGGTATCGTACCCTAGCTGGCGGCGACTTCATCTAGTCGGCAATGAGGCGAATCCTTGGCTGTATCTGAATCCCCTATTCCTGCGTCCTGGGCAACGTGGAACATTCGCACGCTTCACGCGCGCTGGCTGCTGGTTGGCGTCTGGGTAAGCCTTTTTTTGCTGCGCTGCCTGATCTATCTAGCACTCACGCCGCCCTGGCAGGCGCCCGACGAGCCGACCAGCATCGAGCTGCTGCTCACGATCGAGGCGCGCGGCCGCCTGGTTTCGCCCGCCGACACCGACATCGAGATTCAGCGTGAGATTGTGGCCTCGATGCAACGGGCGCGCTACTGGGATCTCGGCGGCTACGGCTACGCGCCGAAAGTTCCCAACGCCGCCTTCGACGATGTGTACGCCTGCTGCGGCACGCAGCTGCACCGGCCGCCGCTGTATCATCTTTTAATGCTGCCATTTGCGGGGTTGACCGAAGGCTGGCCGCTGGAGCAGCGCCTGATCGTGCTGCGCGCCGCAAACATCCTGCTGGGCATGATCACAGTGGTGCTGGTCACGCTCATCAGCTACGATCTGGCGGCTGTGCATCGGGCGCTGCCGCTGGTGATGCCGGCGCTGATAGCCTTCCATCCTCAGTTTACCTATATCAGCACGATCTTCAACAGCGACAATCTGATCACGCTGATCGGCGCGCTCTTCTTCTTCGTCTTGCTGCGCGCCATGCAGCGCGGCCTGACGCTGCGACGATTTCTGCTGCTGGCAGGCCTGATCGCGCTGGGCTTTTTCACCAAGCGCACGGTCATCTTTCTAGCGCCGGCGCTGGCTATCGCCATGCTGGGCCGGCTGCTTGAGCTGTGGCGTGGATATGGACACGCGGCGCGGCGCTGGCTGCTCGGCATTGGCGGAGCAGCTTTGCTGGTGCTGAGCGCCGTCACCGCGATTCCGGCGCTGCGATCGGCGGCATATGACTTCACCAGCCGCTTCTTGTTTTTTAGCGATCCGCTGCTGTATTTGAACTTTCTGCGCGAGGGCTTCCTGGCGCCAGACGTGTCGATGTGGGGCTGGTTCGGCACGTCGCTGCTGTTTCTCAACCAGAGCTTCTGGGGCAGCTATGCCTGGCATCAGGTTTTTATTCCCGGCGCGTTGCAGCGGATTCTGCTGGGCTGCGTCGTCGTGACCTGGCTGCTGGCGCTGATCTGGGCCGCGATTCGGCGCCGCCAATTTCCAGCCTGGGCTCGCGGCTACATCTGGCTCTGCGCGCTGTCGATCGCCGTCGCGCTGGTGGTAACGCTGCTGAACGCGCCCGCGCCGGTCTTGCCGCAGGGCCGCTATCTGTTTCTGATTCTGATCCCGATTGCGCTGCTGATGGCGGTCGGGGCGGTGAGCTGGTGGCCGCGTCGCTGGACGCTCTACGGCGTTGGGCTGGTGTGGGCCGCGCTGATCGCGCTGGATCTCTACACGCTCAGCGCCGTTTTTATCCCTGGATTTTATCCATGAGCCCGCGCTCGCGCTGGCCGACGCTGCTGGCCTGCCTGCTGATCGTGGCGCTGAACGTCTGGCTGTGGTCGCTGCCGCTGGCGCAGGTCGTCGAAGGGCCGCAGCCGCAGTCGATCGGCGAGCAGCTGGTGGTGCTTGATCCGGGCGTCGTGCTGCGGCAAACGCTGACGCTGTCCACGCCCGCGCCGCGCGATGTGGCGCTGCGCCTCTGGACCCAGCGGATCGTGCCCGCCGAGCGGCCGTTTCTGCGTATTCGTGGCGAGAGTAACGGCAAGCTGCTTGGCGCTGCGACGATTCCCCTGGCGCCGGCGGATGGCGCGTTTCATCTGCGCCAGGCTCCCTGGTGGCGTCTACCGTCAGGAGCCCGGCAGCTGACCTTGGTGATCGAAGGCAGCGGTCTGCGGGTTGCGACCGTGGCGGCGGACCAGATGGCGGGCGGCGATCTGGAGATCAACGGTGCTGCACAGCCGCAGAACGATCTCGCGCTTCAGCTCGTCAGCGGCGACCTCGGCATCGAGCGCTACCTGCCGCTGAGCCGCATTACCGAGGGCAAGCCCGGTGTGCTGGCCTGGCTGCGCTATCCGCTGGCGCTGCTCTCGCTCTACATGATCGCGATGATCGGCCTGCTGCGCTCACCGGCCCGGCTGCTGCGCTGGGTCGAAGATTCATCCAGCATTTCCGCCGACAGCTCAATATCTGCGACGAATAGATCAATTGATCCGTAAGGACACGTCACCGACGTGCCCTTACAAATGCGCCTTCTAGCAAGTGTTCTAGCGGCAGGCTTCGACGTAGACCGGATCGTTGGCGGCTGCGGCAACGCGAATCTGACCATTGGTCACGCCGTCGCCGTCGCCAGGACCGCCGTCGTTGACAGTGTTCGCCACGCCCAACTCGTCCACGACGCGCAAGCAGCGTCCGCTGAACACAGCATTGCCGGCTGCGCTCGTACCCCAGAACACGGTTTTTTCGGTGGCCTGCGGCATGCGGAAAACATAGCCGGTAACGCCTGGCTGGCCCAGCAGCCGGCTGTACTCAGCGCCGGCTAGCTCAGTGGTCACGACGCGGTACGCGCTGTAGGCCAGCTTGGGCCGGTTGAGATCCTGCCCGTGGAACAGGCCCGAGGTTTCGCGCCCGTCGGCCGAGTCAAAGACCGTGAAGTAGGACAGCTCGCGTACTCCGGCGGCCAGCCCCTCGACAAAAATCTGCGTGAGCGTCTGCGCCTGCTTGGCCTCGCTGCTGCCCTCTGCCGGGGCGCTCCAGTAGCCGGTCTCCGGCACCAGAACCGGCAGTGCGGCCACGCCATGCGCCTGCATGATGCCGCGAATCTCAGTGATCTTATTGAGAATGCTGGTGAATTGGAGCGGGTAGTAATGGATCGCCATCGCGTCCAGATAGGCGCGCGCGCCACCGGGCTTGGCGTTGAGCGTAGCCAGCACCGTCGGCAGAAACTCTTTGACAAATCCACGAGCATTGCTGGGAGCATTGGGCGGCAGGAACGCGTCGTAGGCGATGCCGCCGATCATCACGCGGGCGCTCGAATCTTCGCCGTGCACCACGTTGGCGACATCGGCCAGCATGTGGGCATAGGCCGCGCCGCGCTTGCCCCAGAAGCCTTTCGAGCCTGGATCGTCCTGAAGATAATCGACATAATAATCGGGCTCGGCGTAGAACGACCAGTCACGCACACACAGCTGGCCCGGCGCATCGTTGCTGCCGTCGCAGTCGTAGCGTTGAACCATGGCGCGAACAAAGTTGATGCGCTTTTCGGGGATCGTCGCCGAGCGATCCGCCTGCCAGGCCCAGGCCGGATCGCCGGTGATCAGGGCGAAAACTTCCATGCCCGCCGCCTTAGCGTTCGTGACCTTGGCGTCGAAGACCGACCAATCCCAGGTCTGTTCGTTGGGCTGAACGGTGCCCCAGTCGAGGATCGTCGTGACGCGCTTCGAGCCGACCGACTGCATATGCGCCAGACCGGTCGTCGCATTGACGTTGCCGTAGATCACCACGCCGAACGGGTTGATATACGTCGGATCGTAGAGATTGATCGAGAGCGGCAGATACACCTTGCGATCGAGCGCGGCCGGCTCCTGAGCTGCGGGCGTCTTCGCCGCGCGGCGGGTGGCCTGGGCCGGAGCGAGCACACCGCTGAGCAGCAGCGGCAGCGCAAGAATCAACATCCGAAAGCTAAACGGCAGCATAAAGTAAACCTTCTCCCTGGGTGGCTGAATTCTGACTCTGGGTCTGGGAAGTGTAGAGGTCCGGGCAGGAGCTACAAAGATGGACGCGAGTCACCAAGCATTGGCGCAAAATGATACCATGCTTTGACCGGTTTGGCTGGATGTTTGGGGCGGAAATTGAGAGCGGCAAGCTATCGAAGAACCCGCCCTCCGTGCCCGGATTTCATGCTCAGGCACGGAGGACGTGTGATTCGGGCGGAAGTCGATCACTGGCCTTTCATGCGCAACACCACGCCAAAGGTGCGCAGCACGATCAGCAGATCCAGCCAGGGCGCCTGGTGCTTGATGTAGTACAGATCGTATTGCAGCTTGATCATCGCGTCTTCGACGGTATTACCGTAGCCGTAGTTAATCTGCGCCCAGCCGGTCAGGCCGGGCTTGATCGCCAGGCGCGTGCGATAGAACGGAATCTGGTGCTGAAGCTGGGCGATGAACTGCGGGCGCTCAGGCCGTGGCCCGACCAGGCTCATCTCGCCGCGCAGCACATTGATCACCTGTGGCAGCTCGTCGAGCCGGGTTTTGCGCAGAAACTTGCCGACGCGCGTGATCCGCTGGTCGTCTTTGGCCGCCCACTGCGCCTGGCCGTCGCGCTCGGCGTTCTGGATCATCGAGCGAAACTTGCGCACCCGGAAGCGCCGCCCGTGGATGCCGGAGCGCTCCTGCGCGTAGAAGACCGGCCCCGGCGAGTCCAGGCGAATCGCCAGCGCAATGCCGGGCAGCAGCGCCAGAAAGACCAGCCCGCCGATCAGACCAAACACCAGATCGTTGACGCGCTTGATCATCTCGAAAAAGTTGCTGGCCGCGTGGCGCTGTAGCGGCAGGGCAGTGTACCACTGGCTGCCGATATGCTCGACCGCGATGCGTCCGGTCAGGCGCTCGTAGAGCAGCGGCATGGGCGTGACCGTCACGCCGCGCTCGTGGCAGGCGATGATCTCCTGAAACAGATCGTCTTCGAGCCGCGCGCTGATCGCGATGATCAGCTCGTCGATGCGGTACTTGTGGACGATCTGCGCCAGCCGCTCGTGGCCGCTGAGCACCGGCACGCCGTTGAGCGAGGTGAACTGCTTCTGCGGGTGATCGTCGATAAATCCGATCACCTCGTAGTGCGCGCTGTGTCCACGGGAGATCGTGCGGGCCAGCGTGGTGCCAGCCTTGCCCGCGCCGATAATCAACACGCGGCGTCGCGTCTGCGGCCCGCGTAGCGCGCAGGCGTAGATGATGCGCCAGCCGAGCAGCAGGGCGGTCGTGCTGATGATCGCCATGCCGGGCGCGAGACGCGGCAGCGCCTCGGTGGGCGTGAGCTGCGCCAGCAGGCCGGGCGTGCTGCCCAGGATCGGCGCGGGCGAGGTGATGAAAAACAAGATCAGATAGGCCAGCGCAATCGTGATGCCGCCCGCCAGAATCCGCCGCACGCTGGTGCCGACCATCACGGCATAGCGCAGGTTATACAGATCGCTCAACATGAGCCAGAACAGCCAGCCCATGAAGATAAAAAATGCCCAGAGCGCCTGCTGCTGCCACAGCGACCAGTTGAGCAGCCGCTGCGCCCAGGACGACCATACCAGCAGCGAGCCGGCGATGCCCAGGCTGATCAAAAGGAGATCGCCCATGACCAGCAGCAGCCGCCGCTCCGGGATGGCCAGCCGTGAGCGCAGACGCGCCCGCCGCCGTGCTACGGGGGGTTCGAGTACAGCTGATCGATCCATATTGCTACAGTGCTCCTTCAATGTGTGTCGATGCGCATGCTCTGGTCGTCGTTGACATCAAAGATGTGTATGCGTCCCATTCCCAGCCGACGTGACCATTGAGCGCAAACATGTTGAGTGAGACACTACGCGCTTAGCTCCGGCAGAAGAACAGCTAAAGAACAGTGGATCGGCCTGATGAGCTGCGTTCACACGTCTTTGTTCTCTGTTCCGGGTGCCCTCTGGGCGTCTTTGTTCTTTTAGGCCGTGGTGCGGCGAACCGGTGGCCGCAGCGTGCGCCGCACCCAGATCGCGGCGCTGGACAGCATAAATTTACTCCACACACCCAGCCAGACTAAGCCCGTGATCGGCCAGGCGTAGTTTGCCATCAAATGTTTGCGATAAAAGATCCACATCCCGTGATGCATCCCCCAGGCTTTATGGTAGGGCTTGGCGTGGACGCCGCCCTGGCCTTTGAGATGGACGATAACGCTGGCAGGATAGTACCATACTTGCCAACCTGCTCGTTTCGCGCGCACGCACCAGTCGATGTCTTCGCCAAAGGCAAAGATCTGCTCGTCGAGCGGCCCGATCGCGTCCCAGACCTCGCGCCGCGCCAGCAGGCAGCAGCCCGAGACCGCATCCACCTGGCTGGCCTGATCGACCGGCAGATGCGTGAGCAGATACTGGCCGAGCTGCGGATTCTGCGGCCAGAATTTGTGCAAGCCTAGTATGTAGCTCAGCGAGGCCAGCGGCGTGGGCATGCCGCGCTTGCACTGCGGCTGGAAGCTGCCGTCAGGATTCAGCACCTTCGGTCCGGCGATCCCGACCTCGGGATGCGCTTCCATGAAAGCGTGCAGCGTGTCGAGCGAGCCCGGCCTGAGGATCGTGTCGGTGTTGAGCCACAGAATATAGCGGCCGCTGCTCTGCTGGATGCCCTGATTGGTAGCTTTCGTGAAGCCTGCGTTGTAGCTGTTGCGGATCAGCCGGACCTCGGGAAAGTGGCGCTCGATCTGCTCGGGCGTGCCATCCGTCGAGGCGTTATCGACGATGATGACCTCGTAGCTGACAGCCGGCCGGCTATCGCGCAGCGACTCCAGACAATCTTCCAGCACCGCCCAGCAGTTCAACGACACCATACATATCGAAATATCGACCATAAACCTTTCGCGCCTCCCTCCCTTCTCGCATCAGACCAGGGATTGATAAACCTCTAATGTTTCGCGGGCGCAGCGCTGCCAGCTAAACGTCGCCGCACGCGCCTGGCCGCGCGCGCCAAGATCACGGGCCAGCGCATCGTCGGTGAGCACGCGGCGTAGGGCTGCCGTTAGCTCGGCTACATCGTCGGGCGCGACCAGCAGCGCGGCATCCTCGGCGACCTCCGGCATCGACGAGACATTGGTTGTGACTACGGGCGTGCCGCACTGCATCGCCTCCAGCACAGGCAGGCCAAAGCCCTCGTAGCGCGATGGATACACGAACACGCGCGCGCCATTGTACAGCGGCGTCAGATCGGCGTCGGGAACGTAGCCCAGGAAGCGCACCCGCTGCTCAAGCCCTAGCTCCGTCAGCCGTCGAAAGATCGCATCGTACATCCAGCCTTTTTTGCCGGCGATCACCAGCGGCACGTCGGGAAAATCCTCAGCCAGCGCCGCGTAGGCTTCGATCAGCTGCGGCACGTTTTTGCGCGGCTCCAGCACGCCCACATAGGCGATGTAGCGGCCCGGCGTCAGATCGTAGCGGGCGCAGACTTCGGCCACGCGCGCGGCGGGCAGCGAGCGATACTCCGGGCTGGCGGCCAGCGGGATCGACAGGACTTGATCGGGCTCGACGTCGAGCAGCCGAATCACCTCGCGGCGGGTGCTCTCCGAGATCGCGATCAGCCGGTCGGCGTGGCGAGCGCTCCAGCTCATCATGCGCTTGAAAAAGATCTGCTTGGAGCGGCTGTGCATCTCCGGCAGCAGATGAAAAGTCATATCGCAAAACGTCACCACCGACTTCGTGGTCTTAGGCAGCGGCATCGTGTAGTGCGGCGAGTGCAGCACGTCGATGCGCATCTGCCGCAGCTTGAGCGGCAATCCGACCTGCTCCCAGGCCAGCCGCAGCGGTCGCGACGGCAGATCGACGGCGGTGAAGTGCACATTCGGCTGATCAATACCGAACTCGCCGATATGCTCAGGCTTGGCAAAGATCATGTACTCGTTGTGCGCGTCGATCTGTGCCAGACCTTGCACCAGATTGAAAATATAGTTTCCCGCGCCCGTGCGATTCGCCGGAATCGCCGTCGCGTCAAAGCCAATCCGCATCGATACTCCTTGTGTCAGATCGCGGTGCTCGCGTCCTCGGCCGGCTGATACGCGCCGGCATGGGCTGCGCTCTGCCGCGCGGCGCGCCGTTGCAGCAGCATGGTGACGACGTGGTTCAGCAGATAAATGCCGTAGGCCACGATGAATGTCGTAAAGTAGAAGCGCGTGCTGCCCGCGAAATGATGCTTGATAAACACCATCGAAAAGCCAATCGTAAAGATCACAAACTGGAAGCGCCCGCCGATCGTGAGCTTGCGCCGGTTCTCGGCCCAGGCCGTCAGCAGGGCAAAGCCAAACGCCACGATCGCCGGGCCGACGTAGGGCAGCGCCGCCGACGCCTCCGCGACATAGAAGAAACCGCCGTAGGGCGCGAAAGGTTCCTGCAAGCGCATGGTCTCATTGGCGATCCAGCTTTGAAAGATCGTAAAGCTGTCCTTGTCCAGGCCAAAGGCGATGAACAGCGGCCGGGGCACTGAGAAGACGACCGGATCGACGAGGTAGTTGAGGAAGTAGGTATAGTCGATCGGCCGGGCGATTACCAGATCGTACACCTGCAAGTTCATGTACGAGCCGTAGGTGCCCTCGATAAAGATCGGAAAGGTCGCGTCAAGCAGCTGCGAGATGCTCGACGTGTCGTAGCCGATGCGGTACATCGCGATGAAGATAAAGTAGAGCACAAAGGCGAACGTAAACAGCAGCAGCGTCAGCCGCGAGAACGCGCGATCTTCCTGCGCCACAATCAGCGTGCCGATCGTCATCGCGATCAGCGACGTGCGGCTGCCCTCGAAAAAGGTGATAATCACCACGAAGCAGAGCATAAAGATCGTGCGTGGACGCAGGCCGTAGAAGACCAGGAAGTAGGCGTAGACGCCGCTGAGGATCACCTTGCCCTGGCCCAGCAGCGAGTTCACCAGCTCGCTGCGAGCGTAGCCCCAGCGAAACTGCATCCCGGCCAGCGTCAGCGCGATCGCGAAGACCATGAAGCCCAGCATGATGATGTTGTCGATCTGAGTGACGCGGGTGCGCAGAAAGGCCGGACGACCGCGCGGGACCGGCTGGAGCTGGCGCCGGTAGCCGATCAGCCGCCCCAAACAGTAGGCGATGTTGGCAAAGCCCGTCACGATCAGATGAATATCGATCAGATCGTAGCGGAAGTTGAGCGAGCTGTTATAAAAATAGGTGGGCTGAATCCCGGCGCTGACCAGCAGTGGAAAGAGCGTGTAGACGAGGCTGAAGCCAATAAACATCGTATAGTTCGAGAACAGGCTGGCCCGGATGATCCAGGCCACGACCAGCGCCACGACATACGAGCTGATCCACACTACCATCGAAATCGGCATAACCTCCAACCCTTCCTGCTTCTACCTGCCAAACCCTACCAGTTCGCTACAAAGCTAGGTTCTGCTGGGTGGTTTATGCGTGATTGCCGCTTGATACAGATCCAGATATTGCTCGGCCATTGCGCGATACGAGAAGCGCGTACGCTGTCGCCGCCCATGCTCGACCAGCTCCGCCCGCAGGGCGGCATCTTCCAGCAAGCGCCGCAGGCCACCGGCGATCGACGCGATCTCGGTTGGCTCGACGAGCAGCGCTGCATCGCCGGCGACCTCGGGCAGCGACGAGATTCGCGAGGTCAGGATCGGCACGTCGCACTGCATGGCCTCCAGCAGCGGAATGCCAAAGCCCTCGTACAGGCTGGGATAGGCGAAGACCGTCGCGCCGCTGAGCAGCGTATTCATCTCGCGATCGGGCAGATGACCGGTCCAGACTACCTGATTTTGAAGGCCCAGCGAGTCGATCAGCTGCTGGACGGCCGGAAGCTTCCAGCCGTACGGCCCGACGATCACCAGCGTATAGGCGGCGCACAATGTCGCAGGGAGTGTAGCATAGGCGCGCAACAGCCGCTCCAGATTTTTGCGCGGCTCCAGCGTGCCGATGTTGATGATGTACTGGCCCTGGATGCCGAACTTTTGCCGCATCTGCTCGATCTCGGCGCGGTCCAGCACCGGCTGGAAATCGGCGTTGGCCGCGATCGGCAGTGTGCGCACACGTCCGGCGTCGATTGCGCTGCCGAAGTGAGCCAGCAGATCCTGGCGTGTGGCCTCCGAGATCGTCGCGATCAGCGTGGCCTCGCGCGCGCCGATGCGCAGCCCCGAGCGGTGAAAAAAGCGCCCCCAGCGATTCAATCCCTCCGGGAATTTCCAGCAGACCAGATCGTAGACCGTCAGCACCAGGCGCGCGTTTTTGCAGGCCGGCACCATGCCCGGCATCGTAGCATGGATCACATCCTGCTGCCCCAGCCAGCGCCCGAGATCGACCGGTGGCCGGCGCAGCGTGTGCCAGAGCAAAAACTGAAGCTGCGGCTTGATCGCGGGCAGCTGCTGAAGCCGGAAATTCGCCGGCAGCTGCCGCAGCTCCTCGGGCAAGCGTCCAAGGTCGCGCACGCCGAACAGCGTGTACTGGTTAACGCGATCGATCCGGCTCAGCTCCCGGATCAGATTCAGGATCACGCGGCCCTGACCGCCGGGCACTGCGCCGAGCAGCCCATCGATATGGATCGCAATCTTGAGCGGCCTCATGCGCGCTTACTTGACCGCCGACGCGCACAGCACCGGCGCGACCACGCGCGGTCGCCGCGACGCATAGGCCCGGTAAATAAAGGTCAGCGCGAGATTCACAGCCTTGCGCGCCGCCGACTGCAAGATGCGCTCGTAGCGATCGTTGAGGATCTTGGGCTCGAAGATCCCGATCTGCCGAAAGTCGGCGTGCTCAAGCACATAGGTCATGCTCATCTCGGTAAACCCGACCTCATGCGTGAAGTCGGCGTAGCGAAAGTTCAGCCCGATGAAGGGATTGGCCATGTTCGGCACTTCCAGCGCCAGCGTCCCGCCCGGCTTGAGCGCGCGGTGGATCGCCTGGAGCATCACCGGAATCTCGGGCTTGGGAATATGCTCAAGCACATGAAACATAAAGATCGCGTCGAACTGCTCGGCGTGCGCCTCAAGAAAGGCCACGGTATCCTCGACGACGATCGTGGTGCCCGGCGCGACGGTGTTGCAAAAGTCGGCGACCTCCTGCGACAGATCGATGGCCTGC
Organism: Herpetosiphonaceae bacterium; assembly: GCA_036402055.1. GTDB lineage: Bacteria > Chloroflexota > Chloroflexia > Chloroflexales > Kallotenuaceae > LB3-1. The sequence goes on from DASWTQ010000486.1 coordinate 13,812, forward strand.
ACGCTCGTATAGCCGCGATCCACGGCCAGCAGCTCAAGCAGATCGCCGTAGCCGGGACCGATCTCAAGGATGCGCGCATCGCGCTGTCTGGGGATGAGATGCCCGTAGTTGAGCCAGAGATGATCTTTTTTGCGCTTGCGATACTGGTGCGGATCGGTCACGTGTGACAGATGCCGCGTCAGATAGCTATCGAATAAGGTGTTGCGATCGCTCATAGCGAGCGGGCCTCCTCCCTGGAAAGAATCTGCCGCTGCCGGGCGACTGTTTGTTTGACCAGCACCAGCTGAATCAGCGTGTTCAGCATTTCGCCGCAGAGCAGCGACAGCGCGGCTCCGGGAGCGCCCCAGAGCGGCACCAGCACCCACAGCAGGCCGCTGATCACAAAAAGATTGAAGACGGCCAGCCGGGTGATCCAGCTAAAATGCCCGTATGCCTGGATTGTGCTGGTCAGGCAGCTATTGAGTGTGCGAAAAATCAGCGCGATCGCCAGGATGCGCAGGATCGTGATTGCGGGCGTGTACTGCGGCAGGAGCCACTGGATCACCAGCGGCGCGATCAGCGCCAGCGCCAGGCCGCAGAGAGCGCCGTAGCCAAAGGTGATCGCGGCGTAGCGCAGAATCAT
>DASWTQ010000487.1:0-10990 GCA_036402055.1 Herpetosiphonaceae bacterium
CCGAGAGCAAACGATCGGCCTGCTCGCGGCGCAATCCCAGCCGCAGCCACTCGCTCGGGCCGCACGCTCCCGGCCAGCTCAGCCAGCCCTGCGGCAGCCGCTCGATCAGCAGTCGCAGCGCCGCGCCCTCGGTGGCGGGAGCCTGCGCCAGAACATCGGCGGTCAGCACAGCAGCGCTGTCGGCGTCGCCAACCGCAATATGGGCAAGTTTGAAGAGCTGGGGAGCATTGGCAAGCAGTGACGGCGCGATCTCGACCTGCGGTCCAGCGGGGAGCTGTCGCAGCGCGCTCATGAGTTGAACGGCTCGTTGTCGCAGCATCGCGATCCGTCTATTCATGAGCTAAGTATACCAAGGTTTGCAAGTAAACGAGAACCTAGAACCAAGAACCTAGAATCGGGGAACAAAGAACAAAGAGCCGAGAACAAAGGGGAGAGCCGAGGGAACTCAGAATAAACTTTACAACCCAAACGAATAGATTATTCTGTAGGGGCGTGATTTATTACGCCCTGAGCCTAATATTGTAATTGACTTACTGGTATTTTCGCGAATCTTTGTTGCTATTCCTTTCCCCTCGCCTGCCGCAACCGAGGCTGAAGCCAGCCGAGGTTCGGGGCAGGGGGAAAGGGGGTGAGGGCCAAGCGAAAGAACAAAAGAACCAAGGAACAAGGGAACAACATAGTACTACCTTTCTCCCCTCTCCTGCGGCGGCGGGAGAGGGGCCGGGGGTGAGGGCCATCTTATTCAATCCTCACGCGTCGCTGATGTCGATCTTGTTGATCAGCGTCTGGTGGATCGGGCAGCGCTTAGCGATCTCTTTGAGCCGCTGGCGCTGGTCGTCGTCGAGGTTGCCCTTGAACGCGATCTTCACCTTAATTCGATCGAGCTTGACATCCTTATCGACGCACTCCTCGCAATCGTGGGCGTAATCTTTGGAGTGCGTCAGATCAACCTCTACGCCCTGAAGATCCCAGCCTTTGCGCTGCGCATACATAATGCAGGTGATCGCCTTGCAGGAGCCGAGCGCGCCGAGCAGCAGCTCGTAGGGATTGGGGCCGGTATCATCGCCGCCGACGTCCAGCGGCTCGTCGGCAAAGACCACATGATCGCCGGCGATAATCTGCTGCTGGTAGTTATTCGTGCTGCGAACGGTAACAGTCGTAGTCATGCTCGATTCCTTCCAAAAAATAGGCGGCGACGGCTAAAGTTTGGGCGCGGGCGAGTCCCTGGGTAGCCTGTGAGAGATTATAGATGGATGTGCAATCGCGCAAGCGGCATCGCAGAAGGACGCCGCTTGCACTGAAAGTATGTGGGCGGGCTAGTTATTCCTGCGGTGCGCCGTTCATCGGCTCGGCGTTGGCGGCAGGAGTCTCCGGCGCGAGCTGCGCGGGCGCTCCGTTGGCGAGCAGCAGCATGGTCTTGGGCGTCAGCGACATGACCAGCCGGCCGCGACCAGCCTGCGGCCGTCCGTCAATGTCGATGCGGATCATGCCGCCTTTTTTGAGCAGAATGCCGCGCTCGTCGGCGTTGATCAGCCGGGCTGCCAGCGCGGAAAAATCGGGCTCGTGGCCGACCAGCATCACCGTTTCTTGCGGGTAGCGCCGCAGCAAGCGCTGGAGATCGTCCAGGATCGCGCCTGGCTGTAGCTCGTTCGCCGTCTCAAGCGGTGCTTCCAGCGCCGGCGCCACGATCTCGGCGGTCTGCCGGGCGCGGACCAGCGGGCTGGTCAGGATAACATCGGGCTTGATGCTGAGCCGCTGCATCGCCTGTGCGATCTGGCTCACCTGGCTGCGGCCCTCCTCGGTCAGGGCGCGATCGTGGTCTTTGACCGACCCGTGGGCCGGCTCGGCAATTCCATGCCGCATGAAAAAGATCTTCATAGCCGTGATTCTGTCCTCAGTAACAATAACACGTAACCGAATAGATCGTATTCAGTATAAACCTCAAGACATCTTCGTCAAACGCTCACAGAAAAGCTACTGCCGGCATGAATAACATAACTTTTCTATCTCGTTTATATTCGCAGCGTCGAGAATATTGGGAGCAGCGTTGCTTGTGCATATTTCCAGGCCGGGCTGGCCTAGCCGACAGGATTGGTCTCTGTGGAATCAGCGGGCGTCTGCCGTCCCACACCGATCAGATAGCTGTAGAGCGCAAGTCCCGTGCCGAAGGATACCGCCAGCTTGAGCCAGACCGGCAGATTCGAAGGCGAGATAAAAGCCTCGATCGTTCCGGCGATCAGCAGCAGCGGCACGCAGCCGATCATGATCACGATCGCGCGCTGAGCTGCCACACGCAGCGCCGCACTGCGCGACAGCAGGCCCGGATGCAGGATCGCCCAGGCCAGCTGCAAGCCCGCGCCGCCCGCGAAAAAGATCACGCTCAGCTCGATCGAGGCGTGGGCCGCGATAAAGCCCCACAGCCGGCTGCTGAAGCCATAGAACGCGCTCAGCCCCGCGATCACGCCCAGCATCAGGCCGTTAAAGACCATCGCGTAGATCGTGAGCAGGCCCAGCAGCATACCGCCGGCGAAAGCCTGGATCGTAACCAGGATGTTGTTGCTGGCGATCAGCGCCGCGTTGCCGCCGCGCGCATTGTTGATGTCCAGCCACCACTCTTCCTGGTTCTTGATCTGATCGGCGATATACTCCGCGCCTGGAAAGAGCAGACCGGCCTGGCTCGGATCGTTGTAGGCGATTAAGAACGAGATCAGCGCCGGCAGCGCGAAGAAGAGAAACGCCACGATCGTGAAAGGCAGCGTTTTGCGCCAGGTCTGCGGAAACGTCAGCAGCACAAAATCCCGCAGCCGCGCCCAGGTTGTCGCCTCGTTCTGATAGACCGCGCCGTGCGCTCGCCCGACCAGCCCGTTCAAAAACTCGGTGACGCGATGGCTGGGAAAGTCACGGCGAGCAACCGCCAGATCCGAGGTTGTTTGCCGGTACAGCCGTCCTAGCTCGTACAGCTCCTCGGCCGTAAGCGAGGCCAGCCGCGCCGACTGCGCCTTGCTCAATAGCTGTTCTAGTCGCTCCCAATGGGGACGTTTGGCATTGATAAAATCTTCTGCTACCATGTATCATCCTCAGCACATGTTCTCGGCTGCGCCTCACGTAGCATACTATAGCCGCCGCCGAGCTTCAAGGGTACTATCGGCATGGCGCGAACGCCACCCAACGAACTGGACATTTATGCTTGACGACAGCTTGTACACCGTCGAAACGCCCGAGCAGATCGAGCTTGCCTACGATGTTGCGGGCATCGGCTCGCGATTTCTCGCGGCGCTCATCGACCATATCATCATCGCGGTGATTCTTTCCTTCTCCTGCGTCGGCGTATCGCTGGCGGCCAATCAGCTGGCGCTGGGCCTCGACGAAAATATCGTGCTTGGCCTGTTCGCGATCGGCATCTATCTATCGCTGTGTGCGTATTTTATCTTTTTCGAGACGGTTTGGAACGGCCAGACGCCAGGCAAGCGCGCGATCGGTCTGCGCATGGTGCGTACCGGCGGCCGGCCGCTGGGATTTTTTGGCAGCACCGTGCGTAACTTTATTCGGCTGGCCGATTTCCTGCCGGTTCTGTATGGCATCGGGGTGATCGTGATGTTCATCGATCGACGCTCGCGGCGGCTGGGCGATATGGCGGCTGGCTGCATCGCGGTGCGCGAGCGTCAAGCGATCACGCTGGCCAGTCTCGCGGCTCCCACGACCAGCGAGCGGGCGATTGTTGCGGCGGCCGAGCGGATCACCATTCCCAACTTGAGCGCGGTCCAGCGCGAAGACTACGATATTGTGCAGGAATATTTGCGCCGTAGCTTAAGCTTGAGCGTTCCGGCTCGTCAGCGGCTGGCGCTTCAGCTGGTCGATGGCTTGCAGCGCCGGCTGGGCTATCCGATCCGCACCGAAAACGGGCTGGCGCTTGGGCTTTACGACGCCGAGACCTTTTTACGGCTGGTCGCGGCGGAGTACCAGGCGCTCGATCGTATCGGCCGCGAGCCAGTCCAGAGCTAGCTGCCAGTCCTTAGCGTGCGCTCCCGGCGATCTCGTCCAGCGCGCGATCGAGCAGCGCCGGATCGTCGGCCGGCAGCTGGACGCAGCACGGCAGCCGCTTGAACCACATGTCCTGCTTGCGAACAAACGCGTGCGTGTTGAACTTCAGCCGCTGGATACACTCGTCGAGCGGCGCGGCATGCTCGAAGTGGGGCCGAAACTCTTTGTAGCCCAGGCTCGACATCGCCGGCAGCGTCCAGTCGTAGCCGCGCTCCAGCAGACCGCGCACCTCTGCCACCAGCCCGGCCGCGATCATCGCGTCGACGCGCTCGTCGATCCGCCGGTAGAGCGTGGTCCGGTCAAGCACCAGCCAGAGCGTCACGATTCGATACGGCGGCGGAGTTTTGGTCTGCTGTGTCGAGATCGGCGCTCCGGTGATCTCGAAAACTTCCAGCGCGCGGATGATCCGTCGCCGGTTGTTCGGCTCGATCTTGCTGGCTGCTTCGGGATCGAGCGCTCGCAACCGCTGATAGAGCGCGATCGTGCCCTGCGCGTCGGCCTCTGCCTCAAGGCGGGCGCGGACCTCAGGCTGCGGCGGCACGCGGGGAATATTCCAGCCCTCAAGCACGGCAGCCGCGTACTGGCCCGTGCCGCCGACCAGCAGCGGCAGATGGTCCTGCGTGCTGATCCGATCGATCGTGCTGAGCGCCTGCTCCTGGTAGACCGCCAGCGAGTACGGCTCGTCCGGCGCGATCATGTCGATCAGATGATGCGGCACAGCGGCCTGCTCAGCCGGCGTTGGCTTGGCTGTGCCGATGTCCATATAGCGGTAGATCTGGCGCGAGTCGGCGTTGACGATCTCGCCGCCGAGTCGCCGAGCCAGCGCGATCGAGAGCGCGGTCTTGCCCACGGCGGTCGGCCCAACAATTGCGACAAGTGGCGGTAGAGCGTGTTTGTTCATGGGCGCAATTATACGTGCTTGCTGGGATGATCGGGAACGAGGAAAGGAGACAAGCGATGCTGCTGAATGAACAGATCGAGGAGGCGCTGGCGCAGGTTGCCTGGTGCTATAGAGCTGATCTGGATGCGCTGCGCTCGGCGCTGAGCCACGAGTCGGCGGAGGAACTGGCGCGGGCGCTGAGTATCGACGCGGCGGCAGCCGAGGAGCGCATGGCGCGGGTTAGCCGCTCCGTGAGCGTGCAGAGTGACTGGGGCGCCGGCTGCAAGCTGCTGACCGATGATGTGCAGCAGGAGCTGCTCGCGGCGATCGCGGCGTGGTAGGTGGGATCATCGGGGTGCGGGGAAGGAGCCCCGATGGCAGACGATTAAGGTGATCAGGCGATCGCCAGCGCGGGATGCAGCTCAGGCAGCACCAGCGACTCGGGCGCGGGCATGCCGGTCGGCAGCTGAATCTCAAAGGTCGTGCCTGAACCCAGCGCGCTCTGCACGCCGATTGTGCCGCCCTGGACCTCGGTAAATGTTTTGCAGATCCACAGCCCGAGCCCGGTTCCCGGCTCTCCGGCCGTTCCCTGCCGCCGCTCGATGGTAAACGGCTTGAACAGGTTCTTCAACACCAACTCATCCATGCCCATGCCGGTATCGCGCACACTCAGGCTAACCCGGTCGTCCTCGACTCTGGCCCTGAGCTGCACGGTGCCGCCTTCGGGTGTGAACTTCAGCGCGTTCTGGATCAGATTATTCAACACCTGCTCGGTCTTGGCGACGTCGATGCACAGCATCTGGCGCGGATCGGCGCTATTCGACAGCAGCAGGTGAACGCCTTTGTGAGCGGCGCGCAGCTGGTGATTTTTGACCGTGCCTTCCAGCAGTTCGCGCAGAGAGGTTGCGCTGCGCTGGACGTCAAGCCTGCCGGTGTCGGCGCGAGCGAGCGTCATCAAGCTATTCATCAGCTCGATCTGGCGATCGGCGGCCAAGCGGATCATGGTGTTGAAGGTGTGGATCTCGGCGGTATTGGCCTGAGGATTTTTGAGCATCATATCGATCATCTGGCTGGCCAGAATGATGTTGCTCAGCGGCGCGCGGGTATCGTGTGAGATCACCGAGAGTAGATCGTTCTTCATGGCCAGCAGCTGGTTGAGATGCTCGATACAGAGCTGGGTGTTTTGCATCAGCAGGCCGGCCTCGTCGTGGTAGGTCATCGGCAGCGACGGCATGGTTTGATGGCGGGTGTAGCGATCCAGCGCCTCGGCCGTCACAACGATCGGCGCCAGCAGCTGCTTTTGGAACAGGAGCGTCAGTCCGGTACCAAACAGCGTTGCCAGCAGCCCGACGACCAGGACCGGCAGCGCCAGCGACCAGTCTTCCAGGCTTAGCACCACGTAGATCGTCATGGCGATCAGCGGCACGTGGACTCCGACGAATGCGGTGAAGAGGAACTTGCCGACGTAGCTTTTGGGCCATCGGAGGCGGGAACACCAATGGTACGCGTGCAGGAGCGATTCCATCTGTTGTCTTTCCGGCGGGGTTGAGGCGCAGGTTGCGCAGCGATTCGTATAGCTCTATGCTAAAGCGAACCAGGGCCACCGTATAAGGACTTTGGTACTACTCCCTCACCCGTCGATAAACGTATTCTTGCCCGGATTCCCTTATTGCTATGACAAGTTGTAGTACTTAAGCGCCAGCTCGCTCGGTGTGGACGATCGCTATGGATTCGACTGCTGCCACCAGTAGTACAGCACGATCAGCGCGATCTGAAGCAGGATCACCAGCAGGAATTTGAGGCCGAAGCTGGCTTTCGAGGTTTTATGCCGGAAGAGCAGCATCGCGAGCAGCGCGCCCACGGTACCGCCGACCAGCGCCAGCAGCAGGAGCAGGCGCTCGGGAACGCGCGTCCACGCCCGGCCGGCGATGGTTTTGTCGTAGCCGTAGATCACGAACGCGACGACGTTGATCACGATCAGCCACAGATCCGCGAGGCTAAAGCTTTCCGAGTCGGTGTAGCGGCGGAGCAGCAGCGCCAGCAGGGCAGTCAGGCCCAGCGCAAGCAAGCCAAACCGCGTGCCCGCTCGCCGCCACCACGAGCGGCGCTGGGGTATGCCGGAAGGGCGGTTAGGTGTGTATGGCTGCTGGCGTTGTGGTCGCATAGGTTGCCTGAAAATACTAGCGCTACGCGCAAACAAAAGAACAAGCGAACAAGCGAACAAAGGAGTTTCGATGCCAGTGTTTTGTTCCTTTGTTCTTTTGTTTCTTTGTTCTTTGAAATGGCCCTCACCCCTTGCCCTTCGGGCCTTCCCCTCTCCCGCTGCGGCAGGCGAGGGGATTTATGGTACTGCTTTGTTCCTTTGTTCTTTGGTTCTAGGTGTAATGGTTCACCAGGTTAGCGCAGATCTCTGTTTCATTTTTCGCTCTCCAAAGCCAAAAAACGATTGCGTACCTGTGCTAACTCAGCGTTCCATTACATCTAGGTTCTAGGCCCTCGTTTTTGTTCTTTGGTTCTTTTGTTTCTTTGTTCTTTCGTTAGGTTCTAGGTTCTGGGTTCTCCGTCCTCCGTTCTTACCTTTCGCTCGCGGGCTCCCACGGATACACAATCCAGGCGTCGGTTTCCTCGGCGTAGTACTCCGGCAGCTGATTGGGAAAGAGCGAGGCCTTGGGCTTGTAGTGCAGCACGGCGGTTACGGGCGTGCCGCCTGCGGCCAGCACCCGGCTTTTCACCGCCGCGATCGTCTTGCCGCTGTCCCAGATGTCGTCGACAATCAGCACGGTCTGGCCGTTGATGAAAGGATCGGCGGGGAATTGCAGAAACGAGGGCGTCTCGGCGCGCTGGCCAACACCGCTATAAAACTGGACAGCGGCGACCAGGATGTTGCGAATGCCAAGGTGATAGGCGATCATCCCGGCCGGAACCAGACCGCCGCGAGTCACCGCAAGCAGCGCGTCGAACGACTGCGTCTGCGCGGCGCGGACCAGCTGCTCGACCATCGTCTCGATCTGCTGCCAGGAAATATATTCTTTGGAGATTGACATATTGGGTAATTCCGCTCCTCTTGGATCAATGCCCGCAATTCTAGCACAGCTCTTGCTAATGGGTGGATTGTACGCGAAGGAGGAGCTGTATGGGAGAGCGAGCCGAACTTTTGCAAATTATGGCGCTGAATCTGGTGATGATCATCGCCTCATTTTTCCCGATCCCGTATCTCGGCGTTGTGCTGGCGACCGGCCGCGAGCCGCTGATCATGGTGTTTCTTGTTGCGCTGTTCTACCTGGGCGTGCTGGCGCGTCGTGAGCGCTTGTCGCCGGTGCCGATCCGGCATGAAGATGATCGGCTGCACGAATTTGAGCGTGGGCGATAATCGCCGCGAGATGGGCAGGGAGCAGCTGCTCGCAGGATGTTGCGTTGGCGTATTCACGGGTTTTGGTGCATAATAACCAACTTGAACGGGAGAACATGTGGCAGGATGCGACCTTTCGTTCCAGCGCAATCGACTCAGACAGAATTGCTGGACGAAGAGGTCACCGATCAGCGGTTGCTGCGCGCAAATCTACGCGATATGGCGCGGGCGAATCGCTGGCTCGGCGCAAATCGAGCAGTCGTGCGGCAAATTGCGGCCTGGCTGGAGGTAGTGCCGCCGGAGCGCACGCCGCGCGTGCTGGACGTGGCGACCGGCGGGGCGGATCTGCCGCGTATGCTCCAGCGCTGGAGCGAGCGGCACGGACGAGCGCTAACGGTGCTCGCCAGCGATCTCAGCCGCACAGTGCTCGACGTCGCCGCGCTCGAAACGCGACATACGCCGGTTCTCCTGGTTCAAAGCGATGCGCTGCGATTGCCCTTCGCCGATGGTGGCGTGGACATCGTGACGTGTACGCAGGCACTTCACCATTTTAGCCGCGATGCTGCGGTGCGGCTGCTGCGTGAGCTGGCGCGTGTAGCCCGAATTGGCGTGATCGTCAACGACTTGCGGCGAAGTTATCTCGCCTACTGGGGCGCGCGGCTCCTCGCGTATGGTCCAGTCTCTCCTCTTTCGCGCCATGATGGGCCACTCTCCGTGCTGCGCGCATACACTCCGGCGGAAGTCTCGACGCTGGTTCGGGATGCGGAGCTTGCCGCTCGTGTCCGCCCCGCGCCAGGCTTTCGGGTGGAGATAGAGCTTCATAGAACGGTGAGCTGAGTAGATCCAAAACGTTGCGTGACGGACAACCAACAGTTTTATTGTTAAGGTTTGCACGAATGGCAACAAAGCGACGAAAGAAGGATGAGGCGATGGCAACCACGCCCGAAACAACTGAGCAGTATGCGGGCTTGAGCCCTGAGCAGCTGATCGAGATGTACCGGCAGATGGCGCTGATCCGCGTCTTCGAGGAAAAGTGTCAGGAGATGTACACCCGCGCCAAGATCGGCGGCTTTTTGCACCTGTATGTCGGTCAGGAAGCTGTAGCGGTCGGTACGGTCGGCGCGCTGAAGCCCGAGGACCACATCATCACCCACTATCGCGATCACGGCCACGCGATTGCGCGCGGTCTCGACGTGAATCCGCTGATGGCCGAGCTGTTCGGCCGCGATACGGGCTCGGCGCGCGGTCTCGGCGGCTCGATGCACCTGGTCGACGTCAGCAAGAACTTCTGGGGCGGCTACGCGATCGTCGGCAGCCACCTGCTGATGGCCTGCGGCATGGCGACGGCAGTGAAGATCCAGAAGAAGCAAGAAGTCGTGATGGTCTTCTTCGGCGACGGCGCGACCAACGGCGGCGAGTTCTACGAGGCGCTCAACTTTGCCCAGCTCGGCAAGCTGCCGGTGGTCTTTGTCTGCGAGAATAACCTCTTCGCCATGGGTACGCCGATCGCGGTGCATACGGCCGTCCAGGAGATCTACCGCAAAGCCTGCGCTTTCGACATGACCTCAGAGCGCGTGGACGGCAACGATCCGATCGCGACCTACGAGGCCGCCAAGCGCGCCGTCGAGCACGCCCGCAGCGGCCAGGGACCGGTGCTGCTGGAAGCCGTTACCTATCGCTTCCGTGGCCACTCCGCGCAGGACACGCAGAAGTATCGCTCCAAAGAAGACGTCGAGAAGTACCGCACCCGCGATCCAAACGAGGTCTTCCGCAAGCGGCTGATCGACGAGGGCATTCTGACCGAAGAGCAGGCCCAGCAGATCGAGCAGCAGGCCGAGCAAGAGGCCCAGGGCTCCGTGGACTTTGCCGATCAGAGCCCGGAGGCCGACGAGAAGTGGCTGACGACTGGTATCTACGCCAACCCGATCGAGCCGAAATATTAATAGGTAAGCTGCGAGCGGCAGGGACGCGACGTCTTTGTTAGATGGCGCGTCCGACGCTCCGGCTTCTAGCCACGCTAGAAGGATAGATCATGGCAGTCATGACCGTCCGTGAGGCGCTCCGAGATGCGCTCCGCGAACAACTCAAAGACGATCGCGTTTTTATCATTGGCGAGGACATCGGGTATTACGGCAGTACCTACGGTGTGACGGCCGGCTTTTTGGAGGAGTACGGCTCCGAGAAGATCCGCGACGCGCCGATCGCCGAGGCGGGCATCGTCGGTATCGGCGTTGGCGCCGCGATGCTGGGTATGCGCCCGATCTGCGAGATCATGTCGGTGAACTTCTCGCTGCTGGCCTTCGACCAGCTCATCAATCACGCCGCCAAGCTGCACTACATGTTCGGCGGTCAGATCCAGTGCCCGATGGTGCTGCGCACAACCAACGGCTGGCGCAACCTGTCCGCGACGCACTCGCAGTCGTTCGATTCGATGTTCGCCTATGTGCCCGGTCTCAAGGTCGTCGCTCCGGCCACGCCCGCTGATATGAAGGCACTCTTCAAGGCTTCGATGGAAGATCCCGATCCGGTGGTCTTTATCGAGCACACGCTGATGTACGGCGTCAAAGATGAGGTTCCCGACGGCTACGAGGCCAAGATCGGCGAGTCGCGGCTGGCGCGTGAGGGCAAGGACGTGACGATCGTAACCTACTCTCGGCCGGTGCATCTGTGCATGGAAGTTGCCGAGAAGCTGGCTCAGGAAGGCATCGAGTGCGAGATCA
>DASWTQ010000488.1:0-16875 GCA_036402055.1 Herpetosiphonaceae bacterium
ACGGCCCCCGGCTCGCCGAGATCGCCGGGCTGATCGACGACGGCAAGATCAAGCCGATTGTCGAGACCGTGCTGCCCTTGCGCGAGACGCGCCAGGCTCACGAGCTGAGCGAGAGCGGCCACGCGCGCGGCAAGATCGTGCTGCGAGTGGCAGAGTAAGCATCCAGCCGGAAGCATAGCAGGCGATCCAACCATGCGCTGAATCGCCTGCTGCTTGACGCCAGGCTACTTCGCGATCTGCTTGTAGCGCTCGGCCAGCGTGGCAGCTGAGCGCTGGAAGGCCGCCTCTTCCTCGGCGCTCATCGACAGATTGAGCACTTCTTCGATGCCGCCCGCGCCCACGATCGTCGGCAGGCTGATGCAAATATCGCTGACGCCGTACTGGCCGCTCATCAGGCTTGAGACCGTCAGCACGGTATGCTGGTCGCGCAGGATCGCCTCGACGATCGTGAGCAGGCCCAGGCCGATCGCGTAGTAGGTCGCTCCTTTACGCTCGATGATCGCATAGGCCGCGTCGCGGGTCTGCTTGAAGATCTCCTCAAGCGCTGCCTCGTCGTAGCCTTTGCCGGTGGTCGATTTGAAATCGCGCAGCCGCACGCCCGCGATATTCGCCAGACTCCACAGGCCCAGCTCGCTGTCGCCGTGCTCGCCGACGATGTAGGCATGCACGCTGCGCGGATCGACGGTGTAGTGCTCGCCGAGTAGATAGCGAAAGCGGGCGGTGTCCAGGATCGTGCCCGAGCCAAAGACGCGCGTGGCCGGCAGTCCGCTGATCTGCACGCTGAGATGCGTCATCAGATCGACCGGATTTGACGCGATCAGGATAATACCCTCAGGGTTATGCTTAACAATCTCGGGGATGATCTGGCGAAAGATCGAGGCGTTGCGCTCAAGCAGCTGAAGACGCGTCTCGCCCGGCTTTTGGGCCGCGCCGGCCGTCACAACCGTGATCGCGGCGCCGGCAAGATCCGCGTAATCGCCGACGGTGATACGCATCGGGCGAACAAACGGCAGCCCGTGGTTGAGATCCATCGCCTCGGCCTCGGCGCGGCCACGGTTGGCGTCGATCAGCACCATCTCGTTAGCCAGGCTGCGCTGCATCAACGCATAGGCAAACGACGCGCCGACCATGCCGGTGCCGACGACTCCGACTTTATTGCGTCCCTGACCTGAGGTACTCATCACAGCCTCCTTGTAGCTACTCCTGGCCGCGATTGTACCCTACCTTCTCGATCGTGGAAACGCGGCCGAATCTGGGAGTAAACACGGCAAGACATAGCACAGGCCAGACGCATTTATACAGATAGGGTTACCACAACCCCCATTTGCTGTGCCTCCGGCTTAGCGCAACGCTTACCACGACATTCTGTTCCAAAGAAATAGCTGTACAATTGCCATGCTGAAAGGAAAAGGCGACTGCCCGTGTTATTCGAACACTTATTGCAAGGAACCAACGTTAAGCTCACCGCCTGCACCGCTCACGACATCCCGACGATGCTGCGTTGGTATCAAGATGATCAGCTGCTGCGGCTGCTCGACGCGCTCCCGGCGCGGCCCCGAAGCGAGACCGGGCTGACGGATTGGATCAGCAGCCACCAGAAAGCCACCGACTCGTTTTTGTTTGGGCTGCGGCTGTGCGCCGACGATACGCTGATCGGCTGTCTCGAGCTTGACGGCATTCTGTGGACGCATCAGACCTGCTGGCTGGCGATCGCGATCGGCGATGCGGCGCACCGCGACCGGGGCTACGGCCGCGAGGCGATGGAGCTGGCGCTGCGCTTCGCGTTCTATGAGCTGAATCTGTACCGCGTACAGCTGACGGTCTTCGGCTACAACCACCGCGCGATCGCGCTGTACGAGAAGATCGGCTTTACGCGTGAGGGCGTGTACCGCGAGTGCCTGCATCGCGACGGGCAGCGCCACGATATGATCTTGTACGGCATTCTGCGGCCCGAGTGGGAGGCGCGCTGTGCTCAGCCGAAATAGCAAAGCGAGGACTCCCGCCGGAAGTCCTCGCCTGTATTTCGGTAATTTTACGGCCCAGCAGCGCGTCTAGCGATTATACACCGCCTGCACTGTCTCCTCAAAGATCGACAGCCCTTCGTCGACCTGCGCCTTGGTCAGCACCAGCGGCGGGCAGAAGCGGATCGTGGACTTGCCGCAGGTCAGCACCAGCAGGCCGCGCCGGAACGCATCGACCATGATCTGCTCGGCGCCGTCGTGATCGGGCTCCTTGGTGGCTTTGTCTTTGACGAACTCGCAGCCGATCATCAAGCCCTTGCCGCGAACTTGCGCGATGTTGTTCGAGCGCGTGGCGATCTGCTCCAGGCACTGCATCAGATAGCCGCCCACCTCGCGGGCATTAGCCATCAGCTCTTCCTCGACCAGACACAGCGTCTCGTAGGCGGCGGTACAGGCCAGCGCGTTACCGCCATAGGTGTTGCCGTGCGCCCCGGGCAGCCAGTTGTCGGTCAGCTCTTTGCGCGCAATACACGCGCCGATCGGCATGCCCGAGCCCAGGCCCTTGGCGCTGGTGATAATATCCGGCACAACGCCGAAGTGCTCGATCGCCCACATCTTGCCGGTGCGGCCCACACCCGACTGCACCTCGTCGGCGATCAGCAGAATGCCGTGTTTGTCGCAGAGCGCGCGCAGACGCGGGAACCAATCCTCCGGCGGAACGATGTAGCCGCCCTCGCCCTGGATCGACTCCACAATGATCGCGGCGACATCGCCTGGAGGCAGCACGGTCTCGAACAGCGTATGCTCGATATAGTCGATGCACGCGTCGACGACCCGCTCGGAGCTGCCGCCCATCGGCGGGCGGAAGGGGTTGGGATAGTAGGCGTGCTCGACGCCGGGCAGCAGCGGGAAGTAGCCCGCGCGCTGGCGCGGCTTGGAGGCGGTCAGCGAGAGCGAGCCGTAGGAGCGGCCGTGGAACGCGCCGAAGAAGGCGATGATGCCCTGACGACCCGTGGCGTAGCGCGCCAGCTTGATCGCGGCCTCGACAGATTCGGTGCCGGAGTTGGCGAAGAAGACGCGCCAGTCGTGGCCCTTGGGCATCACCGAGGTGATCTTTTCGCCCAGCTTCACCTGCGCCTCGTTGTAAAAGTCGGTTCCGGCCATGTGAATGAATCGCGCCGCCTGGTCCTGAATCGCCTTAACGATCCGTGGATGCGAGTGGCCCGTCGAGACCACGGCGATGCCGGCGTTAAAATCGAGATAGCGGCTGCCGTCCACGTCCCAGACTTCGCAGCCCAGGCCGCGCTCCATCACAAACGGGTAAACCCGCCCGGACACCGGGGCCAAAACGTTGCTATCGCGCCGCACCATCTCCTGAGAATGCGGACCTGGCCGCTGGGTCATCACTTCATCTGCACTTGCTTGCGCCACACGAGCCTCCTTGCTTTGAGGGCATATATGAAAGATTGAGGACATTCAGAAGTCGATCCTATTCTAACGTAGCGGCTATGGCTTCGTCAAAGATCCGGGTACTTGACGCTCATCCACCGATCGGCTAAGCTAGCTGCGCCGATGTTTGCAAGCCGGATGTGAGCGGCCGTCCGCGCTGGTTCGCTCACCGATGCAACCGAGATGCCTTATGATGCGCTGGACGCCCCGCCGATCGCCGCGACCGCTCCTGTTTGTGCTGGCCCTGCTGCTGCTGGCCTATGCCGCCTGGGGCCTGTACCGCAACTATCCCGACTTCTCGACGCTCCGCTCGGAGCCTGCCACGCTGCAACTGCCGGCACCGTCCGCCGGTGCTACTCCGTGAGATAAAGGTGCTTATGCGTCGATCGATCATTTTGCTGCTTATGCTGACTGGCCTCTGGCTGCTGACCGCATGCGGCGGCGATTCGTCCGGCAGCGCTCCTCCCGGCTCGGTAGATCCCGGTGATGGCGCGCCCGGCGACAGCCCCGACACCGCAGAGCCGATCCGACGCGAGGCCGAGTGCGCGTTTCCGGCGCAGATGCAGGTTGGCCGGCCGGCTACCGTTCGCTTCAGCGTGTTCACCGCAGGCAATCAGCCCAATCCGCTGCCTTCAGCCGTGACGGATACCGAGCCCTTCGAGATCCCGGAGCGGCCGGATCTCCAGACCTGGGTCGCGGTGTCGCTGGACGTGAACGGGCAGCTCGTGAGTCAGGACGCCGATCGCCAGTTTCAGCGGCTGAGCGAGCGCAGCAACATCTGGGTCTGGCAGATCACGCCAGCCACAGCCGAGCCGCTGGTGCTTCAGCCGATCGTCGATGTGGAATACCGCGATGCCGAGGGCCAGGTTGTGGAGCGCCAGACCAACGTTTGGACCCAGACCTACACGGTAGACGAGGTCGTCGGGCCAGGCTATACCAGCATGGCGGCTAGCTGGCTGGGCGATAGCGTCAGCGAGCTGATCACAGGCATGATCGGCAGCCTGCTGATGGCGGGCGTGGTCAATCCGGCACGCGGCTTCTTCACGCGGCGTTTCGGCAAGCAGCCGCTGTAGGAATACGCGTCTCATGTTTGTCACCATCTGAGCATCGAGAAAGAGATCGGGCATGGGTTTTTTGAAAAAATTGTTTCGAGGCGCGGAACCCGCAACCGATCCGGCTGAGAAGCGTGCCGCTCACACTCTGACGATCCGCCAGGCGGTGGAGCAGGTAAGTGCCCGTCCATCAGAGCATACGCGCCGCGCCTTGTATCAGTCTCTCAATCACGGAAATTTGCTGGTAGCCGTGCAATCGCTGCCTGAAGGCGTAGGGACGGAAGCCCGGACACTCACTCAGGATCTGCCGGTCAAGATGTTGACCTCAACCGGGCCGGAAGGCGGCGTCGTGCTGCTGGCGTTCACCGACGAGGCAGCGCTGCACGAGCGTGCGCCTGGAAGCCCATATCTGGTGCTATCAGCCCGTGCCGTGTTGGACATTGTGCTGCGGGATGGCTACGCCGGCCTGATCATCAATCCGGCAGGTTCCTGGGCTGGCGTGCCACGGGAAGATATTCAGCGCATCGTGGATGGCGTGTATACGTGATCGGCTCATTGGTTTATGGGAAGATCAGCCCAAGGCAACGGAGAAAATCCATGTGGATCTGTGAGGAGAATACAACCTAAACGAACGTTTTTGCTGTGTGGCATAGCCTTTGCAGCAGCAATCTTCCTTGTACAAGCACTACAAGGAGGACATATGCCCCGCATGATCCGTGACAACGGCTTGTCATTAGCTCTGCTCGCCTTATTCCTGGTGACACTCGGCGGTCAGGCTGTAACAGGTTGGAAAACCTACAATCAGGAGCAGCAGGACCACAATCAGCCCACGGTCGGCTTCGGCGAGTACCTTACCGAGGGACATTTTATCGAAGCTGTGTTCGAGAACTGGGAAAGCGAGTTTCTTCAGGATGCCGTGTATGTCTTGTTCACGGCATTTTTGATTCAGCGCGGCTCGGCCGAGTCGAAAGATCCCGACAAGCACGAGGAGGTCGACGACGATCCGCGCCAGTCGCAGAGCGACCCCGAAGCGCCCTGGCCGGTCCGGCAGGGCGGCGCCTGGCTGAGTCTGTACAAAAACTCGCTGCTGATCGCGTTTCTGCTGCTGTTTGCGTTTTCGTTTCTGCTGCACGCGATCGGCGGCGCCGAGGAATATAGCAGCGAGCAGCTCCAGCACGGCGGTCAGGCGGTCTCCGCGCTGCAATATATCACCACCGCGCAGTTCTGGTTCGAGTCGCTTCAGAACTGGCAGAGCGAGTTTCTGGCTCTATTCTCGATGGTTGTGCTCTCGATCTTTTTGCGCCAGCACGGCTCGCCCGAGTCGAAGCCGGTTGCCAGCCCGCACAGCCAGACCGGCAGCGCGTAAGCTTTCCACGGATCGCAATCAGAAAAAATCAAGAGTGAGCAAAACAATCTTTGCTCACTCTGGGTGTATTTTTAGTAATTTGTGCCAGGGCAACAGCTTTATGCAGATTTGCGCGTCTGCTCCTCAAGCCATTTATTAATCAATGTTTCGGCAGATATTTGCTGCGCTCTGGCGATCGCGATGACCTGCTGCATAATATTCGCATCAACTGCTACCAGGTATTGCCGTGTCTTGATGTTCACCTCAAACGGCGTTTCTGGTAAGGCCTCGATGTAATCGCCCATATCGTGAGAGTCAAAGAAATCAGTTAGCGCAGCAGTGGAGAAACATTGCGGTAATGTATTGTGGTTATTTTCTGCCATATTGTTTGCGTTTCATGCATGTTGCCATGCTTTCTTGTATCTCTCAGTATAGCGCATGGCACAACATGCATGAAGCCTTGAACAAAAGCTTAGCCCAGCCGCCCGATCAACGCCAGGATCGCCGCGCAGACGTGGAACATCGCGTGGGCGAGCATGGCCGACTCCAGGCTGCGCCGCCAGTAGAGCCAGCCAAAGACCACGCCCAGCAGGCCGTTGAGCAGGATCGCGCGCGCGACAACCGGCAGCGTCAGCGGAACCACAGCCGACGTCGCCGGAAGATGCCCCAGGCCAAACAGCACCGCCGCCAGCACGATCGCGCTCCACACCAGCGCCGGCCGTGGCAGATCCTCGCCGCGCTGCACCACCTGCCAGCCGATCCAGACCAGCAGCGTCATCAAGCCCCAGCGCAGCAGCAGCTCCTCGGTGATTCCGCCGTAGAGCATTGCTCCCAGCACGCCCAGAACAGTTGCGTGCTGACCAGTTCCCGCCAGCGCCAGCGCCGCCTCGCCCAGCAGCGGCCGAAACAGGAGATCCAGCATTGCGATGACGCCAAAGCCGATCACGCCCAGCGTGGCCGCGAGTGGCAGCTCAGCTTTGAGCGCCGGCAGCAGCGGCCGATTGGCGACGGTTTTCTCCACGATATGCGAGCGCAGCCCAAGCCGAGGCGCCAGCGCAGCGCCGATCGCGACCGCTCCAGCCACCAGCAGCGTCGGCTGGATCACCGAGAGCGCGGTCAGCACCGGCAGCGGGATCGGCGGTGGGGTTGGAATGCGCTCCAGCTGCCGCTCGATGGTTGCCGAGATCGAGGGCAGCAGCGCGACGACACCGGCTGCTCCTGCGACAAATAGCGGCGTGAATTTTTTCCAGAATGGTGCTTGACTCAGCGAAAGAGTAGTCATGTTCTATCCTCCTGCGGCTCGTCGGGAGCCGGTAAGCTAATGGTTGCGATCCGTCGCGGCTTGCGATCAGCGCCCGGCGTATGTTCCAGCAGCGGTAGCAGCGCCGCGTTCATCGCGGTGATCGCCGCCAGCCACTCCTCGTCGCTGGCATACAGCACAGCCATACGATACCCGGCCAGATCACGCGCAAGGTCGATCTCGGGCTGCTGCGTGTAGCGATCGAACTCGTGGAGCAGCTGCGTGAGAAAAACCAGAAACGCCTGACGATGCATGTCGGCGCTCATCGTCTCCGCCTGCGCGGCGTCGATGTCGGCTGCGCCCGTCGCAACCCGCAGCGTCTTTTCGACGGCGCCGCGCACCTGTCGCTCCGAAACAACTTCGACCACGCCGGCTTCGAGCAGTATTTGTAGATGGCGATAGATCGAGGAGGCCGGTACATCGTCCAGGGCAGCGGCGATCTGCTGCGATGTGCGCTCAAGCCCTGCCAGCGTCATCAAGATGCGCAGTCGCACAGGATGCGTGATCAGATCAGTTCTAGATTTGTTTGATTTTGACATAGTATTCTCAAGTCTAAGAATACTCTCATTTTTGAGAATAATCATCCGACTTTTGGCGGAAAAACAATGCGGGCGCCGATCACAGAGATCGACGCCCACACAGGAGGAACGAACTATATGTTGGTCGCTATTAGCCCAGGCCGATCAATTTGTCGGCGGCCAGCACCAGCAGCAACGTCGCCACCGCCACGCTTAGCTCGGCCAGCGCCCCGACGATAAACGGCCGCAGCCCCTGGCGCCTCAACTCACCGATATTGGTGCGCAGCCCGACGCCCGCGAAGGTCAGTAGAAAGGCCCAGCGGCTCAGATTTGCCAGGCTGGTCACCTGATCTTTGCTGAAGACCTGCACGCTGGCCAGCGTCGAGAAGAGCAGGAAGCCCAGCACAAACTTGGGAAACTTGTTCCAGATAAACGCCGTCTTCGAGCCCTCAAACTCGCGCCCGCTGCGTGCCGCGAAGAGCAGCGCCGCGCCCAGCACCACAAAGCCGATCATCGCGTTGCGCGTGGTCTTAGCCAGCACCGCCACCTGTCCGGCCGCGTCCGAGAAGAGCGCGCCGGCCGCCGAAGCTTCGGCTGTGTTATCGACGGCCAGCCCGGTCCACAGGCCAAACGCGTGATCGCTCATGCCCAGCGCGCGACCGATCAGCGGATAGGCGAACAGGCCAAACGCGCCCAGGGCCAGAATCGCCGCGATCGCGAACGAGGCGTCTTCATCCTCGGCGTCGATCGCGCCCTGAGTAGCGATGATCGCCGACACACCGCAGATCGACGAGCCGACCGCCAGCAGCGCCGTCAGCTTGGGGCCGAGACCAAAGATCCGGCTAAAACCAATCATAATTCCGATCGCCAGCGCCAGCTCAAGCACCACCAGAATCAGACTCACGCCGCCGAGCTTGAGCACATCCGCCAGCAGAAAGCGCACGCCCAGTAGCACAATGCCGAGCTTGAGCCAGAACTCGTAGGTCGCGATGCCAGGATCGAAGACTTTGAACCAGCGGCGGCTGCCGAACAGATTGCCGATCACCAGACCAAAGATGATCGCCCAGAGCACATACTCTATGTTGGGCAGCGATAGATTTGCGCTCTTAGCAAAGCTTTTAACGCCGGTCTCAGCCAGCTTGCCCGCGTAGCCGATGCCGAAGAGCAGCGCCAGGCCGGGTAGAATGCGCACCAGTCGCGCCAGCGGACTGAACTCCGCCTGCGGCCGCGCGCCCTCGGTTTGCAGTGCAGTAGCCATCCTATATTCCTCGCTTCTTATCCTTATGCCAGAGTCACCACGGGATCGCCGGCAGCAGGCCCGACAGCACCAGCAGCGCCAGCGCGACCGCCGCGATCACCGACCACCAGTCCAGCGAGAATCCAACTCGCACCGCCTTGATCCGTTCGACCGTGTTGGGATGATTCGGTTTGAGCTGAGCCATCCTCGTTTCCTTCCTTGATATGTATCCACCAGCGGTTTTTGGCGTGCAAGCTCCCAGCGCTGCCGCATTTCGCGACAGCCGGCGCACAATCATCAGTTGAGCTTTGGGAGGTGTTTTAGCTAGGCCGACTCGGTGTGCAGGCCGCACTCGGTCTTGTTGAAGCCAACCCAGCGGCCCGAGCGCTCGGCTTCGGTGGTGGGCAGGCTGGTACAGGTCGCGCAGCCGATCGAGCGGTAGCCTTGATCGAGCAGGGGGTTGTAGGGAACTTTATGATCATAGACGTAGCGCCACACGTCGCGCTCGCTCCAGAACGCCAGCGGATTGAGCTTAACCAGCTTGTACTTGTTGCTCCACTCGATCAGCTGGGTGTTAGCCCGCGACGGACTGTTACTGCGGCGAACGCCGGTCACCCAGGCCGAGAAGGGCGTGAGCACCTCGGACAGCGGCGTAACTTTGCGCAGGCCGCAGCAGCGATCAGGATCGCGCAGCCACAGCGCCTCACCCTCGTCGAGCGCCTGCTCGGCCACGGTGCGCGGCGCGCGCACCGGCACGAGATTTACGCGGTAGCGCTTCTGCACCTCTTCAATCAGCTGGTAGGTTTCGTCGAACAGCAGCCCGGTGTCGATGTAGAGCACCGGCGTGCCCGGCGCAACTCGCGACACCATATCCAGCAGCACCATGCCTGCCGCGCCGCCGAACGAGCACGTCAGCGCCATGCGATCGCCCCACTGGCGGCTGCCCCAGCGCAGCAGCGTCTGCGGTGTTGCCGTTTTGAAGAGCGCGTTCCACTGAACCAACGCCTCCTCCTCGGGGCGTGGCTTCTGCAATGTGTTAAGCATTGTGTTCACCAAAAAGCTATGTATCGTTGCGCAAGGTTCTGCGCCGAACGCGTGGTCGCGCGAAGAACCTCGCATGGTTGGTTGTCGCCGATCTATGCCGTAACCAGCTCGCGCGCCGCCCAATCGCCGAACGCCTCGTCGCCGTCGCGCCGCTGCTTCCACTGATCCAGCGTATCGGCCAGCAGATCCACCAGCGCCTCGCCGCGCACATTCGACTGGTAAAGCCTGGCCAGGCGCGTGCCCGCGAAGCTGCCGCCGACATACACGTTGTACAGGTTCAAGCTCCGCCCTACGATGCCGATCTCGGCTGTTGGCGGTCGTGAGCAGGCATTGGGACAGCCCGACATGCGAATCCACACGCGGTCGTCGCCGTAGCCGCGCTGCTCAAGCTCGGTGATCACGTCGGGCAGGTAGCGCTCGCTCTCGGCCACCGCCAGACCACAGGTCGGCATCGCGGGGCAGGCCATCGCGTAGCGCCGCAGCTCGCTGAGACCGCTGCCGCCGGTCGCAAGGCCGTACTGCGCCAGCAGCGCCTCGACGCGCGGCTTGTCTTCGGGGCTGATGTTGACCAGCACCAGGTTCTGATGCGCCGTCAGCCGGATCTCGGGCCGGATCTCGTCGATCAGTGTGCGCAGGCCGGTCTTGGCGGTGTCTTTGATGCGCCCGTTTTCGATCCAGACGCCGACCAGCCAGCGCCCATCGGCCTGCTGCTGCCAGCCCAGGTGATCATGCGCGTCATAGTGCGGGATCTCGGCCACGGGCTCCAGCCGGTAGCCCAGCCGCAGCGCCAGCTCATCCTGGAACCAGGCCACGCCGCGCTCTTCCAGCACATACTTCAGCCGCGCGTGCCGTCGGTTGGTCCGATCGCCGTAGTCGCGGTAGAGCGCGGTCGCCGCCTCAAGCACCGGCAGCGCCTGCTCCTGCGTCAGGAAGCCGATCCGATCGCCGAGCCGGGGGAAGGTCTCAGCCTTGCCGTGCGTGCTGCCCAGGCCGCCGCCGGCCACCAGGTTGAAGCCGCGCAGCTCGCCGTCGTCGAGCACCGCCTCCAGCGCCAGGTCCTGCGTGAACAGATCGATGCAGTTGTCGTGGGGCAGGCCGATGCCCATCTTGTGCTTGCGCGGCATGTAGGTCGGGCCGTAGAACGATTCGTCGCGCTTGGGCTGCACATCGACGCGCGTGCCGTCCGTCAGGATCTTCTGGCCGTCCAGCCACAGCTCGTAGTAGGCGGTCGAGTCGGGCATGAAGCGATCGCTGATCTGCTGTGCCAGCTCCTGGTAGTCAAAGGAGTTGCCGGGCAGCAGATCCGCCACCGGACAGGTCAGCGTATTGCGCGCGACATCGCCGCAGCCGCCGTAGGTCGACATCCAGCGCTCGTTCAGCTCGCGGATCAGATTCTTGAGATTGCTTTTGCCGACGCCGTGAAATTGAAAGTCCTGGCGCGTCGTGATGCGCAGCGTGTTGTTCGCCAGCGTCGAGGCTAGCTCGTCGGCGACCAGATACTGCTCAGCCGTCAGCCGGCCGCCGGGAAACTTGGTGCGCACCATGAAGCTCCACGCGCGATCCAGGCCCTGCTGCTTGCGCTCCCGGCGCAGATCGCGATCGTCCTGCTGGTAGCTGCCGTGAAACTTGAGCAGCTGGTACGAATCTTCGGAGATGCGATCCGAGCTTTCATCCGCCAGCTCTTCCCAAAGATCACCCGCGAGGCCCTGGCTTTCCAGCTTCAGCTCTTCAACCTTCGATGGAGGGGCGACCGCCGCTGCATCCTGAGTGGTGCTCGTAGCCATACTCTTGACCTTCCCCAAAAAACTATTCGACGAGCGCTTGGCTCGTGAAAGATGCGTGAGGTTTATGCCGTTGTGCCGGGATACCCGCCAGACCGCAACAAAAATCCCCCGCCCTTTGTGGACGGAGGCTCGCGGCAAAGCACGCGCTAGGCGCACTCAACGGCGACAACCTCTCATCTTCCAGAACGATCTGCCGGAATTAGCACCGTGTAAATCTATGTGGCGGTCGGTGTACAGCAGCATCGATGCACACCCAATGACACAAGGGATCTATCCGGTTGCTGGGGTTTCATCGGGCCGGTCCCTCCACCCCTCTGGATAAGAGCTTTGTCTTATATGTTGGTAGCAATATAAGTGATTCGCTCAAGATTGTCAAGTATTTCTTTAGGGGAAAACTCAAGATTAGTCAAAGGTCTATGTTGTGCATTTAAACACAAGCCGAGGAGTTGATCGAGGTGTTAGGATCGCGCTAGAGCTAGACTTTGAGGAGCGTAACAATGGCAGAGGAAACCGTCGCTCAATTCTTAGAGGAGTTTACGGCCTGGGCTGCCGCTCAGCCGGATGTTCAGGCGGTTGCGCTGGTAGGTTCGCACGCGCGCGATGCAGCCCGGCCAGACTCGGATGTGGATCTGGTTGTGATCGCCGACCGGCCTGAGCTGTATGTGCAGAACACAGGCTGGATCGAACGCTTCGGGCATGTGGAGCGGCAGCAGACCGAGGACTACATCAAGCTGATCTCGGTGCGCGTCTGGTACGCCGACGGCCGCGAGATCGAGTACGGCCTCACCGATCCAAGCTGGGCCGCGCTGCCGCTCGATCCCGGCTCGCAGCAGGTGATCGCGGACGGCATGCGCGTGCTGTTCGAGCGCGCGCCGCTGCTGAGCCGGCACCAGCCCCACACTGATTGATTTCGTGCGCTACGTTGTTTCTTCCAAAGACCGGTGCATCAGGTATGCATCGACATAGCCGAGCGAGCTATGCCGAAACGCTTTGGGAAGCGTCGCGAGGATTTGAAAGCCATACTGCTGGTAGAGCTTCACAGCCCAATGATTGGTGCTGACGACGAAGTTGAACTGGATCGCTTTGTACCCGGCGTGTTTGGCCTCCACCAGAGAATGTTCCAGCAGCAGCCGGCCAATCCCATGGCCGCGATAATCGGCATCGACGATGTACGAGCCGTTGGCGACATGCGCGCCGCGTCCCGGCAGGTTCGGCACCAGCTTGTAGGCCCCAACGACGCGATCCTCATTCACGGCGACAAATGTTTGTACCGCAGGGTCGAGCCACATGCCATGCGCCGCTTGCTCGGTGAAGGTCTCGTCGTTGACATAGGTTTCGCCGGCCTGGATGATCTCTTGAAAGATGGCCCAGATCGCCGGGAAATCTGGCTCAGCTGCGCGTCGTATCTGAATCATGTGCAAAGCCTTTTAGACAACAGTTGACCGAGTTATTCTATCAGATAGCCTCCTGGAGCCAGGATTCAGGTTTAGAGACGAGGTGTGTACGCCATGAGTCACGTCGTCAAGCTGCCCAACCGTGAGCTAGCGCCCTTTCTCGATCAGGTTGGCGCGGCGGGCATCTTCTCGCGCTACGTCACCGCCCAGCGGCCTGACGCAAAGTCGGCGGCGGTGCTTGACAATGAACGCGTAGTCGGCACGGCCATCGCGGGCAGCAGCGTCGAGCTGTACGAGGCCGCGCCACACTGGATCTTTGCCGGCTCGCCCGAGGCTGCGCTGCTGCTGGCCCAGGCCACACAGAGCGAGTCGCCCAACATCAATTTTCCGCTAAGCTACCTCGATCTGTTCCAGGCGATCTATCCGCAGCATCGGATCAGCATCGATCGGCTGTACGTGCTGCCACAGTCTCGTTTTCGCGCCACACCTGACGGCGTTCAAGTGCGTCAGCTCGACGCGATGGCCCTGAAAGCCTTGCATATTCCCGCCGAGCTTCAGCCCTTCATCGGCGCAGCGGATGCGTGGCAGGGCCGCTATATGCTGCATGGCATTGTGCAGGACGAGACGCTGGTCTGCATCGGCGAGACCGTGGTGCAAGACCGGCACTACGGCGCGATCCAGCAGATCTACACGCTGCCGGCCTATCGTGGTCGCAGCCTGGCGCAGCAGCTGGTCGGCTCGTGCTGTCAGATGCTCCTGGCTCAGGGTAAACTCCCGCTCTATGTTGTCGCCGACGACAATCTGCCGTCGCGCCGCGTGGCCGAGAAGCTCGGCTTCCTCCTCGACTCGTGCTGGTGCTACCTGGGCTAGATTTATCCCAATTATTAAAACAATCTTAAGACTCCTCTTGACAAACCTTTGCGGCATAGCATATAGTGGAGTCCGAGTTTGAGAGCGGTCCCAAAGAAAGCTCACCTGCTACGAAAACATAATCGGAAACCGGCATTTAAAAACGAGCAGCCTGTCCGATCTTCGCGTCAATACCTGTGCACTTCCACATCAGGCTTGATCTTGTGAAAACAGCGTAAGACGATTGTACGTTTGCAACTTCTTATTGAGAGCGCTCCCATATGACAACATTCACTATCGAACAAATCGCGGAGCTAGCCGACGTTTCGCGCTCGACGGTCTCGCGGGTGTTGAATAACCATCCCAGCGTGCGACCGGCCGTGCGGGACCGCATTTTGCGCGTGATCAACGAAAACGGCTACGCGCCACAGGCCGCCGCGCGTAGCCTGGCCAGCCGCCGCACCAATGTGATCGGCCTGGTGATCCCACGCAGCGCGACGGTTATCTTCTCCGATCCGTTCTTTCCGCACGTGATCCAGGGCATCACCGAAGCCTGCACCGCCCGCGACTATTTTCTGATGCTGTCGATGGTCACGGCCGAGATGGAGCAGGGCTTTTACAATCGCATCGTGCGCAGCCGCCACTTCGACGGCATGATTATGCTCTCCAGCGATGTCGACGATCCGATTCTGCCGCGCCTGATGAAGGATCGCACGCCGCTGGTGCTGGTCGGGCGGCATCCGTATTTCACGGATCTCAACTGGGTCGACGTGGAAAACCGCGAGGGCTCGCGCGAGGCGGTCCGGCATCTGATCAGCCTGGGCCATACGCGCATCGCGACAATCACTGGAGCGCTCCAGATGGCGGCGGGCATCGATCGGCGCGATGGCTACAAACAGGCGCTGCTCGAAGCCGCGCAGCCGATCATCCCTGAGCTGATCGTCGAGGGGCATTTCACGCAACAGGGCGGCTACGAGGCGATGAACCAGCTGCTGAGTCTGCCGCAGCCGCCCAGGGCGCTGTTTGTGGCCAGCGACACCATGGCGATCGGCGCGCTGCGGGCGATCCACGAGGCTAATCTGTCGATCCCCGACGACATCGCGATCGTGAGCTTCGACGATCTGCCGGCCGCGTCCTTCTCTAACCCGCCGCTGACCACGATGCGCCAGTCGATCTTTGAGATGGGCAGCGCCGCCGCCGCGATGCTGATTTCGCTGCTGGAAGGCGAGGAGGGCGTCGTCACACAGCGCCGGATTCCCACGCAGCTTGTGATCCGGCAGTCGTGTGGCGCGGCCCAGCGCGCACGCTAGACCGACAATTCACCCCCCGCAGTGAGTGCGGATCGAGCCGGTAGCGAGCCGGCTGGATGCGGAAAGGAACGAGTGTGAGTTTGTTTGAAACCCTCCCACCTGTCGCGTCGAGCCCGGATCGGCCTGCCGAGATTCCGCTTGCTGCCTGGAAACATCCGATCGGCGCTCACGTGCCGGATGCGGGACGCGCTGTGCAGGATGTGACGCCCGTGATGATCGACGACGGCCCCGGCCAGGGACTGCCGATCGGCGGCATGGGCAGCGGGGCGATCGGACGGACGCATCGCGGCGACTTCGCGCGCTGGCATCTTGAGGCCGGCACGCATCGCTACCAGACCGTTTATGCCAACCAGTTCAGCGTATTTGTCGAGCACGAGGGCCAGCGGCTCGCCCAGGTATTGTGCACCGAGCGGCCCACGGATCAGCTCGGCGACTGGCAGTGGGAATATCCGCGCGGCGACGGCAACTACTACGCACTCTTTCCGCGCGCCTGGTTCGACTACACCTCGGACACGCTGCCGATCCGCCTGACCCAGGAGCAGTTCTCGCCGGTCATCCCCGGCAACGATCGCGAGAGCAGCTTTCCGGTCGGCGTTTTCGAGTGGCGCGTCGAAAATCCCGGCAGCAGCTGGGTCAAAGTGGGCCTGATGCTGACCTGGGAAAATCTCCTCGGCAGCGCGATCGTCGGC
Source organism: Herpetosiphonaceae bacterium (assembly GCA_036402055.1). Classification (GTDB taxonomy): domain Bacteria; phylum Chloroflexota; class Chloroflexia; order Chloroflexales; family Kallotenuaceae; genus LB3-1. The sequence goes on from DASWTQ010000488.1 coordinate 15,933, forward strand.
GGTCGGGACACGGCGTTGCTGGCGCATAACCGCAACGCCGCCCGCCGTGAAGGCCATCTCCAGGGCGTTGAGATGCTGCGTGACCACGAGTTCAGCAGCGCGGCCTGGGATGGATCGCTGGCGATCGCCGCCGTGGAGATGCCGGGCGTGACCGTGAGCTACCGCAGCCGCTTTACGATCGACGGCAGCGGCGCTGAGCTGTGGCAGGACTTCGCCGCCGATGGGCAGCTCGACAACCTCGACGATCAAAGCGTGAGCGGCGACGATCGCATCGGCGCGGCGCTGGCGATCAGCTTCGAGCTGGCGCCCGGCGAGACAAAAACAGTTCCGTTTGCGCTGGCCTGGGATCTGCCGGTGGTCAGTTTTCCCGACGGCGCGCGCTGGCACAAGCGCTACACGCGCTTCTACGACGCCGGCGGCAGCAACGCCTGGGAGATCGCGACCGACGCGCTGCGCTACTATCGCGGCTGGCGACGGCAGATCAAAGCCTGGCAGGAGCCGATCCTGGCCGATCCGCAGCGGCCCGAGTGGTACAAAACCGCGCTCTTCAACGAGCTGTACTATCTGGTCGACGGCGGCACGCTGTGGGTTGACGGCCCGCTGGACGTGCCGGCGAGCGAGCGGCGCTCGGATCTGTTCGCCTACCTTGAGTGCTATGACTATCCCTTCTACGCCACCCACGACGTCGCCTTCTACCGCTCCTGGGCGATCCTTCAGCTCTGGCCCGAGCTTGAGCGTCAGGAGATGCTGCAATTCGCGGCCACGGTGCAGCAGGAAGACCTGAGCGAGTTTGTGGTCGATGCGACAAGGGAGCGCGCCCCGCGCAAACTCAAGGGCGCGCTGCCTCACGACCTCGGCGCACCCCACGACTCGCCGTTTTTGCGCAGCAACGCCTACACCTGGCAGAACATCAACGACTGGAAAGATCTGAATCTCAAGTATG
>DASWTQ010000489.1:0-8435 GCA_036402055.1 Herpetosiphonaceae bacterium
GGTAGTGAAGAAGCTGATCAACTCTCCCGAAACTGTTGTCCGCGACGAGCTGCTGGGCATGGCGGCCGCGCATCCCGAGCTGATCCAGGTCCACTTCGATCCCGACTACATCGTGCGCGCCGACGCGCCGGTGCGCGGCAAAGTCGGGCTGCTCTCGGGCGGCGGGAGCGGCCACGAGCCGATGCACGGCGGCTTTGTAGGCTACGGCATGCTCGACGCGGCCTGTCCCGGCGCGGTTTTTACCTCGCCCGTACCGGATCAGATGCTGGCGGCGACCAAGGCGATCGACGGCGGCGCGGGCGTGCTGCATATCGTCAAGAACTACACCGGCGACGTAATGAACTTCGAGATGGCGGCGGAGCTGGCCCAGGCGGAGGGCATCGAGGTTGCGAGCGTGGTCACCAACGACGATGTCGCGGTCAAGGACAGCCTCTACACGGCCGGGCGGCGCGGCGTCGGCGTGACGGTGCTGCTGGAAAAGATCTGTGGCGGCGCGGCTGAGGCCGGCCTGTCGCTGGCCGAGGTCACGCGGATCGCACAGAAAGTCAACGGGCAGGGCCGCTCGATGGGCATGGCGCTGACCTCGTGCGCGGTTCCGGCGGCTGGCAAGCCCACGTTTGAGATCGGCGACGACGAGATGGAGATCGGCATCGGCATTCACGGCGAGCCCGGACGCCAGCGTATGCAGCTCAAGTCGGCGCGGGAGATCACCGAGATGCTGGCCAGCGCTATCCTCGACGATCTGCCGTTCAATCGCGGCGATCAGGTGCTGGCGTTCGTCAACGGCATGGGCGGCACGCCACTGATCGAGCTGTACGTCGTTTACAATGAGCTGGTCAACCTGTGCAAAGATCGCGGCGTCACCATCAGCCGCAACCTGATCGGCAACTACATCACCTCGCTGGAGATGGCCGGCTGCTCGATCACGCTGCTCAAGCTCGACGACGAGCTGACGCGCTTCTGGGACGCGCCGGTGCACACGGCCGGGCTGCGGTGGGGGAGATAGAAAGAACAAAGGAACAAACGAACAAACGAACAAAGAGGAGTATTGCTTTAATTTTGTTCTTTTGTTCTCTTGATCTTTTGTTCCCTTACGCTTGGGAGGCTTCATGCGCATCACTGCCGAACACGTTATTCGCTTCATCGAGACGATCGCCGCGCGCGTGAAGGAGCAGCGAGCTTATCTTACTGAGCTGGACTCGGCGATCGGCGATGCCGACCACGGGATCAATCTCGACCGTGGCTTTAGCGCGGTGCTGGCCAAGCTGCCGACCGTGGCCGACAAAGACATCGGCACGATCCTCAAGACCACGGGCATGACGCTGGTCTCGACCGTGGGCGGCGCGTCAGGGCCGCTCTACGGCACGGCGTTTCTGCGCGCGAGCATGGCGCTGGCCGATCGCTACGAGTTCAACGAGGACGATCTGACCGCCGCGCTGGAGGCGGCGCTGGAAGGCATCATGATGCGCGGCAAGGCCCAGCGCGGCGAGAAGACCATGATCGACACGATTGCGCCGGCGATCGATGCGCTGAAAACAGCTCGCACGCGCGATGTCGACGCGCAGGCCGCGCTGCGGGAGTCGCTGGCCGCTGCCGAGGAAGGCATGAAGTCCACGATCCCGATGCTGGCGACCAAGGGCCGGGCCTCGTATCTCGGCGAGCGCTCGATCGGCCACCAAGATCCCGGCGCGACCTCGGCCTATCTCATAGCGACCGTCCTGGTGGAGACAGTGGAGTCGATCCAACCGGAAGCCTGATGAGCGCACCTTTAGCGCTCATCTTTGGCCACATGCAAGGAGGCAGTTCATGACGAAATACGTTGCCGCAATCGACCAGGGTACGACCAGCACTCGCTGTATGATTTTTGATCACGCCGGCCGCGTGATCGCCTCCGATCAGCGCGAGCATGAGCAGATCTTTCCGAAGCCCGGCTGGGTGGAGCATAACACCGAGGAGATCTGGCAGCGCACGCAGGGCGTCGTGCAGGGCGCGCTGCAAAAAGCCAATCTCACCCACTCCGATCTTGTCGCGGTCGGCATCACCAACCAGCGCGAGACTACGGCGGTCTGGAACAAAAAGACCGGCAAGCCTGTGTACAACGCGATCGTCTGGCAGGACACGCGCACGGATCAGATCGTCAACCGGCTGGCGCGCGACGGCGGACAGGATCGCTTCCGAGCCAAAGTTGGCCTGCCGCTGGCGACCTATTTCTCAGGCCCCAAGATCCGCTGGATTCTCGATAACGTCGACGGCGCGCGCGAGCAGGCCGAGGCGGGCGAGCTAGCCTTCGGCAACATGGACACGTTCCTGGCCTGGTGGCTGACTGGCGGTCCCAACGGCGGCGTGCATATCACGGATGTCAGCAACGCCAGCCGCACGATGCTGATGAACATGGAGACGCTCGATTGGGACGAGGAGATCATGGGCATTATGGGCGTGCCGCGCTCGATGCTGCCCGAGATCAAGTCGTCGAGCGAGGTCTACGGCGAGTGCCGGGGTGTGCTCAACGGCGTGCCGCTGTCCGGCATCCTTGGCGATCAGCAGGCGGCCACGGTCGGCCAGGCGTGCTACGACACCGGCGAGGCCAAGAACACCTACGGCACCGGCAACTTTATGCTGATCAACACCGGCACCAGCCTGGTGCACTCCAAGTCGGGCCTGCTGACCACGCCGTGCTACAAGTTCGGCGACAAAGAAACAGTCTGGGCGCTGGAAGGCTCGATCGCGGTCACCGGCTCGCTGGTGCAGTGGCTGCGCGACAACCTGGGCCTGATCAGCACCGCCTCGGAGGTCGAAGATCTGGCGCGCAAAGTCGAGGACAACGGCGGCATGTATATCGTGCCGGCCTTCTCGGGGTTGTTCGCGCCCTACTGGCGCAGCGACGCGCGCGGCGTGATGGTCGGCATGACGCGCTACATCAACAAGCATCATATCGCCCGCGCCGTGCTTGAGGCCACAGCCTACCAGACCCGCGAGGTGCTCGACGCGATGGAGAAAGACTCGGGCGTGACGCTCAAGGCGCTCAAAGTCGACGGCGGCATGGTCTACAACGACACGCTGATGCAGTTCCAGTCCGACATTCTGGGCGTGCCGGTCGTGCGGCCCAAAGTGGCGGAGACCACAGCGCTGGGCGCGGCCTACGCCGCCGGTCTCGCCACCGACTACTGGAAGAATACCGACGAGATGCGCGCTAACTGGGGCATGGATAAGACCTGGGAGCCGCGCATGAGCGAGGATCAGCGCGAGTCGCTCTACGCCGGCTGGAAGAAGGCTGTCACGCGCACCTTCGACTGGGTGGAAGAGGAGCGCGAGGCTGAGGCCAGCGCCTAACGCCGGAGCCGGGCGGGTACATGCGTGAGCGACGCGTGTGCTCGCCCGCCAGCCGTGAGCAAACGTTCACTGCCGACATTAGGATGGAGGGAGGAGCTGCCGTGATCGGTTTGCTGATCGTCTCGCATAGCGCCAAAATCGCCGACGGAACGCTGGAGCTGGCCGAGCAGATGACGCGCGGCGAAGTTCCGATCGCGGCGGCTGGCGGCACAGAGGATGGCTCACTCGGCACCAGCGCCGATCTGATTCGCACGGCGGCGGAGCGACTGGTGGCGAATGGCGCGGAGGGCCTGCTGGTGCTGGTCGATCTCGGCAGCGCCGTGATGAGCGCCGAGATCGCGCTGGAAGATTTTCCCCGGCCCTATCGCCTGAGCAACGGCCCGCTGGTCGAAGGCGCGCTGATGGCGGCGGTTGAAGCCTCGATCGGCGCGAATCTGGATCAGGTTGCGGCAATCGCCGTGCAGACCAAAGATCTGCTCAAAGTCCATGATTGATATTCTGCCTTCCCCTATGCAGAAAGGCGCCGGCCTATGAGCGAGCAGCACGAATTGATCCTGACGATCGACCACCCCTCAGGGCTGCATCTCAGGCCAGCCGCCCTGTTTGTTAAAACCGCCGCCGGCTTTGAAAGCGACATCCGCATCACCAATCTGGACCGCGAAGGACAGCCAGAGAGCGATGCCAAAAGCATGTTCGGCGTCATGCAGCAGGCCGTCTCGCAGGGCCATCGCGTGCGAGTGCGCGCCGAAGGGCCCGACGCCGACGCGGCTCTTGCCGGCCTGCAACAGCTCGTCGATAGTCGCTTCGAGGTCGAGGCATGATCCGGCTGCATGGTCTCGTCGGATCGCCCGGCATCGCGATCGGCACAATCACGCGTCTGGCGGATACGACAACCCACGCCGAAATCAAAAGCTCCGATCCACAAGCCGATCGCCAGCGGCTGCTCGCGGCGCAGGCCGAGGTTGCCGATCAACTCCACCGTCTGGCTGCCGAGCTGCGCAGCGAGGACAAACCCGACGAGGCCGGAATCTTCGAGGCGCAGGCGCTGCTGGCCGGCGATTCCGCGCTGGTCTCCGAGGTCGAGCGGCTGCTCGCGCAGGAGCAGCTAGCGCTGACTGAGGCTGTGCGACGCGCAAGCGAGGCTATGGCGGCAACTTTGAGCCGCATCGACGATCTGTACCTGCGTGAGCGCGCCGCCGATGTGGAGGCGATCGGCCAGCAGATTATCGCGACGCTGCAAGGCGTGACGCTCGATCTGCGACTGCCCGAAGGCGCGATCGTGATCGCGCGCGACCTGACGCCGGCTCAAACCGCAAGTCTGCGCGGCCTGGGTATCGCGGGCTTTGCCACGGCGGGCGGCACAGCCACGGGCCACGTCGCGATCCTGGCGCGGGCGCTCGATATTCCCGCGATCGTGGGACTCGGCGATGCGCTGCTGGAGCTACCTGACGGAGCGAACGCGATTCTGGATGCCGCCGAAGGGCTGCTGATCGTGGAGCCGGACGCGGAGGAGCTAGCCGCGTACAGCGCGCTGGTCACGTCGCGCCAGGAAGATGCGGAGCGCCGCCACGGGCTGCTGAGCCTGCCCGCCGAAACCAGCGACGGCCGGCGCGTCGAGCTGTGGGCGAACATCGGCCATCCCGACGAAGTGCAGCGCGCGCTTGAGGTCGGCGCCGAGGGCATCGGGCTGTTTCGAACCGAGTTTTTGTTCCTTGAGCGATCCGCGCCGCCGGACGAGGACGAGCAGTACGCCGCCTACTCGGCCGCGCTGCGGGCGATGGCCGGCCAGCCGGTGGTGATCCGCACGCTCGACATCGGCGGCGACAAGCCGATCCCGTATCTGGAAGCGATTCAGGAATCCAATCCTTTTCTCGGCTGGCGCGGAATTCGTTTTGCGATGCGCTTCCGTGAGCTGTTTCAGGTCCAGCTGCGGGCATTGCTGCGCGCTGCCACCGAGGGCGATCTGCGCATCATGCTGCCGATGGTCGCTACGCCCGACGATGTAGCCTGGGCACGCGCCGAGATCGACGCGGCGATCGCAGGACTGGCTCAAGCAGCGATTCCACACCGCGCGGATGTGTCGCTGGGCATCATGATCGAAACGCCGGCCGCCGCGATCACGCTGGATCTGCTGGCTGACGGCTTGCGCTTCTGCTCGATCGGCAGCAACGATCTGACGCAGTACACGCTGGCGGCGGATCGTGGTGTGGCCGAGCTGGGCCAGCGCTATCGTCACGACGATCCGGCAGTCTTTCGCATGATGCAGCTGGCGGTGAGCGAGGCGCGCAGGCTGGGGCTTGAGATCAGCATCTGCGGCGAGCTGGCATCCGATCCGGCGGCGGCTGTGGCGCTGGTGGGAATGGGCTTTGAAAAGCTCAGCATGACTCCCGCCGCGCTGCCGGCCGTGAAAGAAGCGATCCGCTCGACATCGAGCGAGGAGGCGCGTCAGCAGGCACAGCAGTGCTTGCAGCGCACACAGACAGAAGTCTAGGGCGTCTGCTTGTAGTACATCACCGGCTGGCCGCGCACCTGCGACTGAAGCGATAGCACCGGCTGGCGCTCGGCATGCAGCTTGCACGAATAATCGAACGGCACGCGGCTAGGATGGTTGCGCGGGTGATCGCAGCTGCCAAGATACGAGCTAAGCTGGCCCTGCCAGTGGACGCAGGTCTCGCAGATCGACTTGCCCTCTGAATAGATGCTCATGAATATCATTTCCTTCAACCTCTCAAGTACTTTCCTGATCTCGCGCAGCTCAAGCAAATACTATGCCCAGCAGCGCCCGGCACGCGCAGTCTGTGTCGACTCGGCTGGAGTTCGAGTCAAGCGCTAGCTGTTGCTGAAACTGATCGATCGGACTGCGCGTAGTGTATGGGTGAGATAGACAGGGAGGTCATATGCAGGAGCCACAGCGAGATCATCCTCAACAGCGGCAAGGTACGGGCATTGCGCTTGGTCTGGCGCTCGGAGCCGCGCTTGGCGTGGTCTTCGGTAATATAGCGATCGGCGTGGCGATCGGGATCGCTATCGGAGTGGCGATGGACGCCCAAAAAGCAAACCAGCAGGAAAAATAATCGCTTACAGCGACAGCAGATTCATTGATTCGTAGGGATACGCTGGCGTCGTGTCCCTGTCGCTCTCGTTCTGCACACGGCTGACTACAGCCTCGAATCGATGCCTCCCACCAACACCCGAGGCGCAACATCAGTCCGCTAACCTTGATCCTCTTTGTGACGCATGATACAATTGGCCCAATAGATAGATCGTGCGACCCCAAGCAGCCTGCGGCCGCTGGGGGTTTTTTGTAAGTTTTGAGGCTACCATGCTGATTGTCATGGACTCACATGCTAGCGATGCGCATATCAAGCGAGTTTGTGAAGAAATCGAAGCCATGGGCTACGTTCCGCACCCCATGCCCGGCCCAACACGGACCGCCATCGGAGTCACGGGGAATGAAGGGGCGATCGTGCAAACATCTCGAATCCAGATGTTGCCTGGAGTCGCTGAGGTTATCCGGGTAACGAAGCCATATAAGCTGGTCTCGCGTGAGTTCAAGGAGCTTGACACCGTCGTCCAGGTCGGCGACATCACGATCGGCGGCGCGGGCGTCGTCGTGATCGCCGGGCCGTGTACCATCGAAAGCCGCGAGCAGCTGTTTCACACGGCGGAAGCTGTGATCGCACACGGCGCCACGATCATTCGCGGCGGCGCGTACAAGCCGCGCACGTCGCCCTACAGCTTCCAGGGCCTGGGCGAGGAAGGTCTGCGCTATCTGGCCGAGGTCCGCGAAACGCTGGGCACGCCGGTGATCACCGAGGTCATGGACACCGAGACCGTGCCGCTGGTCGAGCACTACGCCGATATTTTGCAGATCGGCGCGCGCAACATGCAGAACTACCCGCTGCTGCGCAAAGTTGGCCGCTCGCATCGTCCGGTGATGCTCAAGCGCGGCCTGGCGGCGACGGTCAAAGATCTGCTGCTGGCGGCCGAGTACATCATGGCCGAGGGCAACAAGCAGGTGATTCTGTGCGAGCGCGGCGTGCGCACCTTCGACGATCACTCGCGCTTCACGCTGGATCTGGGCGCGATCCCGGTGCTCAAATCGCTGACGCATCTGCCGGTGATCGTCGATCCCAGCCACGCCTCGGGCTACGCCGATCGGATCATCCCGATGTCGCGGGCCGCGATCGCGGCGGGCGCGGACGGTCTGATCGTCGAGGTTCATCCCGACCCGGCGTTCGCGGTGTGTGACGGCGAGCAGTCACTGATCCCGGAGCGCTTCGGCGAGATGATGCAGCAGGTTGAGCGAATCGCGGCGGCCGTGGATCGATCGGTGATCGGTCGCGAGCCGATGCGCGCTGAGGTATAATGTCGACATGAAACGCTGGCTGCACCAACGTTTAATGATTCTAGCTTTGAACCGATTGCCTGTTGCGCCTTCGCGCGGCAGGCAATTTTGTATTGGGAGGCGCGTATGATCAACTGGGACGCGAAGTTTGAGCGCGAAGGATTGACCTTCGACGATGTCTTGCTGGTGCCTGCTTACTCCGATGTTCTGCCGGCGCAGGTCGATGTCAGCACGCAGCTGACCAAAAAGATCCGGCTCAATATTCCGATCATCTCGTCGGCGATGGATACCGTCACCGAGGCCGGGCTGGCGATCGCGATCGCCCGCGAGGGTGGCCTGGGCATCATCCACAAAAACATGAGCATCGAGCAGCAGGCCGAGATGATCCGCCGGGTCAAGCGCTCCGAGAGCGGCATGATCACCGATCCGATCACGCTCCAGCCGGATCAAACGATCGGCGAGGCGTGGGCGCTGATGGAGGAGTACCATATCTCGGGCGTGCCGATCACCAGCGCGGCCGGCGATCTGGTCGGCATTCTGACCAATCGCGACCTGCGCTTCGAGACCGACGGCAGCCGGCGGATCGAGGAGCTGATGACGCGCGCGCCGCTGGTGACCGTGCCGGAGGGCACCACGCTGGAGCAGGCCAAGGCTACGCTGCATAAGCACCGCGTCGAGAAGCTGCTGGTTGTCGACGGCGCGGGCAAGCTGTCGGGGCTGATCACGGTTAAGGATATCAACAAGCAGATCGAGCATC
>DASWTQ010000490.1:0-7094 GCA_036402055.1 Herpetosiphonaceae bacterium
GCGACAAAGCGCGTTCCGTATCTATGCCGAGCTGTTCGGGCTGATCGGCGGGCAACGCTTCACCGCTCCCGCGCTGCGCCGCATCCAGGCCGATCTCACGGCGGGCGGGCAGCGTGCCGATCAGCAGATGCGGCGGCTGTCGCGGATCATGGCCTTCGCCGATTTTCGCTTCTTCCTGCTCTTCTTTCCGATCAACCTGGTCACGCTCTGGAACTTTCATGTGCTGTGGTTTCTTGAGCGCTGGCAGCGGACCACACGCGATCGCATTCGCACCTGGCTGGCGGCGCAGGGCGAGATCGAGGCGCTGTCGGCACTGGCGGCGCTGGCCTTCGATCAGCCGCACTGGATTTTTCCCGAGATCGTGGAAGATCGTCAGCCGCTGGTCGAAGCGCAGGGATTGGGACATCCGCTGCTGCCGGATGCCGTGCGCGTCTGCAACGATGTCAGGATCGGGCCGCCGGGAACGTTTCTGCTGGTGACCGGCTCGAACATGTCGGGCAAGAGCACACTGCTGCGGGCGATCGGAACGAATATTGCGCTGGGACTGGCCGGCGGTCCCGTGTGCGCCGAGCGGCTGACGTTGCCGCCGATCGTGCTGGGAACCAGTATGCGCGTCCAGGACTCGCTGGAGCAGGGCGTGTCATACTTTATGGCCGAGCTTCAGCGGCTCAAAACCGTGGTCGATCGCGCGCAGCACGGACGGGAGCGGCCCGGCTGGACGCTGCTGTTTCTGCTTGACGAGATTTTGCACGGCACCAACACCAGCGAGCGGCTGATCGCGGCGCGCCAGATTATTCGCCATCTGCTCAGCCAGGACGCGATCGGCGCGGTCTCGACTCACGATCTACGTCTCGCCGACGCCGAAGGTCTGGCCGACGCGGCCGAGCTTGTGCATTTCACCGAAACCTTCACGCGTGGCCCCGAGGGCGTCGCGATGCGCTTCGACTACACGCTGCGGCCCGGCATCGCCACCACGACCAACGCGCTCAAGCTAATGGAGATCGTCGGGCTGCCGGTCGATACGCTGGCGGAGCAGCAACCGCTGGATCGCTAGAGCTGGATGGATCTGCATGGCAATTCCAGATACCATCATTTTTGCAACGCCCACGCTCAGGATCGGCGCGTTCCGCTGCCGGCCCTCCGAGCCGTGGTTCGAAGATACCGGGCCGATCAGCGGCCATCTGATCGTTTTTCCGCGAACCTCGGTCTGCATCACCCACGCCGGCAGCCGGCCGATCGTGACCGATCCGAATCTGGTGATGCTGTATAACGATCGGCAGGAGTACCGGCGCGGCAAGATCTCGGAGCGCGGCGATCTATGCGAGTGGTTCGAGTTTGCGCCTGAGATTATTCTGGATGCGGTGCGGCCCTTCGATCCAAGAGTCGACGATCGTCACCCGTTCAGGCTGACCCATGGCCCCAGCGACACCCGCTCGTACCTGCTGCAACGGCAGATTGTCGAGCAGATCGCCGGCCAGAAGCAGCCAGATCAGGTGTATGTCGAGGAGACAATGCTGGCAGTGCTCAACGCGGTTGTGCGCGGCACATACCAGGCGGCGGGGAATCAGACCAGCCCATCACGCCGGCAGCACGACTCCGCCGCAACCGAGCTGATCTACGGCGTCAAGCATGTGCTGGCAACACACTTCACCGAGCGCATCACGCTGGATCAGATCGCGCGGGCCGTGCACTGCTCGCCCTACCATCTGTGCCGAATCTTCCGCCAGCAGACCGGCAGCTCGATCCACGCCTATCTCAATCATCTGCGTCTGCGCACGGCCCTGGAATATCTTTCCGGCGGCGCTGACGATCTCGCCACGCTCGGCGTTGAGCTGGGCTACTCCAGCCACAGCCACTTTACGCAGGCTTTCAGGCGCGCATTCGGCACGTCGCCATCGGCGCTGCGTCCCACTCGACACCAGCTCCACGAACTCAGCAAGATTTTGATAGTCTGAGCCAGAATCGCCGCGTATCCTGCGAGCAAGCGTGGTGTGTGGCCGGTCTTGATCGCCACATGCCCGAGCATCGGAGGATTACTTTATGCGCAGCAAAAAACGATTCCTGTTCCGCTGGTGCGTCTTCGCATGCTTCCTGGCCGTGCTCACGGCTGGGCCGGTCCTCGCCGCCGCTCCGTTTGTGGAGCCCGAGGCCGTGGCGCTGCACACCTTGACCGGCGAGGAAGTCGGCGACAGCTACGGCTGGCTGGCGGAGAACATCGGCGACATTACCGGCGACGGCGTGAACGAGTTTATCACCACCGCGCCGAGCAACTCAGAAGGCGGCCCATCGGCGGGCAAGATCTACGTGTACTCCGGCCTGGGCGGTTCGCCGCTGCACACAGACATCGGCAATTCAGGCGAGACCTTCGGCTGGAGCGGCTCCCGCGCCGGCGACGTGAACAACGACGGCGTGCCGGATTACGTCGTGGGCGGGATCGGCAGCGGCAGCGTGGCCGGTCGCGTTGCGGTGTACTCAGGCGCGGATCACACGGTGCTGCATGAGTGGAGCGGCAATCCCGGCGAGCTGTTTGGCTCGGGCGCGGCCGGTGCGGGCGATGTCAACGGCGACGGCTACGATGATCTGATCGTCGGGGCGCAGGCTACGAGCGCCAACGGCTTGCGATCCGGGCGGATCTATCTTTTCTCGGGCCAGGATGGCAGCGTGCTTTGGCTGCGGGATGGATTGGCAGCCGGCGATCGGCTGGGCTCGGCGGTGGGGCTGGTCGGCGATGTCGACGGCGATGGCGTGCCGGACCAGGTAGCGGGCGCGATGGGCGCGGGACTCAAAGGCGGCGGCGAGGCGTACGTATTCTCCGGCAGCGACGGCGCGACGATCTACACGCTCAGGCCGACCGGCAATCCGGCGCTGTTTGGCCGCTTCTTCGCACTCGGCGCTGGCGACATCAACAACGACGGCATACCTGACATTTTTGTCGCCGATTACAACGCCCGGCGCGGCAAAAACGACCTGGACGATCAGCTGGGCACTGGCCGCGCCTATGTTTTCTCCGGCGCTGACGGCTCGCGGCTGCTGGTGCTGAACGCCGAGCACAAAAGTGACGGCTTCGGTCCCGGACGCGGCATCGGCGATATCAACGGCGACGGCTATGGCGATCTGATCGTAGCGGCCTACTCGTCGAGCGCGGGTGCACCGTTTGGCGGCAAAGTCTACCTCTACTCCGGCCGCGACGGCTCGATCATCCGCACGATCACCAGCAGCGTGGCCAACGAGTTTCTTGGCGTCGACGCGATCGCGATCGGCGATGTCAACGGCGACGCACTGACCGATTACATTCTGACGGGATTCGGCACGACGCTTGGGCATGTGTATATCGTCGCGGGCGTGTGACAGGCCCTCACCCCCTGCCCTGCGGGCAAACAAAGGAACAAGGAAACAAGGGAACAAAGAGGACTGGGTGATAACTTTTTATTCCTTCGCCCAAAGGGCACCCGCTTTGTTCCTTTGTTCTTTGAAACGGCCCTCACACGCCCAGAGGGCACCCGCCTTCGGCCTTCCCCTTCCCCGAACCTCGGCAAGCTTTTGCCTCGGTTGCGGCAGGCGAGGGGATTTTTGGTACTTCTTTTTCTCTTGTTCTTTGTTCTTCGGTTCTTGGTTCTCCCTTTGTTCCCTTGTTCCTTTGTTCTCCCGCTCGGTTCTCGGTTCTCGGTTCTTGGTTCTTCTCTGGCCTAGCACATGCTGAGAGCGGATCGTACAGCGGAAACAAGGAGGATACGTGAGCGAACAAGCCAAGAGCCGAACTCCCGCGTGGGTCAAAGACGCGATCTTTTATCAGATCTTTCCTGATCGCTTCGCAAAGAGCGAACGTGTGCTCAAGCCGAGCAATCTCAAGCCCTGGGATAGCATTCCGATCGTCGAGGGCTACTTCGGCGGCGATCTCTACGGTGTGCTGGAGCACCTGGATCATATCGAGGAGCTGGGAGCGACCGCGATCTACTTCACGCCGATCTTTGCCTCGGCCTCGAACCACCGTTACCACACCGCCGACTATTATCAGGTCGATCCGATGCTGGGCGGCAACGAGGCGCTGCGCGAGCTAATCGACGAGTGCCACCGGCGCGGCATGCGCGTGGTACTGGACGGCGTGTTCAACCACGCCAGCCGGGCCTTCCTGCCCTTCAACGATATTTTGGAGCACGGCCCGCACTCGGCCTACATCGACTGGTTCTTCGTCGAGGGCTGGCCGCTCTCGCCCTACGACGGCGACAAGCCCGCCAACTACGTGAGCTGGGTCAATAACCGCGCGCTGCCCAAGTTCAACACCGACAATCCCGTGGTGCGCGAGTACATTATGCGCGTGGGCGAATTCTGGCTGCGCGAGTTCAACATCGACGGCTGGCGGCTGGACGTGCCCTTCGAGATCACCACGCCGGGCTTCTGGCAGGAGTTTCGCCAGCGCGTCCGGGCGATCAACCCCGACGCCTACATCGTCGGCGAGGTCTGGACCGATGCCCGGCAGTGGCTGCAAGGCGACCAGTTCGACGCGGTGATGAACTACCTGTTTACCGCGCCGGTCATCGCGTTCACCGCCGGCGATCGCGTCGTGATCGAGATGACCCAGGATCGATCATACGAGCCGTATCCCGCGCTCGACGCGCCCGGCTTTGCGCGCAAGATCGAGGCGCTGATCGACATGTACGATTGGGAGCACACGCAGGCGCAGATGAACCTGCTGGATAGCCACGACACCGCGCGGCTACTATCGATGGCGCAAGAGGACAAAGCGACCGTGCGGCTGGCGACGCTGTTCCAGATGACCTATCCGGGAGCGCCCAGCATCTACTACGGCGACGAGATCGGCCTGCCCGGCGCGCTTGATCCCGACAGCCGGCGCGGCATGCCCTGGGAGCGCGAGAAGTGGGACGCCGAGCTGTTCGACTACTTCAAGGGCACGATTCAGCTGCGCAAGAATCACGCGGTGCTGCGTCACGGCGGCATCAAAACCGTCTACGCCGAGGGCAGCGTGTATGCGATGGCGCGCACCGGCGACGACGAAACGCTGCTGATCGCGCTCAACGTGGCCGAGAGCGATCAGCACGTCACGTTTACAGTGGGGGAATATTTCGACGACGACACCGCGCTGCACAGCTTTTTCGGGCCTAAGCTCGGCGGCGTGGTGCAGAGCGGTCAGATTTCGCTGACGCTGCCGGCTCGTGAGGGCGTCGTGATCGGCGCATCATGATCGCGATCAGCCTCAAGATCGCGACAGATTCGCCGACCACTGCTGCCATAGCGCGATCATCCGGGGCACGATCGCCTGCCAGTCGTAGCGCTCAACGACGAGCGCGCGACCCTCAGCCCCGAGCTGCCGCGCCAGATGCCGATCGCTTAGAGCGCGGCATACCTCGGCGGCAAACTCGGCCGGCCGATCCGCCAGCAGCGCATGAACGCCACCCGTCAGCCCTTCGACACCTTCCACGCCCATGTGTGTAGCGACCACCGGCATCTCCATCGACAGCGCCTCAAGCACCTTGAGCCGCACGCCACCGCCGATGCGCATCGGCACGACATAGGCCGCGCTGCGCTCAAACCACGGGCGCACATCCGGCACCTCGCCGACGATCTCGACGCCGGGCAGCCGCGACAGATCGCGCACTGCCGCCGTGGGATTGCGGCCTACCACCGCGAAGCGAATCTCTGGCTGCTGCGCCCGGATCAGCGGCAGAACCTGCTGTGCAAACCACGTCACCGCGTCGACGTTGGGCCGAAAATCCAGCGTTCCCGTAAACAGCACATACGGCGTATCGGACGCAGGGGCGGAGTGAGCAGCGCGCCCAAAAAATGCCGTATCGACGCCATTGGGCACAACACCGATCGGCAGTGGCGCCGTCAGACCGCCCAGGATCGCGGCATCCTCGTTCGAGACCGCAAACATGCCACCGAATCGCCGCCTGAGCCGCGACTCGTAGGCGCGCAGCTTCTGCCACTGGATCAGCGAGTAGCCGGCGGCGGGCAACTTGCGCGGAATCCGCAGATCCGTCGTGAAGGCGCGGCGCTGTAGCACAAACTCGGCGTTGAACGCATCGTAGACGTAGAGCGGCCGCGACCGGACTTGCTGCCGGCCATACTGCGCCATCTCGATGCTCTCGGCCTGCACCACGTCGAACGGCACGCGATCCAGCAGCTGGGAGAAAGCCGCCTCGAACGCCGCCGATCGACCACGCAGCGCCATGTCAGGCAGCGGCGAGAGCAGCGTCGTGCGCAGCCGATCCAGCGAGGATCGAGTCGGCGCTGGAACCGTCACGACCTCGCACAGATCGCGCAGGGGACTCATCGCGGCGGTTGCAGATTCGTTGGGGCTGAACGCCAGCAGCCAGATCTCGTGCTCACGCGCGGCGTGACGAATAAACTGGTAGATGCGCTGTTGTCCGCC
Organism: Herpetosiphonaceae bacterium; assembly: GCA_036402055.1. GTDB lineage: Bacteria > Chloroflexota > Chloroflexia > Chloroflexales > Kallotenuaceae > LB3-1. The sequence continues at coordinate 6,392 of DASWTQ010000490.1, forward strand.
GCCGTGAGGAGGATAAGGCGGGCTGGGAGCCAGAAACAAAATCTTCACAGGATCGATGCCAAAAGCGCCAGCAGCCTGGGTACAAAAATAATACAGCCGACCAGCGCCGCGCCGATCGCGCCGATGAGAACCGCGCCCGCCGCCACGTCTTTGGCTTTCTTGGCCAGCGGATGCGGCTGCGGCGAGACCAGATCGACCACGGCTTCCAGCGCCGTGTTCAGCGCCTCAAGCGCCAGCACCAGCGCCGTCGCGAGAATCAGCGCGATCCACTCGCCGGCCGTGACGCCAAAGAACCAGCCCGCCGCCGCCACGACGATCATCGCGACCGTGTGGATCTGCGCGTTTCGCTGGGTGCGCAGCATCGCGCCGACGCCCGCGAACGCAAAGCCGAACGAGCGGATCAGGCCGACGAGCCAGCGCCAGATCACCTGCCGCCCGGAAACAGGCCCCACAGCTGCGCGATCCGACTCAGCTCTCACGCGTGATGCCCAGCGCGCCCAGCAGCGCTTCTTCCCGACCACGCATCACTGTGGCATCCTCGGCCGCTTCGTGATCGTAGCCCAGCAGATGCAGCAGTCCATGCGTCACCAGGTAGCTCAGCTCGCGCTGCAACGAGTGGTTGTACTCCTCGGCCTGCCGCACCGCGTGTGGATACGAGACCGCCAGATCGCCGATGTAGCGCGGCTGGTCGGGAGCCGACACA
>DASWTQ010000491.1:0-24064 GCA_036402055.1 Herpetosiphonaceae bacterium
CTCCGATCATTTTCTTCGGGATCGCAGGCAGCCGCCGCGATCTTCCGCAGCTCGCCTACGGCAACGCTCACGCCTACCGCTACCAGCACGCCGACTCATACACCCACCGCTACCGCTACGAACACCACCACACCCACCGCCACCAGCACGTCGACGCCAACCAGCACGCCGACTCACACGCCCACTGCCACCGCCACCAGCACGCCGACGCCAACCGAGACACCGCTGCCGACCACGACCGCAATCCCGACGAACGCGCCGACGCCGCAGCCAACTGTAGACACCGGCAAGCCCGGACGCTGCCCGCTCGTGCCGGCGCGCGGTCGCGTGATTGTGACGCAGGGCTATGGCGTTGGAACACATGCGCCGGCCGCTACGTGGGGCGCGCTGGATCTGGCGGTAGCCGGCGGCGTAACTGAAGGTGCAACAATTGTCGCCACGCACTCGGGCTATGTACGCGTCGCGCTGAACACCTGGCCGGCCGGCAATTATGTTTCGGTATTGAGCGCTACCGGCTGGCGAACCGGCTACTCCCACTTGCAGACGGTACTCGTCGGCGACGGCGATTATGTCGAGGCCGGCACGCCAATCGGTCTGGTCGGCAGCACCGGCTACTCAACCGGCCCGCATCTCCACTACGATACCTGGCTCGACGGCGTGAATCTCGATCCATCGCCGGTGCTGTCCTGTCGATAGCTCACGCAACATCGCGTACAATGGAAGCATGACGAGCCTTCGCTTCCAACGATTCGGGGATCAGCTCGCCAGTCGGCTGATCTCGCTGCTGATCTCGCTGATCGGCCTGACCGCCTTTTTCTATCCGTTCTTCCTCAGCGCGCTGCCCGCCGATGCGACGGCCAACGTTCGCTCCGGCGATGCGCCGGTGATCTTTGGCATCTTGATGCCGCTGCTGCTGCTACTGATTGTCGCGGAGCTGAGCAGCCGGCGCATGAACGCCAAGATTGTGGCCGCCCTCGGCGTGCTGACGGCGATCAACGCGATCTTGCGGCTGCCAACCGGCTTCGGCGATAGCCCCACGTTTTTTTTCCTGCCGATGCTGCTGGGATACGCCTATGGCGCGCGCTTCGGCTTTCTGCACGGCACGCTGAGCCTGTTTGTCTCGGCGCTGCTGACGGTCGGCATCGGGCCGTGGCTGCCGTTTCAGATGCTGGCGATGGGCTGGATCGGGATGGGCGCGGCCGGACTGCGGCTGCTGCGGCTGCCACAAGGAAGCTGGCTGGAGCTGATTCTGCTGGCGGTGTATGGCTACGCGGCGGGGATGTTCTTCGGCGTGCTGATGAACGTGTATTTCTGGCCGTTTCAGACCGGCAGCAGCGGCCTGTCGTGGCAGCCGGGGCTATCGCTGGTGGAGGCGCTGCAACGCTACTGGACCTTTTACGTGCTGTCGGGGTCGCTGGCATGGGACGCGCTGCGGGCACTCTCGACGGCGGGCCTGATCCTGGCGCTGGGCCGTCCGCTGCTGCGTGAGCTGCGCCGCTTCTACGCGCGCTTCTTCTGGCTGGCCGATCAGCCGGCGCCTTCGATCAGGTAGAAACCGTGTCGCGAGTGATCTTGGCGCGGTACAACGCCTCGTCGGTCGTGGCCAGCAACTCCTGATCGGCCATGCCCGGCACAAACTCGGTCACGCCGATGCTCACGGTGATCGAGCGATGCGGAAACGGATGCTGCTTGACAGCAGTGCGAATCCGCTCCGCGACCTCAAGCGCGCCGTCGAGCGTGCTGTGCGGCAGCAGCGCGAAAAACTCCTCGCCGCCCCAGCGCGCAACCAGATCGCTGGAGCGCAGTGTTTGCCGCACGACATTGGCAAACTGGCGCAGCACAATATTGCCGGCCAGATGCCCGAAGTTATCGTTGTAGCTTTTGAAATGATCGATGTCCAGCGCCAGCACGGTCAGGCCGTGATGCTCACGCTCCGACCACGAGATGTGCTGCGCCAGATGCATCATGAAGTGTCGCTGATTGGCCAGGCCGGTCAGGTTGTCGGTGAGCGCCTGCCGCTCCATCTCGGCGTAGAGCCGCGCGTTCTCGATCGCCGTCGCCGCCTGGGTCGCGAAGATCTCAAGCACCGTGATCGTCTCCGGGATTGGGCGCTGACCATCGGCGGGATCATCGACCGACAAGATACCAACCAGGCCGCCGCGATGCCCGTACAGCGGCACCAGCAGCACGTCGTCGGGATGCCACTCGTTGGGCGCGCGCTCGGCGATCGGCGGGCGATACGAGCGTGCAAACAGCTCCTGCTGATCGATCAGATCGATCGCCGCGTGATCATGCGGTATGTAAAACGACCGGCCGATGCGAAAATCTTCGGCCATCAGCATCTTGTAGTGCGACAGCGGCACATCCTGGCTGCTCAGCACGCGCCATTCGTCGTCAGGGAGACCGACAGCTGCTACACGGCGCAGCGAGTTGGGATTGTCGGTGTCGACCAGGCTCAGCAGCGCCGAGCGATAGCCCAGGGTCGAGCGCACCACCTCGACGATCTCGGGCAGCAGCGCCTGAAGATTGAGATGCGCGCTGATCGCCTGGCTGATGCGCGAGACAGCCTGAAGCTGCCTTAAGCGCTGATCCAGCAGATCATGCTGCTGCGCGATCTTGGTGTAGGCGTGGGCGTTGCTGAGCGCAAGGCCGCCGTGCGCGGTTAGCTGATGCAGGAAGCGCACCTGGATCGGGCCGAAGTAGTGCGAGCTATTGCCGCTCAGCACCAGCGTGCCCAGCAGCCGATCCTCGTGACGCAGCGGAAAAATCGCCTGGCTGCCGCTCTCACGGAAGCGAAGCTGCGGCGGAAATGCCTCGACCGGCTGGATCAGATATTCGCGATCGAGATTGAAGTCGCTCACGTCGGCACAGCCATCCTTGAACAGCTTGCAGCCCGCCGCGATCGCCTGAGCCGCGCCGTGATGCGCCTGCACGGTCAGTGTCCTGGGATCGCTCAAGAGCAGCACCGCGCCGTTGAGCTTCTCGCCGGTGCCGAGCGCATACGTCAGCACCAGATCGACGATCTGCTGAACATTGAGCGTGGCGTTGAGCTGCCGCGCGATCTCGCTGATTCCGGCCAGCGTATCGGCCTGCTCCGCAAACGTCAGCTCCAGCGACTCGAACTGCTCAAGCGTATAGACCGACGTCGCCAGCAGCGCAGCGCAGGCTTCCAGCGTCGGCTGGTACTGGCGCGCATGATGTGCCTCGCCGACCGCCAGCACGCCGACGACGCTGCCGGCAAAGATCATCGGCAGCGTAAACCAGGCCTGCTTGGTTGGTGTTGTCGCCGGGATAAGATGCGGCTTGCGGCGCCAGATGCTCTCGACCAGCGGATGCACATTCGCCGGCACCGACGGCCAGTGCTCAACCAGCTGATTGCGTACAACCACCCGAAAATGCAGAATATTCTCGGCCTCGTTATAGGTGGCCAGCACCATATCGTTCAGGCCGAGCGACGCTTGAAGATCGTAGGCCAGCATCAGCCCGACCTCGGCAAGAGGCTGAGCAGCAGCGATCGCCTGACTCAAGTGTTGTAAAACCGTAACCTGCGTAAGGTTGGTTTGCTTAGGAGTACGCACAATAAGTTGACGCCGTTGACGCATGGGAGTGAGCCTCTTGCAGGCGACGACCTGCGAAGCCGAGCAGCGCTCAACCACAGGAGCAAAGTATTGACATAGTGCATTATAAAGAAGAACAATCATCTTGTCGAAGGGGTAATTATGGGGGATCAGCGCCGAACTCTTGGACGGCGCGGAGAGGCACTCGCCGCCGCGTTCTTGCAGCGTAAAGGATATGGTATCATCGCATCTAACTGGCGCTGCGCCGCTGGCGAGCTGGATCTGATCGCCAGCGACGGGCCAGTACTTGTTTTTGTCGAAGTTCGCACGCGTCGCTCGACAGCCCGTGGACTGGCCGAAGAGTCGGTAACGCCCGCCAAGCAGCGGCGGCTGGCTCAGCTGGCACAGCATTACCTGCAAGCGCTGGAGACGGCCCGCACGCCCTGGCCTGGACCGTGGCGGATCGATGTCGTCGCGATCCAGATCACGCCCGGCAGCGAAAGCGCGCAGATTCGACACCTGGAACACGCGGTTGAAGATTTTGAATAAGGAGCTTCTATGACAACCCAACGATCTGTCATCAGCACTGAGCACGCTCCCGGCGCGATCGGCCCCTACTCGCAGGCAATCGTCGCGGGCGACCTGGTCTTCTGCTCGGGCCAGCTTCCGATGGACCCCAGCACCGGCCAGCTCGTCACGGGCTCGATCGAAGAGCAGACGCGGCGCGTCCTCGACAACCTGAGCGGCCTGCTTGAGGCGGCCGGATCGTCACGCAAGCATGTCGTCAAGACCACGATCTTTCTGGCGGATATGAACGACTTCGCGGCGGTCAACGCGACCTACGCCGAATACTTCGATCAGGAGCCGCCGGCGCGCTCAACCGTCGAGGTTGCCCGGCTGCCGCGTGACGCACGAGTCGAGATCGAAGCGATCGCGCTGCGGGCCTAAACCAGGATCAATATGGCCCTCACCCCCGCCTCACGTTGTTCGGCACCCCCTCTCCCACTGCGGTAGGCGAGGGGGAAGATCGGTACTTTCTTTGTTCCTTAGGTCTTGGTTCTTGGTTCTTGGTTCTTGGTTCTATTATCGTTCTCGCCCCCCGCTGTGAGCTAGCATGATTCGCCCACTTCCACTACGACTCAGCCTGGGCCTGGTTGTGCTCCTGGCGTTAGTTTTTGGCGCGCTGCTGATCGGCGGGCGGCACCCTGACCAGCTACGTATTCTTGTACCCGCGCTTCCCGGCGATGCCGCGTTGATCATGACGCCCAACGGCAAGACCGTGCTGATCGACGGCGGCGAAGATGGCGCCGCGCTGGCAACCTGGCTCGGCAATGCACTGCCGTTCGGACAGCGCGATCTGGACGTGCTGATATTGACGCGACCCGACGCCAGGACGATTCCCGGCCAGCTGGCTGCGCTCAAGCGCTACCGCGTCGGTATGGCGCTGATGGCGGCGACCGAAGAAAACAACAGCAATCAGGATGCCTGGTGGGATCTGCTGGCCGCGCAGAGCGTCACACCCCAGCCGATCACCGCCGGCGATCAGATCAAGCTTGGCGAGTGCGCGCTCGACACGCTCACCGAGCACGAGGGCCGGCTCACGCTGGCGCTGCGCTGCGGAGCGACGGCGGCGCACTTTCTGCAATCGATCGACGACGAGGCCGAGCAGGAGCTGGAGGCGCTCGATCTTGAAGCGTCGGCGTTGGCGATCTATCCTTGGAAGCGTGGGACCGACACACGGGTGATGCAGGCGCTGCGACCACAAGCGATTATATTTTCTGAAGGCGGTCGCTCTGAGGGTATGCTTAGCTGGACCGATCGGCAGATTGGCGAGGCGCGGCTGTTTCATGAAGATGTACATGGTCAGGTCGAGCTGCGCGGCGTCGGTGAGCAGATGACGATTAGCGCCGAGCGAGGAGAATAAGTGATGGCAATCGATATTGCGCGAGCGCGAGCGTTCGTCGGGGCCCACGGCACGCCGCTGGAGCAGGCGCGGCTGCTCGGAATGCTGGAGCCGGATCGGCTGCGCGCGGAGGCACCGCCGGCGATCGACGGGTTTCTGGCGCTGCAACAGCCCGACGGCAGCTTTCCCTTCGATCTGGTTGCGGGAAGGCCCAGCGCGTTCTCGACAACCGCCTACGCGCTCTACTGGCTGCACGAGCTGCGGCAGAGCGATAGCGCGGCCATGCAGCGAGCGATCGACTATCTGAGCGAGCACCAGACTCGTGGCGGCATCTGGCGCGAGTCGCCGGCGCTTCAAGCGTTCAACCCGCCGCCCTGGAGCGATCCCGAGTCTACGCCCGCCGATATTTACACAACCGCGCTGTGTGCCGGCGCGCTGGCAGTGTTTTCCGACGACGAGCTGCCGGTCGATCGGGCGGTGAACTGGCTCCAGACCCAGCAAGCCCGCGACGGACTGCTGACCGGATTTCGCACGCATAGCTCGTGGCTGGCCGTGCCCGCGTTCGAGAAGATCTACGGCCAGGAGACGCGCGCAACTCGGCGGCTGATCGCCGGGCTGGGCGAGACGCTCTCCAAGCAGTGGACCGGCTCGATGCTGGCCTGGATGCTGCAAGCGCTGCTCGATGCCGGCTACACCACGCGCACGGCGCTGGTCGAGCGCGCCTGGGAGCTGCTGCAAGCCAACCAGCAGCCTGACGGCTCGTTCACCATCGACGAAGAAGACAGCGCAGTCCAGACAACGCTGTCGGCGATCGATGTTGCGCTGCGCCTGGACGCGACGGAGTAGCGCTGATGGATCAAGAGGACTGGACGAGCTTTGACTCAGGCGCGCTGCCTACGCGGATCGTCGGCAACGAGGTGCGCTTCTTCGCCTCGGTCGGCTCCACCAACGATCTGCTCAAAGATCAGGCCCGGCTCGGCGCGCCTGAGGGTTTGGTCTTTGTGGCCGACGAGCAGGTCACCGGTCGTGGACGGCGCGGCCGCAGCTGGACCGCGCCCGCCGGCACCAGCTTGCTGGTCTCGGTGCTGCTCCATCCCATGTGGCTGCCCGCCGGCGACGCCTTCTTGATCACGATGCTGGCGGCGGTTGCGGCTGCCGAGGCGATCGAGAGCGTCACCAGGCTGGCCGTCGATCTCAAGTGGCCTAACGATCTTCAGATCAAAGGCCGCAAGCTGGGCGGCATTCTGGTCGAGACCGAGATGAGCGATGCGCAGCTGCGCTGGGTCGTGATCGGCTGCGGCATCAACGTCAACTGGAGCCCGCGCTCGATCCCCGAGTTGGCCGAGATCGCTACCAGCCTCAGCGATGAGCAAGGCCACTCGCTCGAACGGCGCGAGCTACTAGCGGCGCTGCTCACCCGGCTCGACGATCGCTACCATAAGCTGCGACAGGGCGCGCGCTCCGCGCTCTTCGATGCCTGGCGCAATCGTCTGTGCACGCTCGGCCAGGCCGTTCGCGCCGAAACGCCCAGCGGCCCAATCTTCGGCGTAGCTCACGACGTCACGCTCGACGGCGCGCTGATCCTGCACGACGAAGGAGGCCGGCAGCACGTCGTCACTGCGGGCGAGGTCAGTATTAGAACGCAGAACAAGGGAACAAACGAACAAGAGAACAAATAAACGTTGTGTGTGCCCTTTGTTCCTTTGTTCTTTGGTTCTTTTGTTCTTCCTTGCCCCAGGTTCTAGGTTCTTAGTTCTGGGTTCTTCGTCTCGCCTATGCCGCTCTCGATCGCCGCAACCAGTCCCCGATCGACCATCTCCTTCGCGCGGCGAACCGCGCTGGTGATAGCCTGCGGATCGGACTTGCCGTGCGCGATAATCGCCACGCCGTTGACGCCCAGCAGCGGAGCGCCGCCGTACGCGCGGTAGTCGAGCGTCCGGGCCATGCGCACGATCGCCGGAGCCAGCACCGCGCCCAGCAGCGCCGGACCGCCCAGCAGACTTGCCAGCAGCACCCGGCCTTTGTGCTTGCTCGTAGCAACCAGTAGCGCCGTCGGCACCAGGCCTGCGACGACGCGCAGCAGAACCTCGGGCCCGCTCAGCTCACGCTGGATCTTCTTAACCGCAAACTTCGCCACCGCCTCCGCGCCTTTGATAAAAAGATTACCCACAAAGCCATCGGCGATGATCACATCCGCAATATCGCCGACCAGCGCGTCCTTGGGCTCGGCGTTGCCCACAAAGTTAAGATCGCTCTGCTTGAGCAGCGCATGAGCGTCCTGCACCAGCTTATCGCCCTTGGAGTCTTCCTCGCCGTTGGCCAGCAGCGCCACCCGTGGCCGCTCAATGCCCTGCACCAGCTGCGCGTACAGACTCGTCATGCGCGCCCACTGCGCCAGATACTCGGGCTTGCTGTCGGTATTCGCGCCCACATCCGCAACCGTAATCGTGCCTTTGAGCGAGGGAAAGACCGTCGCCAGGCACGGCCGCTCGACGCCGGGAATGCGGCTCAGCACAAAGATCGCGCCCGCCATCACCGCGCCGCTGTGTCCCGCCGAGACGAACGCGTCGGCCTCACCTTCACGGACCAGCCGCAGACCCACCGCGATCGAGGAGCGCTTTTTGCGGCGCACGGCTTGCACCGGATGCTCATCCATCTCGATCATCTCGGGAGCATCCACGACCGAGATCGACAGACCCGTCGTGTTGTGCTGCGCTAGCTCGGCCTGCACCTGATCCTGCGGCCCGACCAGCACGATCTCAACGCCCAACGATCGCGCCGCTTCGACAGCGCCTGCAACCGGGGCAACCGGCGCGTGATCGCCGCCGACCGCATCCAAAACGATTCGCATGTGTATATTCCTTCCGTGAATGCGGCGCTCGACCGCGCAGCGCTGCGGGTCGTGCGTCACCACTTGCTTAGTTTTGCGCCAACCGCGCCAGCTCCTCGTCGACAACTTTGAGATCCAGCTTGCGGAAGAGCGGCGCGGGCTCCTTCAACTCCTGGCCGATCGGCAGCTGGCTTGGCTCCCAGCGCCCGATCCAGGTCTCGGGCTCGCACGTCAGCACGCGATGGGTCTCGCCTTCCTCGTCGACATCTTTGAAGAAGAGCGGCCCGGCGATCGTGCCCTCGTAGCCCAGCATCTCGTGCAGCCGCTGCGACGAGAAGGGCAGGAACGGGCAGAACAAGATCTTGAGATTATCGATCACGCGCAGGCCCACATACAGAATCGTCGCGGCGCGCGCTCGATCAAGCTTGATCACCTTCCACGGCTCCTGCTCCGAGATATAGGCGTTGGCCTGCGCGGCCAGACTGAGCGTTTCCTGAAGCGCAGCCCGGAAGCGCGCCGCCTCGATCAGCTGGCCGACACTCCCGAAGCCGCTCTCGATCGCGCTCAGGATCGCGCGATCTTCCTCGGTCAGCTCGCCCGGCTGCGGCACGAGGTCAAAGTTGTTGTAGGCGTTCTTGATCACGCGGTTAACCAGATTGCCCCAGGTCGCGACCAGCTCGTCGTTGTTGCGGCGCACGAACTCGGCCCAGGTAAAATCGGTGTCCTGCGTCTCGGGCCCGCCGATCGTCAGATAGTAGCGCAGCGCGTCGGGATCGTAGCGCGAGAGCACATCCCGCACATAGATCACCACGCCCCGCGACGACGAAAACTTCTTGCCCTCCATCGTCAGGAACTCCGACGAGACCACATCGTAGGGCAGCTCCAGCGGACGCTCGCCGCCGGTCAGCGGGCCGCTCTCGTAGCCCATCAGCATCGCAGGCCAGATCTCGGCGTGAAAAACGATGTTGTCCTTGCCCATGAAGTAGTAGCCGCGCGCGTCGGGATTGAGCCACCACTCTTTCCAGGCATCGGGCGTGCCGTTGACTGTCGCCCACTCGATGCTCGCCGACAGATAGCCGATCACCGCGTCGAACCAGACATAGATGCGCTTGCCGTCGAAGCCGGGCAGCGGAATCGGCACGCCCCACTCAAGGTCACGCGTGATCGCGCGCGGCTGCACATGTTCCAGCAGATTCAGCGAGAACAAGCGCACATTCGGCCGCCAGTGCGTCTGCCCCTCGATCCACACACGCAGCTGCTCGCGGAACTTGGGCAGATCCAGAAAGAAATGCTCGGTCGGCTTGAAGACCGGCGTCGAGCCGTCGATCTTGGAGCGCGGATTGATCAGCTGGACCGGATCGAGCTGATTGCCGCAGTTATCGCACTGATCGCCGCGCGCCTCGCCGTAGCCACAGATCGGACACGTGCCCTCGACGTAGCGATCCGGCAGCGCCTGACCGCTCGCCGAGAACGTGCCGGTCATTGTATCTTTGTAGATCGCGCCGGTGTTGAGCATCTGCAAAAACAGATCTTGCGTCACGCGATAGTGATTTTTAGTCGTGGTGCGCGTAAATAGATTGTACGACAGGCCAAGATTCTGGAGATCTTCGGAGATCACCGCGCTGTAGCGATCCGCCAGCACCCTGGGCGTTACGCCTTCTTTATCGGCCTGGACCGTGATCGGCGTGCCATGCTCGTCGGTTCCCGAGACCATCAGCACATCGTTGCCGGCCAGACGATGATAGCGCGCGAAAATATCGCTGGGTACGCCAAAGCCGGCCACGTGTCCGACGTGACGCGGACCGTTGGCGTATGGCCAGGCAACCGAGACAAGAATTTTTTTAGGCATCAGGTAGCTCCTTCTGGAGACCGTATAGTAAACGATATACAAACAAAAAAACAAAGTGCAACCGAACAAGCCGCAAATCGTGCGCGCATTCGATCGTTCTTTGTTCTGTGAAATGGAAAATTAATTGCTGGCAGCCGGGGCCGCCATCCGGTTACGTGCCGCACGCCACAGGCCCAGCCGGCGCAGCGCGTTTTTGGAGCAGCCGACAACAGCGCCCGCGATGTGACTGCGTGCTGCTGAAGATTGTAGCTGTTGTGCGTTGTCGCCCATCTTCTGCTCCTACCGAACACCGGTCATTGTACCACGGCTATATATGATTGTGAAGCGCTAATTCGGTGGTTGACAAGCGCTACCGGCATGCTATGATTCGCTGTGCTGAGGCCGTCGTGACGACGACCAATTGTCGTCATTGCGGTCTTTTTGCGCGTTAATGATGGCCCGAACAATGCACAGGTACAGCATGGCACAGCGCTGCGGCTTTTCATCGATCGCCGCAACCGACCTGGTGCTCGTGCGTAGATGATCGCATTGGATTTGGGTCTCACAAGAGGTTTGTAATCTATGTTCAGCGAGCTTAAGCGATTCGTCATAGGCTCTCCCATCGAGACAGCACGACAAACGCATGAGCGGCTCTCGAAAAAGGTTGCGCTGGCTGTCTTTTCTTCGGATGCGCTATCTTCTGTAGCGTATGCCACGGAGGAAATCCTACATATTCTGGTGCTGGGAGGAATTGCGGCGCTTAGCCTTTCTTTGCCTGTTGCGGCCGGCATTGCCATATTGCTGGTTGTTGTTTCGTTTTCATATCGCCAGACGATTAAGGCATATCCGCATGGCGGCGGCTCCTACATCGTCGCCAAAGATAACCTTGGCGTGCTGCCGAGCCTCACTGCCGGCGCCGGTCTTTTAGTAGGCTATGTGCTGACCGTCGCAGTGTCACTTTCGGCGGGTGTCTCCGCGATTGTTTCAGCGCTACCGCAGCTAGACGCGTACCGTGTGCCAATGGCGCTCGTCTTTGTGTTACTGCTGACACTCACGAATCTGCGGGGATTGCGCGAGTCCGGCATTATCTTTTCAATTCCAACCTATGCCTTTCTGGCCACCATCTTTACCCTCTTGATCGTTGGTAGCTACCGCTTCCTGACAGGAACAATCGTTCCCGTAAACTCTACCGAGCATGTCGTGTCGGCTCAGGCAGTGGCCGAAACCATCGGTATTCTGTTTATCATGAAGGCGTTTGCGGCCGGCTGTACCGCGCTCACCGGCATTGAAGCCATCTCGGATGGCGTCCCGGCGTTCAAGAAACCGGAGTGGGTGAACGCTCGTGCAACCCTGACGATCATGGCCGGGCTCCTGACGATCATGTTTCTGGGCATCACCTTTCTCGCCCAGCAATATCTCGCGCTGCCGCCTGAGCCTGGTAATCCCGAGACGGTGCTTTCACAGATTGGACGCGGCGTCTTTGGCGGTCGTGGTCTACCTTATTCCGTGCTTCAGGCGGCAACGGCAACGATCCTCATCTTGGCAGCCAACACCGCCTACGCGGACTTCCCACGCCTGCTTTCATTCCTGGCGCGCGATCGCTACATGCCCCGCCAGTTCGCCTCGCTGGGCGATCGCCTGGTCTTTTCGAATGGCATCATTGTGCTTGCCGTTGCCGCAAGCGTGCTGATCGTCATCTTTAACGCAACGGTCACGGCGCTGATCCCACTCTACGCCGGTGGCGTCTTCATTTCATTTACGATTGCACAGACGGGCATGGTTCAGCGCTGGCGACGGCTGCGCGAAGCCGGCTGGCAGCGTGGCATGCTGATCAACGGTATCGGCGCCTTCACCACATTCGTCGTGGCGATTGTCGTCATATCGCAGAAGTTTTTGCTCGGCGCCTGGATTTTGCTGTTGCTGCTTCCCGCCATCATTGCTATGTTTCTCGCCATCCATCGTCACTATGTGATTGCCGCAGAGCAGCTGTCGCTGGAAGGATTGGAGCCACCGCCGCCCCTGCGCAACACTGTGGTCGTGCCGGTCTCGACGCTGCATCGTGGTGTGGTCAACGCGCTCAAGTACGCCGAGTCGATCGCGCCTGGCAATGTGATTGCGGTTCATGTAGCCATGGATGAGGAGCAGACCGCCAAGCTGCGGGCAAAATGGGCCAAGTGGGGCGGAACAACGCAGCTCATCGTTCTCGACTCACCCTACCGCTCATTGGTTCGTCCGCTGATTCGCTACCTGGACGAGGTCGATCGCCAGTGGAACAACGACATCATTACCGTTGTGCTGCCGGAGTTTGTCCCCGCGCGCTGGTGGCATGCGCTGCTGCACAACCAGACCGCGCTGATGATCAAGGGCGCGCTGCTGTTCCGTAAGAATCGCGTGGTAACCAGCGTGCCCTACCGTCTGGATCAGTAATCAACAGCTTTTCCACATTGCGCCTCATACGAACAGCCGAGCGTACTGCTCGGCTGTTCTTTTCCACATTCCATCAACATATGGACTGGCAATCATCGCGCGTGCTTAAAAACACAACCCCGCACTCAGATCGAGTACGGGGTTATTGATGAGCAGATCAGCTTTGGGCTACCGGTTGCGGCGCAGGAAATACAGGCCGCCGCCCAGCAGCAGCACCGCAAAGAAGATCTCAGGATGCGAGAGCATACTCGCCAGCATCAGCATGCCGATGCCCAGCAGCACAAAGCCCAGCGTTCGGTTGCGGTTCTGGCTCGTCGTGTACAACGGCTGGCCGGTCTGCGGATCGAAGCGCGGCGTGGAAGTGGACGAGGAGAACGCCGAATGGACCTGCTGGCTGGCCTGCTGACCAAACGTCTGCACCTGCTGGCGCATATCGCGCAGGCCCTCGCCCAGCGTCGGCTGCGACATGCCGTCAACCGGCGTTACCAGCCATAGCGCGGGATAGATCAGCAGGCCCATGCCGCCGGCGAAGACCAGCGCCAGCATAATCAGCCGGACAACAACCGGATCGATCCCGAAATATTGGCCAAGGCCACCACAGACACCGCCGAGCACCTTGTCAGTGCTGGATCGTGTTAATCGTTGCGTCGTCATTATAAGCTCCTTAGTTGCTTCATTATTGCTTGTTTATGTGCGGTAGAACGTTCCGAGCCATATGACGCAACGCGATCCGCAAGTGTTGCAGATTCAAAGAACCTAGAACCCAGAACCGATCTCTCCTTGGTTCTGGGTTCTATTTTCAGGCAGCAAAAAACCCGAAACAGTTAGGCTGCTCTACGACACCCGCAGTGACTCACGTACCGTTGCTACCTCCCGGTCCTGGCGGGGTTGGCAAGTGTGCGCCGCGTAGAACCCAACTGTTCGGGCTTGGGCTATTATACCAGGCTCAAAAGTGGAATGCAAAAGGACGAGCTTAAGCTCGTCCTCTCCATATGCTGCCTGGTCGAAGCTGACTACAGGCCCTTCTCAGCGGTGATCAGGGTGATGCTCACACTACCGGAGGCCAGCAGGCCCAGCGCCTGGTTCGACAGATCCGGCGCTGGTACGGGCGCATCGGCGCTGCTGTGCAGCATGTGCTCGCGATAGCTGTCCAGCGCGGCCCGTTTCAGGTCGCGTCGGCGATCCTTTGTGACGAAGGCGGTAAAGCCGCACTCAGCCAGCACCGCGCGATAGACCGCCGCCGGTCGGGCCGTGCTGATCAAGGGCAGCACCTGATCCGGCTCGGTATCTTCAGGCATCTGGTCGCGATACACCGAGAAGATCACCATGCCCAGGCTACCGGCCGGCTTTAATACCCGCGACAACTCACGCGCGACGGCATGAAGATCTTTGGTCAGCGGAACCGTGACGATCGCGCTGTGAAATTGTTCGCTTTCGTAGGGCAGCGTTCCCAGATCGCCCGCGAAGACCTCAACCTCGCAATCAAACGCTTCAGCAAGCATTTGCTGCGCTGCATCGCTGTTCGAGCCAATGATCAGCAAGAGCCGGTCCTGAGCCTTGATTCCCAAAACCTGCCCGAGGTGCCGTAGCAGCTCGTGGTTGTTAGGCTGTAAGGTATTGGCGACAAGCTCGTGCACTAACGCGCTTTGCTGATCGTATGATTGTGTATTTTGCATCTGTTAACTCCTCGCGTATTCACTATCTGGTTCTACGTTCCGGCGCAAAGGCAATCACCGTGCCATGAACCAGGAGTTGTACACACCTTTTCGTTTCTTACTCTTTAAAAGAGTCTCAGTACCAGTAGAGATTGTGGATTCGTGGATAACTACGTAAAATCGGCTCCTAGAGATGCATGCGCGCTCAGGAGGATCTGTGGATAATCATCCCCACTGTACAAAAGGCGATTGTCTGCGACATGCAATCGGGAAAAGTCTTCCACAATCTGCCGCTGGTTATACACGTTTATACACAGTGTACCGGCTACTACTTCCCCGCGTTATACACGGATTTTCCCCATCTATGCATTCCGTACGTACGTCCGCGACGTACGACGAAGGTACGGGGTTATCCACATTCGACGTGAGTTATCCACAACACAGGGTCAGTTATCCACACTTTTGATACTCGCCGATCAAAGAGCGAATAAAAGAGCGGTTGCCGAAGCAGCCGCTCTAGCTCTGAGCCCTACAGCTTGGAAATGGCCTTATTTTTCTTCCTCAGGCGGCTTTTTGTTCTCCAGGCTGTTGATAAAGTCGCGGAAGAGCGAAAGATTCTCATCGCTCACTTCGCGATCTTCGGTCTCTTCGGGAGCTTCGCGGCGCGACACGGGCGGGAAGAGCGATGGTTTTTCTTCTTCCTCTTCGTCTTCCTCGTCCTCGTCCTCGTCGTTCAGCGTCACGCCCGCATGGTCAAGCACCTGCTCTGCGACATAGATCGGCGCGTCAACCCGGAGCCCGAGCGCAATCGCATCGCTGGGCCGCGCGTCGATCTCGCGCCGCACGCCACGCACGTCCACGACGATTCGCGCGAAGAACGTCGCGTCCTGAAGCTGCGTCACGGCAATGTACTGCACCGCGCCTCCCAGCTCGGTAATCACATTGCGGAGCAAATCGTGCGTGAGTGGGCGCGGCGGGTCGTGCCCCTGCATAGCTGCGCCAATCGCTTCCGCCTCAAATGCTCCGATCCAGATCGGCAGATAGCGCCGGCTGTCCACTTCGCGCAGCATCACCATGCGTTGCTGCGCAAGCAGGTTGACACGAATGCTGTCCACAGTTACTCGGATCATTGTGGCGGCCTTTCCGTGGTTGGGTGAACTGCCCAACTCCATTGTTTTAAGCAACGTTCCTCACCAAAGGATCGCGAAACTCTATACATCATCCTGCGTCTAACTCTAGAATTAATGCGCTTCTCTTCGATCATACACGTAGCTCTAGAGCACGTCAAGGGTACAGCATAGGTTGTGCCTCGGCGACTCGTCTGCCGACAGCGGGATGCGTGCCCAGCAGGCTTTCAAAAAAGGGCGGCGGCGTGGGATCGGTGAGGTTTTGCCTGGCCAGGCGCACAAAGGTGGCCTGAAATGCCGCCGGATCGCTTGTGGCCTGGATCGCGAATTGGTCGGCGCTCCGCTCCCAGCGCCGCGAGATCCAGTTCTGAGCCGGCAGCAGCGCCAGCGTTCCCAGCGTCACGATCAGCAGGATCAGCGGCAATCCGGCGACATCGGCGCGATCGCGAATGCCCCAGGCCGGCAGCAGCCAGCCCAGCAGCACGTACACAATCCACAGCCCGAGCGGCGCCGCGATCCACGACATCAGCAGTCCTTGCCAGACGTGCTGCCCGCGCCAGTGACCCAGCTCATGCGCCAGAATGATCAACAGCTGATCCGTGGGATACTCGCGCAGCAGCGTATCGTAGAGCACGACGCGCGTGGAGCCGCCGACTCCGGTGAAGTAGGCGTTGCCCTCGTTGCCCTGCGCGCTGGCGTCGATGACATAGATCTCGTTGATCGGCGTGCCCACGCGCTCGCCAAGCTGAAAGATCTGCTCTCGCAGCGCTTGATCTTCCAGTGGCCGCTGCGTGAAAAAGAGCGGCGTGATCACATAGGGCGTCAGGTAGCTCAGCAGCAGCGTCAGCACGACAAAGCCGCCCGATGCCAGGAGCCACCACAGATTCGGCGCGACACGCAGCAGCCAGTACAGCCCTTCGATCGCGACCAGCGCCAGTACCAGCGAGACGCCCAGCTCGATCGCTTGTCGGCTCAGCCAGCTCAGCGTCGGCTCCTGCGACAGGCCATACGAGCGGCGGAGGGCCAGGCCGGCGTAATTGAGCGGCAGGCTCAGCAGCGTCGCCACGATCACAAACATCGCGGTAAAGGCGGCGACCAGCAGCCAGGGCTGGCGCACACCGTGGGTTTCGAGCCATTCACGCAGCGCCGCGCTCCACCCAAGCCGGATCGCGATTGATAAACCGAGCACGGGAAGCATTAAATTCAGCAGAGAGAGGGTACGTCGATAGTAGCTGATGTGTTTTGCCTGCACCAGCCAGGCAGTATCAGAACCAAGCAATGCCTGTGGGAGCGCGGGGGCGGGTGTTCTGGGGCTCAGCAGCCAGCTCAAGCCCACAGTTACTACGATCATTCCACAGATCATCAACAATTGACGCATATCATTCCTTTCTTCCCCTCGGCCTGATGCCGGGTAGGATGGAGCCAAGACTTGAAGTGCTAATCTGCATCAGGACCCCCGCAGTCTTGTTTTGAAGCCATACGATCTTATACTTTGGTTTGATTTCCTGCCGCGTAACGATTCAATTTCGAGTAGCGTTTCAGTATACTGTAGCGATATTTCCTACCCGAAGCTATCCCTTTCAGATTGTTCCTATTGCAACCGTAGGCTGTAATGTTCTGGTTGGTCTGAGGTCGGGTTGCGCCTCAACCTTAGAAGGAGTATGGCCGTGCGGCTCTCCCCCCTGATTCTCGTCGGCGCTCTTGTGCTAAGCGCCTGTGGTGGCGCGCCATCGACGGATGCGCCAAGTTCCTCCCCTTCCGCTGTCGTATCATCCCCCTCCGCTGCCCCCTCCGCCGCGCCCGAAGCGACTTCTGAGCCCACCGCTTCTCCCGCCGCGACGACCATGAACAACGAGGAGATCGCCGAGAAGCTGCGCCCCTCCACGATTCGGGTTGTCGCCGAGTTTGGCGAGACAGCGATTCAGACCGAGGGCCTGGGAGCCGGAACCGGCATTGTGTATAACCTGGATGATGGCCTGATCATTACAAATGCTCACGTTGTCGAAGGCGCTTCAGTGGTCAAGATCGCGCTCGCCGACAGCACCCGTACGCGATCGGCTCGGGTTGTGGGCCGCTCTCAGTGCGACGATCTGGCGGTGCTGAAGGTTGAGAATACCGAGGGCCTGCAAGAGGCGACGCTGGGCGAGAGCAGCAGCATGAAGGCCGGCGCAGAGGTTGTGGCGCTGGGCTATCCGCTCTCGTTCGACCTCGGCAACGACATCTCGGTCAATCCCGGCAGCATCTCGCAGCTCAACGCACAGCTGAGCAAGTTCGAGAACCTGATCAAGACCGATGCCGCGATCAATCCCGGCAACTCGGGCGGCCCGCTGGTCAACCGCAAGGGCGAAGTGATCGGCGTCAACTCGCTGGGCATCCCCGATGCGCAGAACACCAACTATGCGATCGCGATGTCGCAGGCCAAGCCGATCGTCGCGCAGCTTGAAGAGGGCAAGAATCGTCACTTTATCGGCCTGAACCTGGTGCCGAACGAGTACGCGGATTATTTCGGCACCGACGAGGGCATGGCGATCATCGGCGTTGCCAGCGGCAGCCCGGCCTCGCAAGTCGGTATTCAGCCCGCCGATCTGCTGGTCAAGATGGAAGGCAAGTCGATCACCGACGAGGCAGCTGTTTGCGATATTCTGCGCTCTCATGCCGACGGCGATCAGCTCAAGGTCACGGTTTACCGCGCCAGCACCGGCGAGGTGCTTGAGGGCGAGATGACGATGGGCAAGGTCGGTGCGGCGGATGATAAGACTGCCAAGCTGGAAGTGATCGGTAATCTGGCCGATTCGGGCGGCGATCAGGGTGAGCCTCCGGCCAGCGACGAGCCCTCCGGCGACAGCGGCGAGCCCACGAGCGACGAGGGCAATCTGATCGTCAATAACTCGTTCGACGATAACGATCCGGGTACCTGGCCTGTCGGCGAGGAAGACGGCTACTCCGCGCAGGTTGCCGATGGCGTGTACACGCTGAGCCTGGCAACCGACAACCTGTATCTCTTCCTGCATCCCGACGAGTCCGCAGACTTCGCCGACGGCGCGATCGCGGCGCAGGTCCGGCCCGAGGGCGATGGCCTGGCCGGCATCATGGGCCGCTACACCGAGGTCGACGGTAACCGCAGCATGTATGTCTGCTGGATCAACAACGAGCGCAAGTTCGCGTGCTCGAAGGACGTGAATAACAGCTGGACCGTGATGGTCGAGACGCAGACGAGCGATGTGATCCAGCCTGATAACTACAACAAAGTCGTGCTGGCGATCGTCGGCAACGAGTTTAGCTTCCAGGTCAACGATCAGGAGCTGGCATCATTCACCGACGACTCGTTGACGAACGGCGCGTGGGGCGTGTACGCCGAGACGACTCCCGGCAACTTCAAGGCCCACTACGATCATATCGCGGTCGCGGTCAGCGAATAACCTTTCGTTCCATCAACGCCGGCGGCTCCCGATCAATCGATCGGGAGTCGCTTTTGTTATGTAAACAGGTTGTGCTCGATCCACATGACTGATGGTTTACGCGGTCTCCTCAAGCAAAGCTTCAAGCAACTCGTTGAAGTGTTTGGGATTTTCCCACTGCGGTGTGTGGCCGGCCTCGGGGATGATCTGGATCTCGCCGCGCCACAAGGTTGGTATGTTCAAGCTCTGGATATACGCGCTGTTCACCAGCTGCTCCTGCGCGCCGTGGAATACCGCCAGCGGCACGCTGAGATTCGCTACCGCTTCGATCTCGTCGCGGTAGCCGCCGGGCCGGATGCTCTCGCCAAAGACCTGCCGTGCCATCGGATCGGTGCGTCGAATATCGGTCCCGATGACCTCTGGGATGTGATGAGCGTCTGGCCGGAAGCAGGCGGCGGCGAACGCATCGATCTGCTCCTCGGTCAGCGGGCCGGTGAAAACGGCGGCCATCGCGGGATTAGGCAGAAACGCTTGATCCATCGCCGGCGGGAAGCTGACCGGCGGCGCGCCATAAATCACCAGGGCGGCGGCGTTCGGCAGACGGTCGCTGGCTTCCAGCACCACGTGGCCGCCAAGGCTCCAGCCAACAACAATCGCATCGTGCAGATCAAGCTGCTCCACGACTGCCAGCACAATCTCGGCGTAGCCCGGCAGCGTATAGATCTGCTGAGGATCGACGGCCGGCGTGGACAGGCCGTGTCCCGGCAGGTCGATCGCGATCAGCCGGTGTTTTGCGCCCAGGTTGCTGGCTAGCTGGTGACGAAAGGATAAGCCAGACATCGAGTTGCCGTGGATAAAAAGCACCGCAGGGCCGGTGCCCGCGCTTTGATAGTAGTTAATCGTCTGGGTTCCGATCTGGAGGGTGTGGCCTTGCATAGATGTCTCCTTGTGTTACAGAGGCTATAAATGCAGCGTACCGCAATTTATTTGCTATACTCGCTCCGTCATTCGGCGGATTTCTGGATATAGGTTCGTTTGTTGCTGTACACGCTCAACCCAGGAGGCTACTCCTAGATTATACTTTTGACTGTTGATCATATCGTCATATTGTGAAATAGTGTTAGGCGGTAAAAACAAACACATGCAGCAAGAATTGCTCGAATATCGTTATGGACAAGAAGCTCGCCGACGGGCAGCGCTGTGGCTCACGCTCAGCGCCTTTATGTTTGTCGGCTTCGTGGTAGTGCTGGCGCTCCGTGGATCGGAGTTCGGAGGCTTCACGCAAGGCATCGCGGTTGTGCTGCTGCTGTGCCTGCTTTTCACAATGCGGGCCCAGTTTGCGCGTCTGACATACCGCTGCCGCATTTTACCTGACCGTGTGCAGGTGATCGCGCCGTTGAGCAACCGCTCGATCCCGTGGACGACAATCGTCGAGGTTCGGCGTATGGCCTTGCCCCAGGCGCGCGACCAGAAAACCTGGGCCTGTACGGTTTTTACCGAAAGCCGGCGCGGAAGCACGATCCCGACGTATCTCTTCGACTCTCAGCTTGAGCAAGCCGAAGACGCACTACAGCAGATTGTGCTGCACACGCCTCATGCGCAACATGTGAACATCCAAGCGTTGGAGCGCTGATCGAGAGGCTAGCGGTTGAACCGCCAAACTCGTAGAAAATAACCACAATATCCCACACTTTGCCACATATCCCACATACTATGAGGGATAACTGGGGATAATGAGGGATATATGCGGGAATAGTTTTAGAAAAGATGTTCTAATGGCGACACAAACACTATCACTGCCGCAGTCCCGATCGCTGCGCTTCCACGTTTTTAAGCTTGCCATGCCGGCCGTGGGCGAGCAGTTTTTGAATATGCTGGTCGGCCTCGTCGATACTTATCTGGTCGGGCATATCTCGCTGGCAGCAGCGGCCAGGCTGGGCTACGGCCCGGCCGAAGGATTAGCGGCTGTCGGGCTGGCAGGTAATCTGGTCTGGATGATCACGACGCTGTTCATGGCCGGCGCTGTCGGCAGCACGGCGCTGATCGCACGGGCAAGCGGCGCCGGTGATCGTGAGCAGGCCCACACTGTGGTGCGTCAGTCGGTGCTGCTGGGCGTGGCGATGGGCCTGATCGGCATGGCGATGATGCTGCTCTTCGCGCGACAGTCTATGCTGATGTTTGGCGCGCCGCAAGAGATCATACCGCTGGGCGAAAGTTTCTTGCATATCACGGCCTTCTCGATGCCGCTGGCGGGCGTTATGTTTATGCTCAACGCCGTGCTGCGCGGCGTAGGCGATACCAAAACGCCACTACTGGTAATGCTGCTGGTCAACGCCTTGAACATCGCTATCTCGTGGCTGCTGATCAACGGCCAGTTTGGCCTGCCGACACTCGGCGTTGCGGGCGCGGGCTGGGGCATGGCGATCGGGCGCGTGGTCGGCGGCATCGTGGCGGTGAGCGTGCTGCTGCGTGGCTGCGGTATGCTCAAGCTGGATCGCTGGCCGCGTCCCGACATAGGTATGCTGCGGCGCATCCTGCGGATCGGCTTCCCGGCAGCGGCTGAGACCCTGGCGTTTCAAAGCGCGCTGGTTGTGTTCGCGCGGTTTATCACGCACCTGGGCACGGTGCCGTACGCGGCGCACAACATCGTGATCACCGTCGAAAGCATCTCGTTTTTGCCGGGCATGGGCTTTGCGGTCGCCGCGACGACGCTGGTTGGGCAAAGTCTGGGCGCGGAAAACAAAGCGCGGGCGCGACACAGCGGCAACGAGTCCTACTTCCAGGGCGCGATCTTTATGGGCATCATGGGCGCGCTGTTCGTGCTGTTCCCGGCTCAATTTCTGGCGCTGCTGGTCGACGATCCGGCGGTCGTGGCGGCGGGCATCGTGCCGCTTCAGATGGTCGGGATTGTTCAGCCGATCCTGGCGGCGAACTTCGTCTACGCGGGCGCGCTGCGTGGCGCGGGCGACACACGCTGGCCGCTGCTGATCAAGCTGATCTCGCCCTGGCTGATCCGCCTACCGCTCGCGTTCTGGCTGATCCCGCTGTATGGCCTGAACGGTGCGTGGGTCGCGCTGTGTGTCGATCTTGCGCTGCAAGGCGTGCTGGCCTGGTGGCGATTCCGAGGCAATTCATGGGAGCGAATCCGGGTATGACGATCGATCTTGCGCCGCACAATCCGTACGGCCTGGCCTTGAACTCGCCGGTAATTGTGGCGGCCGGCTGCGCCGGCGTGCTGCGCCATCCTGACCCTCAGCTGCTCGGCGCAATCGTTACGACGACCGCCATGCTGCGCACGCCGCATCTCAGCCCGACGCGCTGGGGCGCAGTTCCGGCCGGCGTCGTCTTCGAGCGCTTGCCGACGATCAGCTTTCGCTCGCTGATCCAGGCCGAATCCAAGCGCTGGCCACGCTCGCCGATTCCGATCTTGCTGAGCCTTGCGGGCGCTGCCGACGAGCTGGCGCATATGGCGGCGCAGCTTGAGACGCTGGAAGGCATCGCCGCCGTGGTGGTGCAGACCGACGATCTCGATGCGGGCCATGCCATCGCCGCCGTGCGATCGCAAACGCCGCTGCCGCTGCTGGCGGTCATTCCCCATGCGGTCACAGTCGAGTCGGGCCTGGGAGCGCTGGCGGCAGATCTGGTTGCGGCCGGCGCTGATACGCTGATCGCCAGCGCCTACCCGCGTGGCAGCGCTGTTACCGGCGAAGACATGGTCGACGGCTTTGTGGTCGGGCCGACGCTGATTCCGTGGACGCTGCGCGCTCTCGGGGAGCTGGCAGCCGGCGTGACGGTGCCGCTGATCGCGCTGGGCGGCGTGGGCGATGCGCGGCTGGCGCAGCTGTGTCTCAACGCGGGAGCGTCGGCGCTGATGATCGACGGCGCGCTGTATGGCGATCCGGCCGCTCCGCACAAGATCGGGACGGCGCTTCAGCGCAAGATGGCCAGCGATGCCGCCAGCGCTTGAACCGCGCGCTGAGTGATATTGCGCGGCCTGGCCCGCCGCCCGACGCGCAAGTGGTACGTGTTGACGAAGCGCTCGCCGGCGCAGTCGAGCCGAATCTGAACCTCATACTGGCCGCGCCGATCGGCCGTAAACTCTAGTCTTCCCAATTCCTGCGCCTCACAATCCGCCGCAAACTCGCCGACCGCCGTAAGCTCGGCCACGCGTCGCAGCTCCGGGCTGGTAACGCTGGCCGTTAGCCGGTAGCGCTCGGGCCGGCGCGCATCGTTCACGCCGTAGATCGGCAGCGACACGCGATCGCCGAGGCTGTAGCGCGGCCTGTCGATCAGCGTAAAAGCATACTGCGGCCGGAACGCATCGCGCATGGCCCAGTACGACGTCTTGGGCACGCGCCAGTAGTCGATCACCGACCACTGCACCGCCGGATTACTGTCGACCAGCATAAACGGTACGATACCGCCGGTCGGGCGATATTTGCGCAGTCGCAGCCGATCGATGTAGAAGCGATTCAGCTCGCTCTGGTAGCGCTGCGTCTGCTCGATCAGCGCGTCGAGCGTGCGATTCTGCCGCCAGTCGAACCAGTGCTTCATGACGTTGTTCTGGAACGAGTGTCGCCGGTGCAGGTGCTTCCAATCGATCCAGAGCAGATTCTCGGGCATGAACTTGAGACAGCTTTCCTTGTTGGGGAAGCTCTGCGCGCCAAACTCGGTGACAAAGCGCAGATTGCGCGCAAAGCGTGTCGGCAGTTTGTCGAAGCCGTGCAGCCGCCCGTAGATGATGTACCAGCCGTAGTAGAAGTGCGTGTCGTTGCCGCGATGCCAGAAGGGAACCGCGTACTCGCCGGAGTTGCTGATCACTGGGCGGCTCGGATCGAAGCGCCGGGCCACGCGTGACAGCCGCCGATCCAGCACATCGCGATTCCAGCTCCAGATAAACGTCGAGAAGTAGATCCGCAGCCCGATGATGATGCGCTCGTCCGAGGTATCGGTGATAAAGATCGGCTCGTTGTGCATGCACCAGACCGCGACCGACGGATGGTTGCCGAGCAGCCGCAGCATCTCGGCCACCTGGCGGCGGGCATGCGGCTCCACGGTGCGGCGGTAGGTCCACTGCATCGGGAAATCCTGCCACAGCAGCATGCCCATCTCGTCGGCGGCCGCGTAGAGCAGCGGATGGCCGACATGGGCATGGATGCGCAGCAGATTGAGGTGCGCATCACGGGCCAGCTCCAGATCCTGACCCACGCGCTCCATTGTCGTCGTGGCGATGCGCGTATCGGTGGGCGGGTAGTTGTTGCCTTTTATCAGAAAGCGCGTGCCGTTCAGATACGGGATAAAGTCGCGGAACTCGAAGGTGCGCACGCCAAAGCGAAACT
>DASWTQ010000492.1:0-13421 GCA_036402055.1 Herpetosiphonaceae bacterium
CTCCGGCGCGAAGACGAAGTCGTCGGCGTGCCAGCCCGAGGCAAACGAGATGCCGACGCGGCCGTTAGACATATTGTCGACGACGGCCCACTCTTCGGCGACGCGGATCGGATTGTGCAGCGGCAGCACGACACTGCCAGCGCGGATCTGCACGCGCTCGGTGATCGCCGCGATCGCCGCGCTGGTGACCGAGGGATTCGGATACAGGCCGCCGAACTCGTGGAAGTGGCGCTCGGGCGTCCAGACCGCCGTGAAGCCGTTGCGGTCGGCGAACTTCGCGCCCTCCATCAGCAGCCGGTACTTGGTGCGCACATCGGCGCGATCGTCGCTGGCGAAGTAGAAGAGGCTGAACTCGATCGGCTTGCTAGCGTTGGCACTGCCAGCGGCGGAGCTGTAGTCGGCCTCGCGCTGCACGACGACGCGGAAACCGCGCGTGAGCGTCCAGAACAGCTCCAGCACCGAGATGTCGAACGAGATGCTGGTGACGGCCAGCCACGCGCCGGGCTGCTCATCGCCGATGCGCCGGTCCATGCCGACAAAGAAGTTGACCACGCCGCGATGCGGAACCATCACGCCCTTGGGCTTGCCGGTCGAGCCCGAGGTGTAGATCACGTAGGCCAGGTGATCCGGCGCGGCTGCACTGGCGACCGGCGCGGCGCTCAACCGGTCGATCTGCGACCAGTCGGCGTCGACGCAGACGACCTGTGCCTGGTGCTCGGGCAGATCGAGCAGCAGATTGCGCTGCGTCAGCAGCACCGGAGCCGCCGAGTCCGCGACCATAAAGCTCAGCCGGTCGGCGGGATAGCTCGGATCGAGCGGCAGATACGCGCCACCCGCCTTGAGGATGCCCAGCAGCCCGACGATTAGCTCGGGCGAGCGCTCCATGAACACGCCGACGCGTGTGTCCGGGCCGACGCCCAGATTTTGCAGGTAGCGCGCCAGCTGATTCGCGCGCGCGTCCAGCTCGGCGTAGCTCAGATCCGCGCCCTCGAAGCTCACCGCGATCGCGTCGGGCGTGCGCGCGGCCTGCTCCGCGAACAAGGTGTGGATGCAGGCGTCGTGCGGATACTCGACCGATGTCGCGTTCCAGTCGACCAGGATCTGGCGCTCCTCGCCCGGCGTCAGCAGCGAAAGCTTAGCCAGCGGCTCGGCCGGCTGCGCGGCGATCTCGGTCAGCAGCGTTTGGAAGTGGCCGATCAAGCGGCCGATCGTCTCGGCGGAGAAAAGATCGGTGCTGTACTCCATCACGCCGGTCAGGCCGCCGGGACTCTCGGCCATGGTCAGCGTCAGGTCGAAGCGCGTCGTGGAGCGAGCGATCGCCAGCGGCTTGAAGCGCAGGCCCGGCACCTCGATCGGGTCCATCGGCGCGTTCTGAAGCACGAACATCACCTGGAAGATCGCGTGGCGGCTCAGGTCGCGCTCCGGCTGCACGGCATCCACGATCTGCTCGAACGGCAGATCTTGATGCGCATACGCGCCCAGCGCTGTCGTCCGCACGCGCTGAAGCGCCTCGCGGAAGGTTGCCGCGCCGGTGAGATCCGTCCGCAGCACGAGCGTGTTGATGAAGTAGCCGATCAGGCTTTCGACCTCGCCACGGGTGCGGTTGGCGATCGGCGTGCCGACCGCGATGTCGTCCTGGCCGCTGTAGCGACTCAGCAAGACCTGCCAGGCGGTCAGCAGCGTCATGAACAGTGTCGCGCCTTCGCGGCGGCTCAGCGCGGTCAGCTGCTCGCCGAGCGCTTTGGGCAGCGCAAACTCCTGGACCGCGCCGCTAAGCGTGGCGACCGCCGGCCGTGGATAGTCGGTCGGCATCTGGAGCGAGGGCACATTGGCCAGCTGCTGCTTCCAGTAGTCGAGCTGCGCGGCCAGGACGTCGCCCTGAAGCCAGGCGCGCTGCCAGACGGCGTAGTCGACATACTGGATCGGCAGCTCAGGCAGCGGGCTGCTCTTGCCGGCGGCGAAGGCGTTGTAGAGCGCGGTCATCTCGCGCATGAACACGCCCATCGACCAGCCGTCGCTGACGATGTGATGCATGTTCAGCAACAGCACATGCTCGCTCGTCCCGAGGTGCAGCAGCGTGGCGCGCAGCAGCGGCCCGCTCTGGAGATCGAACGGCCGCTCGGCCTCCTCGGAGGCCATCTGCACCGCCTCGGCGAAGCGCTCGTCTTCGGGCAAGAAATCCAGGCCGATCTGCACCAGCTCAAGCGGCTCGTGGGGCAGGATAACCTGGACCGGCTGACCGAGATCGCCACCCTGAGCAAAAACCGTACGCAGCGCATCGTGGCGGCGCACGATCTCATTCAGACTTTGCTCAAGCGCCGTTACGTCAAGCTCGCCCTCGAAGTGCAGTGCGTTCGAGATGTTGTAGGCCGCGCTCTCGGGCTGAAGCTGATCGAAGAACCACAGGCGCTGCTGGGCAAACGAGAGCGGCAGCGCGCCATCACGGGCAGCCGGCACGATCGGCGGTGCGGCCAGCTCAGGCGCCTGGAGGCCAGCGTTAGCCACGCGCTCGGCCAGTCCGGCGACCGTCGGCGCTTCAAACAGCGCGCGCAGCGGCAGCTCGACCTGGCAAACCTCACGCACCCGCGAGATCACCTGCGTCGCCATGAGCGAGTGGCCGCCCAGCTCGAAAAAGCTATCGTGAGCGCCGACGCGATCCACGCGCAGCACCTCGGCCCAGATCTGCGCCAGCATCTCTTCGATCGGCGTGCGCGGCGCGATAAAAGCGTCGGCCAGCTCGGGGCGCAGCTCGTCGGGCGCGGGCAGCGCGCGGCGATTGATCTTGCCGCTCGGCGTCACCGGCAGCCGATCCAGGAACACGAAACTGGTTGGGACCATGTACTCGGGCAGACGCGCGCCGAGATGCTGGCGCAACTCGGCAGAACTTAGAACCAAGAACTTAGAACCGGCTTCGCCCTCATCCCCTAGGTTCTTGGTTCCAGGTTCTTGGTTCTCTTGTTCCTTTGTTCCTTTGTTCCTTTGTTCCCCAACCACGTACGCGACGAGTCGTTTCTGTCCCGGCGTGTCTTCGCGCGCGACGACGGCGGCCTCGACGACGGCCGGATGCTGGCTTAGTACGGCCTCGATCTCGCCAACTTCGATGCGGTAGCCGCGTACTTTGACCTGCGCGTCGGTGCGGCCGATGTACTCGATCGCGCCGTCGGCCCGGTAGCGACCCACGTCGCCGGTGCGGTAGAGCCGCGCTCCGTGCGCACCGCTGATGCCATCCGGCACGAAGCGCTCGGCGGTCAGATCCGGCCGATCGAGGTAGCCACGCGCCAGCGCGTCGCCGCCGATGTAGATCTCGCCTGCCACACCGATCGGTACAGGCTGACCCGCCCGGCTCAGCAGCCAAATCTGGGTGTTGGCGACTGGCGTTCCGATCGGCGGCAGCGCGGGCCACGTCTCGGGCGATCCGGCCAGCGTCCAGGCCGTGACGACATGGCTTTCGGTCGGGCCGTAGTGGTTGTGCAGCGTACACTCGGGCTTGTGCGCCAGCCAGTGCGCCAGCGCGGGCGTGATCTGAAGCTGCTCGCCGGCGGTCACGATCTCGTGCAGATGCGAGAGACCGGCCGCGCCCTCGGCCTGCTCGGCCAGATGTTGCAGCGCCACGAACGGCAGAAAGATCCGCTCGACCTGCGCATGGTCCAGCTCGCGCAGCAGATTGGGCGCGTCGCGGCGCAGCTCCTCCGAGACCAGCACCAGCGTGCCGCCAGTGGTCCAGGCCGAGAAGATCTCCTGGCAGGAAACGTCGAAGCTCAGCGGCGCGAATTGCAGCGTGCGCCGCGCGCCGGGGATCGTGCGCTGCTGCCAGGCCAGCAGATTGACCAGCGGCCGGTGCGTCATGCCCACGCCCTTGGGCTGTCCGGTCGAGCCCGAGGTGTAGATCACGTACAGCAGATTGTCGGGCGTGACCGTAGCGGCGGGCTCATCCGTCGGCAAATCGGCGATCGACGGCCAGTCGGCATCCAGGCAGATCACCTGCGCATCGTGCTGCGGCAGGCGATCGACCAAAGACTGCTGGGTGAGCAGCACCGGCACGCGGGCATCGGCCAGCATGAAGGCGAGCCGCTCCTCGGGATAGGCCGGATCGAGCGGAACATACGCGCCGCCAGCCTTGAGAATCGCCAGCACGCCGACCATCGCCTCAAGCGAGCGCTCGACACACAGGCCGACGCGCGTATCCGGTCCTACGCCCAGCGCCTGCAAGCGCTGCGCCAGCTGATTCGCGCGCGCGTTCAGCTCGGCGTACGTCAGACGCTCGTCGCCAAAGACCACGGCATCGCGATCCGGCGTTTGGGCAGCCTGGGCCGCGACCAGCTGATGCAGGCCCTGCGACTGCGGGTACGGCCCGGCGATCGCGTTCCATTCGCGCTGCTGCTGCCGCTCGGCCTCGGTGAGCAGCGAAAGATCGGCGACACGCTGCTGTGGCTGAGCCGCGATCCGTGCCAGCACGCTCTCAAGATGGCCCAACATCCGCTCGATCGTGGCATCGTCGAAGCGCCGCCGATTGTAGTTGAGCCGCATCGCGCCCATGCCAGCCATCAGGTTTAGCGGGTAGTTGGTGCGCTCCACGGCCTGCATGCGGCCAAACGCCAGGCTGGGCCGCGATCCGTTGCCCTGACCGCCACCGCCGCCGGTCGCCGGATAGTTCTCGAAAACAACCAGGCTTTCGAAGAGCGGCTGGCCACGTGGAACGTCGCTCCAGCCCTGGATCTGGACCAGCGGGCTGTACTCGTACTGCCGCAGATCGGCCTGCTGCGCCTGGATCTGCTTCAGCCAGTCGAGCAGCGTTGCGCGGGAGTCGATCTGGACGCGCACCGGCAGCGTGTTGATAAAGAGTCCGACCATGCTTTCGACGCCGGTTAGCTCCGGCGGACGGCCCGAGACTGTCGCGCCGAAGAGTACGTCGTCTTCGCCGCTGTAGTGATGGAGCAACAGCGCCCACGCGCCCTGCATCACCGTGTTCATGGTCAGGCCGTGCTGGCGGGCTAGCGTTTGCAGCGTGGTCGCGGTCTCGATCGGGATCAGCCGCTCGACCTCGCGGTAGTCGGCGGGCTCGGCATCCGGCCCGACAACGCGATCGACGCCCAGCGGAGTAGGCGCGGTGAATCCGCCCAGAAACTGCCGCCAGAAATCCTCGGCTTGCGCCAGATCCTGCTGCTGAAGCCAGGCGATGTAGTCGCGGTAGGGCCGAGGACGCGGCAGCGCCGCCTCGCGACCGTGCAGCGCCGCGTCGTAGAGCGCGAAGACCTCGTTGAGCACCAGCGGCAGCGACCAGCCGTCCATCAACATGTGATGCTGGCTCCACACAAACTGGTAGCGCTCGTCGCCGACCTGGAACAGCGCCAGCCGCATCAGCGGAGCCTGTGCCAGATCGAAGCCGCGCGCGCGGTCGGCGTCCAGAAACGTCTTGAGCCGCGCCTGCTGCTCTTCGGCCGGATCGCCGCGCCAGTCCTCGATCGTCCAGCTCAGCTCGACGCGGCGATGGACCACCTGCACCGGCGTTTTGATGTTTTCCCAGACAAATGTCGTGCGAAAGATCGAGTGCCGCTGGGCGATCTGCTCCCACGCGCGCTGGAACGCCGAAACGTTCAGCGCGCTCTGTACCGGAATGAT
Organism: Herpetosiphonaceae bacterium; assembly: GCA_036402055.1. Classification (GTDB taxonomy): domain Bacteria; phylum Chloroflexota; class Chloroflexia; order Chloroflexales; family Kallotenuaceae; genus LB3-1. The sequence goes on from DASWTQ010000492.1 coordinate 5,620, forward strand.
CAGCTGCTCGACATACATGCCGGAGCCATCATCGTACAGCGTATGGAAGAGCATGCCCTGCTGCATGGGCGAGAGCGGATAAAAACTTTCTATGTCCTTCTTGATGCTCATTCTAGGCTACTCCCAAAGATTTCGAGATAGCTGCGGTTATATCGTCGAGATCGTCCTGATCCCATTGGTACTCGGCAAAATCCGACGGTGTGAAGCCACCGGAGTCCGGCGACAAACAGTGCGCGATCAGCGCTCTGAGCGAAGTGATATAGTCCTCAGCCAGTCGCTCGATCGTGGCCTGCTGGTGGATCTCCGTGCTGAAGCTCCAGCCAACCGACAGCTGACCGCCGCTGATCAGGCTGATGATTTCGATAAGATGCGGGCGCTGGCCCTGCGGATCTTGCTCCGGCCCGGTCGCCGCGCGGGTCATGTTGAACAGCCCTTTCTGCGGCACTGCCTGATCGATCTGGCCCACATAGTTGAAGCTGATCTCGACCGGCGGATGCTCCCGCAGCGGAGCGGTGCGATCCTCGGCGTTCAGATGCCGCAGCAGGCCATAGCCGATGCCACGCTGCGGCACCTGGCGCACCTGCTCTTTGACGGTCTTGAGCGCGTCGCCCAGGCCGCGCGTCTGGCTGAGATCGAGCAGCAGCGGGTAGAGCGATGTGAACCAGCCCACCGTGCGCGACAGATCGATGTCCTCGAACAGATCTTCGCGGCCGTGGCCTTCCAGGTTCACCCGCAGCGCCGGACTGCCGCTCCAGGACTGGATCGTCTGGGCCAGCGCCGTCAGCAACACCTCGGCGATCTGCGTCTGGTAGGCGTTGGGCACTTCGTGCAGCAGCGCGGAGGTTTCGGCCTGGTCGAGCTTGACCATGATATTGCGCGTCGAGGCGTAGGTGTTCGCGCCGCCCTGCCGATCGACGGGGAGCGCGGCAACTTTGCGCTGCGCCACCGAGAGCCAGAAGGGCAGCTCGCCCAGCAGCGCCGACGAGCCGGCATACTCCACGAGGCGCTCGGCCCACTGCTTGAAAGCTGTGGTCTTGGCCGGGAGCGTGATCGTCATACCTTTGCGCGCCTGGACATAGCCCGACTGTAGATCTTCTAGCAGAATCGGCCACGAGACCGCGTCGACGGCCAGGTGATGCACCGCCAGGAAAAGCCGCTGCGGCTGATCCGGCCCCAGATCGAAGAGCGCGGCGCGGAAGATCGGCCCGTTCTGGATGCTCAAGCCGGTTTGAATCTCGATCGCCGCCGCCTCGATCGCCGCCACACGCTCGGTCTCCGGCACTGCATGCAGGTCGATCGTGGTCAGCACCGGCTGCTCGGTGGGCGCGGCGTGCTCCTGGGTCCAGCCGGATTCGGTCGGCTGGAAGCGCAATCGCAGCGCGTCGTGCTGGATCAGCAGCTGCTGAAGGGCCTGCTCCAGCGCGGCCGGATCGAGACGTTCGCCCGCCTCAAGCAGCATGGTCTGGTTGAAGTGCTGGCGATTGGGCAGATCCTGCGCAAAGAAATGCTGCTGGATCGGCGTGAGCGGCACCGCGCCCGTGACCAGCCCTTGCTCGGCTACCACCGCAGGCGCGGTATCGGCGACCGTGGCCAGCTCGGCGATCGTCTGGTGCTGGAAGATCTGCTTCGGCGTTAATCGTAACCCGGCCTGATTGGCGCGCGCAATGATCTGAATACTCAAGATCGAGTCGCCGCCCAGCGCGAAGAAATTATCGTGGATGCCGACGCGCTCCAAACGCAGCACTTCGGCCCAGATCTGTGCCAGCGCGGCCTCGACCTCATTTTGTGGCGCAACATAGGTCGCGGCGTGGGCCACATTCGACTGATCCGGCGCGGGCAGGGCCTTGCGATCGACTTTGCCGTTGGCGCTGAGCGGCAGCGCGTCGAGCACCACAAACGCCGATGGCACCATGTAGGCCGGCAGCTTCGTACCCAGGAACTGGCGGATACTCGGGACCAGGCCCTCACCCCCCCGGCCCCCCTTCCCCACTCCTCGGCGGGCTTCCGCCTCGTCGGCGATAGGAGAGGGGGAGGTTTCGGTGCTTTGTTCGTTTGTTCGTTTGTTCCCTTGTTCTTCTACAATGTACGCAACCAGCCGCAGCTCGCTGCCGTTGTCGGCGCGGGCCAGCACCACGGCCTCGCGAACAGATTCATGCTGCGCCAGCACGGCCTCGACCTCGCCGATCTCGATGCGGTAGCCCCGAATCTTGACCTGCGCGTCGGTGCGACCGAGGAATTCCAGCGTGCCGTCTGGCAGATAGCGCGCCACATCGCCGGTGCGGTACCAGCGCTGGCCGTCGATCGTGACAAACTTCTCCGCCGTCAGCTCGGGGCGGTTGAGGTAGCCGCGCGTGACGCTGCCGCCACCGAGGTACAGCTCACCCGCCACGCCGACCGGCACGAGCTGACGATGCGCATCGTAGAGGCGGAGCTGGGCATTGGGCAGCGGCCGACCAATCAGGTGCCGTGACGGCAGCTGCTGCGGATCGACGACCTGTGCCGCGCAGATGATCGTGCCTTCGGTCGGGCCGTAGAGCACCACCAGCTCGGCCTGCGGAAACACGGAAAGCGCGTCCGCCAGCAGCTCCGGCGGCACCGCATCGCCCCCCACCCAGATCCGGCGTAGGTTCGTGAACGCTTCCGGTGCGGCGGTCTGCATCGCGTGCTGGACGATCTGGCGCAGCAAGCTCGGCACCGCGTGCAGCAGCGTCCACCCGCGCAGATCCGCCACCAGCTGTGGCAGATCCAGAATCTGGGACTGGGTCTCAATCACCACCGTGCCGCCCGCCAGCAGCGGGTTCAACAGCTCAAACGCGGCGATGTCAAAGGCGACTGAGGCCAGCCACGGCTGCACGTCTGTCGCGCGGTAGCCAAACGTGGTCTGGCTGGCGTGCAGCACCTGCAACAGATTGCCATGCTCGACCAGCACCGCTTTCGGCGTGCCGGTTGTGCCCGACGTGTAGATCAGATACGCCAGATTGCTCAGCCCGACTCCGCTCGCCGGTGCCGTCTCCGGCTGCGCCGCGATCGCCGCTGCATCTGCGTCCACGCTCACGATCTGCGTCTCGACCTCCGGCAGCGCCACTCGCAGCGATTCCTGCGTGAGCACGACGAGCGGCTCGGCATCGCCGAGGATGAAAGCGACGCGCTCAGCGGGGTAGCTCGGGTCGATCGGCACGTACGCGCTGCCCGCTTTCAGCACCGCCAGCAGCGCCACCACCAGCTCCAGCGACCGATCCAGGAACAGCGCGACCCGTGTCTCGGACGCTACGCCCAGCACGCGCAGATGCTGCGCCAGCTGATTCGAGCGTGCTTCAAGCTCGGCATAGCTCAGGCGATCCGCCCCGCAGACCAGGGCCGTCGCCTCGGGTGTGCGCGCCGCCTGCTGCGCCACCAGCTCATGCACCAGCCGCTCCCGTGCGTAGGGCTGCGCCGTCGCGTTCCATGCCGCCAGCGATTCTTGCTCAACAGTGGTCAGCAGCGGCAAGGTTGCCAGCAACTGCTCGGGATTGGCCGCAATGCCGGACAGCAGGATCGCGAAGTGCTCGGTCACGCGCGCGATCGTCTCGACCGTGAACAGGTCGGTGCTGTACTCCAGAATACCGCCCAGGCCGGAGCCGGTCTCGGTCAGCGAAAGGCTGAGATCGAACTTCGAGATGCCGTACTCGAATGTTACCGGGCTCAGCGATAGCTCCGAGGCTTCGAGCGTTTTGCTCGGCGCGGGCTGAAGCGCAAACATGACCTGGAACAGCGGATGGCGGCTCAGGTCGCGCTCCGGCTCTACGGCATCCACGATCTGCTCGAACGGCACATCCTGATGCGCATACGCGCCGAGCGCCGTCTCGCGCACGCGCTTGAGCACATCGCGGAAGTTGGTCGCGCCCGCCAGATCGGTGCGTAAAACGATCGTGTTGATAAAACAGCCGATCAGATCTTCGGTCTCGCCGCGCGTGCGGTTAGCGATCGGCGTGCCCACCGCGATGTCGTGCTGGCCACTGTAGCGCGCCAACAAGACCTGCCAGGCCGCCAGCAACGTCATGAACAGCGTCGCGCCTTCTTTGCGGCCGAGCGCCCGCAGCGCCGCTGTCGCCTCCTGCCCGATCTCGAACTCGTACATCGTGCCGCGCAGGGTTGCCACGGCCGGACGCGGATAATCCGTGGGTAGTTGCAGTGCGGACACGCCGCCCAGCCGCTGCTTCCAGTAGTCAAGCTGCGCGGCCAGCACGTCGCCCTGAAGCCAGGAGCGCTGCCAGACGGCATAGTCGGCGTACTGGATCGGCAGTTCAGGCAGGAGCGCGGCAGCTTCGGCCTGCGTTCCATGCACTGTTGCGCGGTAGAGCGTGAGCAGCTCGCGCATAAAGATGCTCATCGACCAGCCGTCGGCCGCGATGTGATGGACGCTCCACAGCAGAACGTAATCTTCGGCATCCAGCTGAAGCAGGCTGGCGCGGAGCAGTGGGCCATGCTGGAGATCGAACGGCCGCTGCGCCTCCTCGGCGGCCATGGTCGTCGCCTGAGCTTCGCGGGCATTGGCGGGCAAGAATTGCAGATCCACCAGCGGCAGCGGGATCGTCAGCGCCGGGTGGATCACCTGCACCGGGTTGCCGCCTTCGGCTCTGAATGTGGTACGCAGCACCTCGTGTCGCCGCACGATCGCGTTCAGGCTGTGCTCCAGCGCGGCGATATTCAGCGGGCCACGAATGCGCATCGCGTTGGGGATATTGTAGGCCGGGCTGCTCGGGTCCATCTGCGACAGGAACCACAGCCGCTGCTGGGCAAACGACAGCGGCAGCGCGGCGTCGTGCGCTACCGGCTGAAGCGGCGGCGGGATCAGCTCGGGCGATACTTGCCGGGCCTGAGCAACCTTGAGCGCCAGCGCGGCGACCGTCGGCGTTTCGAGCAGATCGCGCAGCGACAGCTCAGCCTTGAGCGTGTCGCGGACGCGCGACACGACCTGCGTGGCCAGCAGCGAGTGCCCGCCGAGATCAAAGAAGTTATCGTTGACGCCGACGCGCTCGATCTTCAGCACTTCGGCCCAGATGCCCGCCAGCACATCTTCAAGCGGCGAGTACGGCGCGACAAAGGCCGTCTCAAGCTCGGGCTGCTGATCCGGCGCGGGCAAGGCTTTGCGATCGATCTTGCCGTTGGGCGACAGCGGCCACGCCGCAAGCGCGACGAACGCGCTGGGAAGCATGTACTCCGGCAGGCGCTCGCGCAGGAAGGCACGTAACGAAGAACCAAGCACCAAGAACCGAGAACCGCCTTCCCCTTGTTCCTTTGTTTCTTTGTTCTTTTGTTCCTTGGTTCCTTTGTTCTCAACCACGTACGCCACCAGCCGCGTCTCGTCGCCATCGGTGCGAGGGAGTACGAGTGCATCTGCCACTTCGGGATGTTGGCGCAGCTGGGCGGCGATCTGCTCGGGCTCGATGCGGTAGCCGCGCAGTTTCACCTGGCTGTCGGCGCGGCCCACGAAGACCAGCCGGCCATCGGCGGTGGAACGAACGCGATCGCCCGTGCGGTAGAGCCGCGCGCCGGGCTGCTCCGTGAACGGATGCGGCACGAAGCGCTCGGCGGTCAGATCCGGCCGGTTCAGGTAGCCGCGTGCCAGACCGACGCCCGCCACATACAGTTCGCCCACCACGCCGATCGGCACCGGCTGCCCCTGCGCATCCAGCACATACGCCTGCATGTTCGCCAGCGCCCGCCCGATCGTGATCTCCCCCTCGTCGGGTGCGCACACGCCCAGCGTCGCGCAGACCGTAGTCTCGGTCGGTCCGTAGGCGTTGACGAAGCGCCGCCCGGCTGCCCAGCGCTGCATCACGTCCACGGAACACGCCTCGCCCGCTACCACCAGCGTTTCGAGATCCGGGAAGGACTGTTCCGGCAGCGTGGCCAGGACGGAGGGCGGCAACGTGACATGCGTAATGTGCTTATCGGCCAAGAAGCTTGCCAACTCGTCGCCGACCAGCGGCGTCGTGCTCGGCAGCAGTTGGAGCGTTGCCCCAGCCGTCAGTGCGACCACCACCTCCGAGACCGACGCGTCGAAGCTGATCGAGGCAAATTGCAGCAGCCGGCTGCTCGCCGCCACCGCGAAGCCCGCCCGCTGCGCATGCGCCAGATTGACCAATCCGCGCTGCGCCACCGCCACGCCTTTCGGCTGCCCGGTCGAGCCCGACGTGTAGATCACGTACGCCAGGTGATCGGGCGTGACTGTGCTGGCTGGATTGGCGGTACTGGCGGCGCTGATGCGCGCCGCGTCGGTGTCGAGGCAGAGCACCGGCGCCGCCACCTCGGGCAACGCCGCCCGCAGCGCCTCGACCGTGAGCAGCGCGCTGACGTCCGCATCGGCGAGCATGAAGCGCAGCAGGTCCTGGGGATAGCTCGGATCGAGCGGCACATACGCGCCGCCCGCCTTGAGAATCGCCAGCAGCCCGACGACCAGATCCAGCGAGCGTGGTAGGCACAAGCCCACGCGCCGATCCGGCCCCACGCTCAGCGCCTGCAACACGTGCGCCAGCTGATTGGCCCGCGCGTTCAGCGCCGCGTAGCTCAGCGATTCCTCGCCCCAGAGCACTGCCACCGCATCTGGCTGCTGCGCCGCCTGCTCTTCGATCAGCGCGTGCACACAGCGATCCTGCGGAAACGGCATGGCCGTCGCATTCCAGTCGTGGAGCAGTTGCTGGCGCTCATCGGCGGTCAGCAGCGAAAGCTGTCCCAACTGCTGCGTCGGCGCGGCGGCGATCGCAGCCAGAATCGTGTGCAGATGTCCCACCAGCCGCTCGATCGTCGCGGCCGTGAAGCGCGCCCGATCGTAGTTGACACGCAGCGCGATCGTCTGGCCCGGCGCGATGATGATATTCAGCGGATATTTGCTGCGCTCGTCGCTGTGCATGTTGGCCATCACGACGCTGGGCCGCGCGCCGCCGGGACCGCCCGACTCCGTCGCCGGATAATTTTCGAAGACCAGCAGGCTTTCAAAGAGCGGCTGGCCGCGTGGAACGTCGCTCCAGCCCTGAACCTGTACCAGCGGACTGTACTCGTACTGCCGCAGATCGGCCTGCTGCGCCTGGATCGCTTTGAGCCAGGCCAGCGCCGTGGTCGCAGGCTGCACCTGGATGCGCACGGGCAGCGTGTTGATGAACAGGCCGATCATCTGCTCGACGCCCGGCAAATCTGCGGGACGGCCCGAGACGGTTGTACCAAAGACCACGTCGTCCTCGCCGCTGTAGCGGCTGAGCAGCAGCGCCCACGCGCCCTGCATCACCGTGTTCAGCGTGAGGCCGTGCTGCCGCGCCAGGTTTTGCAGCGTGGCGCTGAGATCGGCGTCCAGGCGCGTTTCGTAGACCGCATTCGGCGGCGTGTCGGCGTCTACGCTCAGCGCTTGATCGACGCCGAGCGAAGTAGGCGCGGTGAAGCCGGCCAGATTGCGCCGCCAGAACGCCTCGGCCTGATTCATGTCCTGCTTCTGCAACCACCCGATATACTCCCGGTACGGTCGCGGGCGAGGCAGCGGCAGATCGCGACCCTGCGCGAAGGCCTCGTAGGATCGAAAGACCTCGCCCAGCACCAGCGGCAGCGACCAGCCGTCGAGCAAAATGTGATGCTGGCTCCACACAAAGTGGTGCGCATCGTCGCCGATCTGGAAGAGTGCCAGCCGCATCAGCGGAGCCTTGCCGAGATCAAAGCCGAGCGCCATGTCCTCATGCACACACTGCTGGAGCCGCGACTGCTGCTCCGCCTGATCGACGCCGCGCCAGTCCTCGATCGTCCAGGGCAGCCGCGCCTGACGCCGCACGACCTGA
>DASWTQ010000493.1:0-24620 GCA_036402055.1 Herpetosiphonaceae bacterium
AAGATCGGGAGTTTGGGCGTGCGTAAAGTAGCTTCAGGTATGCTCATCGGTTTGCTTCCTGATTCAGCGACGAGTCAACGTCAGCAGCATGCGCGGCTCCGGGCGCTCGATCGTCGAGACTGCGCCGTCGGGCCAGACCACATCCAGGCTGCGGATCTCAGCTCCCGCCGGTACGCCAAAGTGAATACGCGCCGCATCGCCCGAAAGATAGCCGCTGGCCGCGCGCACATCGCGGTAGAGCGTGCCATTGCCGGTATGCAGCGCCAGCGTCGCGCCGATCGCGTGGGTGTTCTTGCTGCCGGGCCAGAGCAGATCGACCTCGATGCCGTCGCCGCCACACAGCCGGTTCTCGAAAAGCTGAGCCGCGCCGCGCAGATTATTGACTACAATATCCAGGTCACCGTCGCCGTCGAGATCGGCCATGCTCATGCCGCGACCGCTGCGTGTCGAGCCGAGCTGCCAGTCGGGCCGGGGCGTGAAGTAGCCGCCGCCGTCGTTGCGCAGCGCCTGATTTGCCTCGACCAGCTCGTGGTTGGGCAGGTAGCTGAAGATCTCGGCCTCGATCATGCCGTTGACGACGTACAGATCCAGCCAGCCGTCGTTGTCGAGATCGCCGAACTTGCCCGACCAGCTCCAGCCGGTGGCGTCCACGCCGCGCGCGTACGCCTGGTTACGAAATCTGCCATCTTCACCACGCATCTGGAGCGTGTTCTCGGCGATCTGCGGATCGCCCTTGAGCGTAGGCTCCCACATCTGCGCCATCAGCGGCCGCCAGATCGCCAGCGTCTCGACGTCGTGTTTGTACGGCTTCATGTCGGTCGAGAACAGCTCGGGGCTACCGTCGTTGTCGATGTCGCCGGCGTCGAGGCTCATCGTGCTATGGCTGGTCGTCGAGAAGGGCTGCGTCACAACCCATGACTCCGCCTGCCGCTGCCAGGCACCGTCGTAAACCCCAAAATCGTTGCCGACCACGATCTCACGCTGGTTGTCGTGGTTGAGATCCACGAGCGCGATCGCCAGCGCCTGGGCTTTGGATGCCAGCCGCGTGGCCTTGAAGCGATCGCCGCGATTCTCGTAGACGTACACGCCTGCGCCGTTGCCGAGCAAAAAGCTGTTGCCCTGATCCGCCAGCAGCCCCGCGTCGTACGAGCCGGCGATCAGATCGAGATCGGTGTCGCCGTCGAGATCGGCCCAATTCATGGCGTTGGCCGGCTTGTAGATGTCGGGCAGCAGCTCAAGCTTGAAGCCGCCCGCTCCCGTGTTGCGCCAGTAGTTGGGCGCGCTCATACGCCGGGTAAAGATCAGATCCAGCCAGCCGTCGCCGTCCAGATCCACGCTGTTGACCGCACGCGAGTCGCCGTGCTCCATGCGCTCGGCCCGAAATTGCAGCCGGCCATCATTCCAGAGAATCGTGTTGGGATCGCGGTGATTGGCCAGCACGAGATCCAGGTCGCCGTCGCGATCCAGATCGTTGATCGCCACGCCCGCGCCGTTAGCCTCGAACATCTCCACGTCGTCGCCGGGAACGGTTGTGGTGTGCGGCAGATCATGTGCGACAAAGGTGTTGTCGCAGGGCTGCTCCGGCTGGAGCAGCGCGCGCTGCTCGACATCCACCGGCGCGCTTTCGGGCGCGTGGATCGGCTGATCGGCGGCGGGAAAGGGTCCGGCGGTCAGCGGCGAGCAGCCGGCGGCGCCCAGCAGCACGAGAACTCCGAGCGCATGCCAGAATCGCATCGATCTCAGTTGTCGCCGCGTCAATCGCATAGCCGCTCCTATCGATGGACAAGCGCGGGAAGGCTGCCATTATGCTGAGCTTGGTACATTTGCTTTAAGGATGCTTCCGCAGTATCTGGAGTGTTCTCAATTTTCCAGCCGTATTCTAGATCCCAGCCAAAGTAGAGCAAGGCCCATAGCGGGAACATAATAGTGTGACGACCCGCGAATTCCTGGTAGCGTCCGTGTAATGTGTTACGGCTGTCTGCACGAGTTCCGGCCGAACCAATATAAATCAGTGGACACTCACCGATCTTTTCGAGGCGGTGAATACGACTGAGCATTTTTTTTGCGGCCATTTCCCAGTTCAACCGCTGTATAGCCGCTTTAGCGTGTTGTACAACATCGGGAACCGGCGCTCCTCGCTTTTGGACTCGAATCACGTACACACCACGTTCGGCGGGTGGATGCGCGTCTCGAATATCGGTGAATGTGAATTGGGAGAAAATCTCGTCACAGCTTGCTGCGTCATGAATCATGGCTCACCTGCCGCCCAGGCCAGACATCGTAAAGCCCTGGATGAACCACTTCTGACCCAGAATATACACGATCAGCACCGGCAGCATCGCGATCACCGAGCCGGCCATCAGCAGATTCCAGCGTACGCTGTACTGGCCTTGCAGAATACTCAGCCCGACCGGCAGCGTGCGCATCTCGATCGAGTCCGTGATCACCAGCGGCCACAGAAAATCGTTCCAGTTGTTGAGAAAGACGAAGATCGTCAGCGCCGCGAGCACCGGCCCACTCAACGGCATCACGATCTGCCACCAGATGCGAAACGACGACGCGCCGTCGATGCGCGCGGCTTCGTCGAGGTCGAGCGGCAATCCCAGAAAATACTGGCGCAGCAGAAAGGTGCTGAAGGCCGAGAAAGCGGGCGGCAGGATCAGCGCCTGGTAGGTGTCGAACCAGCGCAGCCAGCTCATCAGGATGAAGTTGGGCAGCATCGTGACCTGAAACGGGATCATCAGCGTGGACAGGTAGAGCAGAAACAGCGCGTTACTACCCCGGAAGCGCAGCCGGGCAAACGCGAATGCCGCCAGCGACGAAGTCAGCAGCTGCAAGACCGTGATGCTGCTCGCGACGATCAGGCTGTTGAGATAGAAGCGACCAAACGGCATCACCGAGACCGTCTCGCGGTAGTTCTGCCATGCGATCGGATCGGGCAGCCAGACCGGAGGATAGGTGAAGATCTGCGGCGGCGTTTTGAGCGATGTGCTTAGCATCCAGATGAACGGCAGCAGCATTGCGACGCTGCCCGTGATCAGGAACAGATGCAGCAGCAGATTCGTGATCGGTCGTGGCCGTCGTCGGGCTGGTACAGCTGCTTGCATTAGCCTTCTCCCGCTTCGTAGTGAACCCAGCGCCGCTGAAGCCGGTTCTGGATCAGCGTGCAGACGAAGATAAACACAAACAGCACCCAGGCGATCGCGGCGGCCTTGCCCATGTTGCCGAACCGGAAGGCGTTCTGGTAGATGTAAAACACGATCGTCAGCGTCGCCTGCGCGGGTCCACCCTGTCCACGTGACATAACGAAGGGCTCGCTAAATAGCTGGAACGCGCCGATCATCTGGATCACCAGCAAGAAGAAGGTTGTTGGGCTGATCAGCGGCATCGTGATGTTGCGGAAGCGCTGCCAGCCGCTCGCGCCGTCGACTTTGGCGGCGTCGTACAGCTCGGGCGGCACGGCCTGCAATCCGGCCAGATAGATCACCATCGTAAAGCCGACGTTTTTCCAGAGCGTCAGCAGCACGATCGCGGGCTTGGCCCAGGCGCTGCTGTTCAGCCAGTCGGGCGGCGCGATATTGGTCCCGGTCGACTCGCCGAGCCACCAGATCGCCGCGCTGATCACGCCGAAGTCGCGGTTGAACATCCACTGAAAGACCAGCGCGGCCGCGACGATGCTGGTAACGACCGGCATGAAGTAGATCACGCGGTAGATCTGGATTCCGCGAATCGCCTGGTTGAGCGCGACAGCCAGCGCCAGCCCGATCGCCAGCTGGAGCGGCACGACCGTGACCACAAAGTAGAGCGTGTTGGCGAAGGCTTTGCGAAAGATCTGATCGCGCGTCAAAATCTCGATGTAGTTGGCCGGGCCGACAAAGATCGGCGATCCTACCAGATTCCAGCGCACCAGGCTCAGGATCAGCGCGCCCACGATCGGCAGCGCGGTGAAGAGCAGCAGGCCGATCAGGCTGGGCAGCAGAAACAGGTAGGCCTCGTTTTGCCGGTTGGGATTCCAGCGGCCGGCCTGTCGCCAGCGTGCAAAAGCCCCGCGCTGCCCGCCGAGCGCCGAGTCGCCGGTGACGGATTTGGATTTTGGTTGCAACGCCATGATTACCTGCTCAGGAAACACCGGCAGGAGCGAAGGAACAAGGGAACAAACGAACAAAGGAACAAAGCAGTTACCTTGATCCGCTTAATTTCTCCTTCGCTCCTGCCGGTGAGTTTAGGGCTTACTGCTTGGGATAGCCGCGCTCTTTGAGGAAGCTATCGACCTGCCCGCAGATCTCGGGAAGTACCTGATCGGGCGTGGCCTCTCCCGCCCAGATGCGCTGCAAGCCTGGGACGATCACCGAATCTTCAAGTTCGCCCCACTCGGGGACGTAGCCAAAGCGCCCGACGCGCGCGTTCTCGCCCTCGGTAAGAAACGCCTGGCGATTGGTCGGCGGCTTCTGCGCCTGCAAAAAGGCGGCGGATTTGGCGGTGGACTGAAGCGCCGGGAAGATCTCGCCGGACTCGGTGTAGAGCCGCTGGCCGCCGTCCGTGCTCTGGAGCCAGCTCAAGAAGGTCCAGGCAGCCTCTTTGTGCTGGCTGCTGCTGCTTAAAGACCAGGCCGCGCCGCCCGCGCTGGCCGAGCGCTGACCGCCGCTCGGGATCGGCACCGGCGCGACGTCGTAGTTCATGGCCGCCTCGTTGAAGGCCGAGATGCGGCTGGCGTTCTGGATGATCATCGCGACCTGGTTGCTCTGGAACACTGCCGCGTCACCGCCCGCCTGGCTCAGGTTGGCGTCGCGCATGGCCTGATTTTCGTTCATCATCTCGGAGAAGAACGTGATCGCGTCAGCCGCTGCGGGCTCGGTCATGGTGCACTTCGACGGGTTGCGCATGTCGTCGAGGATGCTGCCCTTGTTCTGGTTGATCCAGAGGCTGTACTTGCCGCCCTCCATGCCTAGCGCATAGCGCGAGACGCGTCCGCCGCCCTCGACGACCGTCAGCTTCTGCGCGGCGGTCTTGAGATCGTCCCAGGTCCAGCTGTCGGTCGGATACGCCACGCCGGCCTCGTCGAAGATCTGCTTGTTGTAGTAGAGCACTTCCAGGCCGATGTCGCGCGGCAGGCCGTAGATCTTGTCGTTGTACTTGACCGACTCCAGCAGCGCCGGCCAGTAGTCGTCGGTCTGCACGCCGCCCTTCTCGATCCATGGGCCAAGATCTTCGAGCACGCCGTCGGCGGCGTAGCGCGGGACCGGGAAGAGGAACATCACGTCGGGAATCGTCGCGGTGTCGCCGCTGGCCCACAGCGTTTGCAGCTTGGTGAAGTAGTCGCCCCAGGGCTGGTGCCAGATCTCGATCTTGATCTCGGGGTGCTCCTGCATGAATGCCTGCGCGACCTTCTCGTGCGTGGCTTTCTCGCCGGGCTCGCCCCAGAAGCCCCAGCGAATGGTGACGGTTTCGCCTGTCGCGGCGGTGCTGCCCTGAGGTGCTGCCGAGCCGCTGGCGGCAGGCGCTGCGCTGCCTTCGGTGCCGGTGGCCGTGCCGCTGGTCGTGCCGCCCGTGGCGCCGGAGCCGCACGCGGTTAATACGCTTAGCAGAACCAGTAGCACCAGCATCTGCATTCTTCGAGAGATGTGCATCTGTGTAACTCCTTGCTTGGACCGATTCCGTGGACTAGAGCAGGAAGCCATATTGTGAGGTTTTGCGCCGATCTGCATCCTTTCTCCTCACGATCGTGCTGCGCAGTCCAAAGCACCACGCTGCTGGAGGGAGTTCAACGTGGAGCGGCTTGGGATGGCTTTTAGCATTATAAACCTAGAACCGGGGAATGAACAAAGAACCAAGAACCAAGAACCAAGAACCTAAAACCAACTTCTTTCATTCGCTTGCTTAGACTCAGATCTTGATGCTTCTTTGTTCGTTTGTTCGTTTGTTCTCTTGTTCCTTGTTCGTTTGACGCGGCTGTGCTATCCTCTGGGCCAGACAAAGCCTTTACGCTTCCAGAGGCCATGCGGCGACTGAGATCATCAATCTGGCTGATCGGGATTGCCTGCATCGCAGTCGTAGCGCTTGCATTGAACAGCAGCAGGATCTTCTTCATGTCCAGCGACAAAGTTCACGCCAATGTCGAGCAGCCGGCAGCACAGGATGAGCTGCGGGTTCTGTTTATCGGGAATAGCCAGACCTACAGCAACGATCTGCCCGCGATCGTCGAGGCGCTGGCGCAGCTCAACGGCAAGCGCTTCAGCTATCACATGATCGCGTCGGGCGGCGTGAGCCTGATCGAGCACTGGAACGGCGGCGAGGCACGCCCGACAATCGCACGCGGCGGCTGGGACGTGGTCGTGCTCCAGCAAGGACCATCGTCCACGCCCGAGAATCGCGCACTGCTGATCGACTACACGCGGCGCTTCGCCAAAGAGATTCGCACCGCCGGTGCCGAGCCCGCGCTGTACATGGTCTGGCCCGAGACGCGCCGCTTCGGCGACTTTGATCGCATGAGCGACTCGTACCGCCTGGCAGCCGAGGCCGTCGACGGTATCCTGTTGCCGGCGGGCGAGGCGTGGCGCGCGGCATGGCGGCACGATCCCAAGGCCGGCTTCTACTCGCGGGACGGTCTGCATCCCTCGACGCTGGGATCGTACCTGACGGCGCTGGTGATCTACGGGCGTCTGTACGGCGAACTGCCCGCAAGTCTGCCCAGGACGCTCCAGATTCGCTCCCGACGCGTGAGCCGGATCGAGCTGCGGCCCGGGCAGAGCGAGCTGCTGCTGAGTGCGGCGCGCGAGGCCAACCAGACGTTTGGAGCACGGTGAGGTAGCAGGCCCTCATCCCCGGCTCACACGCTCGCCACCCCTTCGCCCAGAGGGCACCCGGTTGCGACAGGAGAAGGGGATTTTGGCACTTGCTTTTGTTCCTTTGATCTTTTGTTCTTTCGCCGGCCCTCGGTTCTCCTTGGTTCTTGGCTCTTGGTTCTTGGTTCTCCTTGGTTCTTGGTTCTAGGTTCTTCGTAGCGTCGGAATCGCCTCTAGCAGCTGCCGGGTATACGTGTCGGTTGGCTGGCGGATGACGCTCTTGGCCTTGCCGCTCTCCACGACGCGGCCCTGATTGAGCACCAGGATCTCGTCGGCCAGCAGTCGCGCGCTCAGCAGATCGTGCGTGATGTAGAGCATCGCGATGCGCCGCTCACGGACCAGCTTATCGAGCAGCTGTAAGATCTCCGCGCGAATCGACACGTCGAGCATCGAGATCGGCTCGTCGGCGATGATGATCTCCGGCTCCGGCGCGAGCGCTCGTGCGACGACCACGCGCTGCCGCTGCCCGCCCGACAGCTGATGTGGATTCTTGTTCATAAACTGCTCGGCCGGCGAAAGACCGACGATTTCCAGCAGTTCCATCGCTCGCTTGCGCGCCGCCGAGCCGCTCAGACCTTTGTAGTTCACCAGCGGCCGTTGCAGCAGGTACTCGATCGTATGCGCCGGATTCAGCGCCGAGAACGGATCTTGAAACACATACTGCACATCGCTGCGATAATCGTGGAGGCCACGGCTGCCGAGCTGATCCACGCGCGTCTTGCCGAACCAGATCTCGCCGCTGCTGGGCCGCTCGATGCCCGTCACCATGCGCGCGATCGTGGTTTTGCCGCTGCCGCTTTGCCCAACCAGTGCCGTCACACGACCGGCCCGCAGTACAAACGACACATCGTCGACCGCCTGCACCGTTGTGGTTTTAAAGCCGACCCGGCGCGTGTAGGTCTTGCACACATGCTCAAGCCGCAGCACCTCCGCCCCTTCCTGCTGCATAGCCTTGTGCGAGGTCGCCTCGGAGAACGCCGCATCGACCAGCACCGGCCCATCCTGGGGACGGCGATTCGCGGCCTGAATCTGCTCTTTCCACTGCATCTGCGCCACATGACAGGCAGCCTTGCCGTCCCACATCGGCACGAGCGGCGGCTTGATCTCGCGGCAGATCTGAATCGCCTCGGGGCAGCGCGGCGCGTAGGGACACGCTTTCGGCGGTCGCGTGAGATCCGGTGGCCGGCCGGGAATAAACGTGATCGCGACCTCATCCGCCGCCGGATCGGCGTAGGAGCCGAGCAGGCCGTGGGTGTAAGGGTGGATCGCGTGGTCGAGCATGGTTTTGGAAGATTGATCCTCGACCAGCTCGCCGGCGTACATCACCAGCACGCGGTCGGAAACTTCCAGCACCGTGCCGAGATCATGGCTGATCAGCAGCACCGCAAAGCCCTGCTGGCGCTGAAGCTCGCGCAGATTCTGCATGATCTCTTTTTGCACCAGCACATCCAGGCCGGTCGTCGGCTCGTCGAGCAGCACGAATTTGGGCTGAAGCGCCAGCGCCAGCGCGAGCGCCACGCGCTGCTTCATGCCGCCGGACAGCTCATGCGGGTAGAAGCGCATAAACGACGGATCGATCTTGACCATGCGCAGCAGATCGGCGATGCGCTCGCGAATCTCAGCCTCGCTGAGCTTGGTTTTTTCTTCCATCACGTCCATGAACTGCGCCTCGATGCGATACACCGGATTGAGCGAGTTCATGCTGCTTTGAAAAACCGTCGAGAAGTCGCGCCAGCGCATGTGGCGCAGCTGCTCCTCCGGCATTTTGGTGATGTCTTTGCCGTCAAAGATCACACGGCCACCGCTGATCTCGCCGGGCGGCAGCAGCAGCCGCAGGATCGCGTTGCCGAGCGTGGATTTGCCAGAGCCGGACTCGCCGACCAGCCCGACGATCTCGCCGCTGTTGATGCCGAACGTCACGTCGCGTACGGCCTGAAGCGGCGGCCGCGACTTGGTGGCATAGGTCACGTCGAGTTTCTCAACTTCAAGCAGTGCCATATGCTACTCCTCTCGCAGCTGTGGATTGCTGATCGCGTCGACGCCGAAGTTGATCAGCACCAGCGATGTCGTCAGCAGCGCCAGCGCCAGGCCGGGAGCCGCCAGCCAGGCCCACTGTCCGGTCAGCATCGCGCCGCCGTTGTTGGCCCAGTAGAGCATCGTGCCCCAGCTCACCGTGCTCGGATCGCCCAGACCCAGGAATTCCAGCCCGGCCTCAGCGCCGATCGCGCCGTTGGCCGCGCCGATATAGGCCAGCACCACCAGCGACATCATGTTGGGCATGACCTCGCGAAAAATAATGCGGAACGGACTGTCGCCGGCGAACTTGGCCGAGGTGATGTAGTCGCGCGTGCGCAGCGAGATCACCTGCGCCCGCTTGAAGCGCGCGCCCCAGGCCCAGCCGGTCAGCCCGATCACCAGGATGATCATCGTCAGGCCGCGCACCGGCGAGTAGGCCGCCAGCGCGATCATCAGCGGCAGCGCGGGCACGACCAGTCCCAGGTTGATCAGGAACGAGAGCACGTCGTCGACGATGCCTTCCATGTAGCCGGCCGTCATACCGATAATCAATGATATAAACGTCGCCAGGCCGCCCGCCAGCACGCCGACGATCAGCGATGTGCGCGTGCCCCACACCAGCTGCGAGAACACATCCTGGCCGGCCTGCGTCGTGCCGAGCCAGTGCGCCGCGCTGGGCTGCTCCGAAGACATAAAGCTGCTGTCCTGCGGATCGTAGGGCGCGATCACCGGCGCCAGGATCGCCACCAGCACAAACATCGAGAGCATGATCAGGCCGATGCGCGACTTTTTGTTGCTCCACAGCACATCCAGCCACGAGGGCATCTTCCAGCGCGCGCGCGTCGACGACTCAGCGACATCATCGCGGGCGCTTTCAGTCGCCGCCGTCGCCAGCTTGGTTGCTTCGGGTGTGTGATCCGGCATCGATGCAGGAATCGACGTGAGCGGCGATGTGCCGAGATTGGTCGCGCCCGGCGACGGCACCTCGTCGAGCATGGTTCCGCGCCCGCCAAGCTCACGCTGCTTACGATCATTGGTCGCCATCATCCCGCTCCTTTGCGTACACGTGGATCGAGCACGCCGTACAGCATATCGGCGAAAAGATTCGCCAGCAGCACGCCGACGGTGGTAAACAGAAAGAGCGCCTGCATCAGCGGATAATCGCGATTGCCGACGGCCTCGAACAGCAGCCGGCCCATGCCCGGATAATCGAAGATGCCCTCGATAAAGACCACGCCGCCAAGAATGCCGCCCAGCGAGATCGCGAAGCCGGTCACGTTGGGCAGGATCGCGTTGCGAGCGCTGTAGCGCAGGGCGACTTTCCAGGGCTTCAAGCCCTTGGCGATCGCCAGCCGGGTATAGTCCTCACGCAGCGTCTGGATCATATTGTTGCGCATGCCCATCACCCAGCCGATCGGCGCGGTGATCAGGATCGCCATCGCGGGCAAGATGCTGTGCTTGAGAATATCGAGCGTGTAGGCCCAGCTGATCTCGCGCGTGGCCTCGCCGCTGAAGCCGCCGCTGGTCGGCAGCCAGGCCAGCTTGAACGAGAACACATACAGCAGCAGCAGCGCGATCCAGAAAAAGGGCAGCGTGCCGATAAAGTTCAATCCCAGGCTCACGATCGAGTCGAAGGTGCTGTTGCGCTTCCAGGCGGCCACCGCGCCCAGCAGCGTGCCGACCACAAAGCCGATGATCTGCGTCACGCCGACCAGAATCACCGTCCACCAGATCGCCTCGCCGATCATGTGCGTGACGGTGTAGGGAAAATATGTGTAGGAAACGCCAAACTTTAGCTGAACGATGTTGCGCATGTAGTCGATGTACTGCTGAAACAGGCCGGTGTCGGGCGTGCCCAGCATGGCGCGGATCGCCTCGACCTCAGCCGGATCGACCGCGCGCGTCTGGCCGACCATCTTGGAGACGATCGTTTGCGCTGGATCGCCGGGCTGCAAACGCGGGATGATGAAGTTGAGCGTGACGGCAGCCCAGAGCGTCAGCAGGAAGAACAGGAAACGGCGAACAAAATAACGCATGACCGGTTCTCCTCAAGCGATGCGCGGGGCGAGCTTTGATTCTCGCCCCCACAAGCGTACTTTCAGGCGACCGAGCAGTGAGAAGCCTGCCCGGCCGTGCTTAAAATCCCGCTACTGAGCGGCGGGCTGGAGATGCGTGATCACCAGCAGGCTGTCGCCTGGCTTGGCGTAGGGATCTTGCTCATTGGGCCAGCCGACTGCGCGCCGCGTGCTGTACTGGAACCAGTTCGCGCCGTACCACAGCGGAATCGTCGGGAACTGCTCGTAGATGATCTTCTGCATTCCGGCAACGGCCTGCTTCTGCGCGGCCTCGTCCGGCGACTGGCGCAGCTGGTCGATCAGCTTGTCCATCTCGGGATTTTCAAAGCGCACATAGTTGATCGTGGCTTTCTCGCCGACCGGCGCGCTCTGCGGGCTGCCGAAGACGTAGAAGTTTTCGTACATGCTGCACGAGCCGCCGTGCACCGCAAAGACCAGATCGTAGTTGCCCAGCGCGCGCTCGTTCTCGACGTTCTCCGGCGCCGGCGTTTGGACGTTGACGGTCATGCCCAGCGCGTTCAGGTTCTGCTGAACGATCTGCGCGGCCTGAATCCAGTCGACCCAGCCGTTCTGCACCAGGAACGTGAACTCGATCGGCTGGCCGTCTTTGTTCAGCAGCTTGCCGTTAGCGTCTTTCTTGTAGCCGGCCTGCTCAAGGATCTGCGCCGCCTGCTGCGCATCGTAGGGGATCATGCCTTCGTTCGGGATGTCAGGCGAGAGCCAGTCTTTCTGTCCCGGCAGCACCAGGCCGGTCTGGCTGGCCTTCAGGACGTAGCCGAACTGCGCCTTGGTCACAATCGAGTCGCGGTCGATCGCGTGGGCCACGGCGCGCCGGAACTCGACATCGTTGAAGGGCGGTTTGGTCAGGTTGAAGCCCAGCGCGATCGCGCCGCCCGGCGGGAACCAGTAGTGGTTGTGCTCGGGATCTTTATCGACGTAGACCTGCTTGATGTTGGGCACGAACATCGCGTTGGTGTCGTACTTGCCCTGGCTCAGGTTGAGCTGCTCGGCCTGCTGGTTGCCCGCGCTCTTGTGGAAGACCAGCTTATTGACTTTGATCTTATCGGCTTGCCAGTAGTCGGGGTTGCGCTCCAGCACCAGCTGCTGGCTGTTGAAGCTCGCGGGCTTGAACGGTCCCGTGCCGACCGCGCCTTCATTCACGAAGGTGACCGGATCTTGCTCCTTCTCCCAGATGTGCTTCGGCACCATCAGCACGCTCACCACGCGGACAAGCATGTTGGCAGCCGGCTCTTTAAACTTGAACGCGACCTTGTTGCCGCTGCTGGTTACGCTTTCCAGCGTGCGCCAGAGGCCGGGGCTATCGAAGGCCGTGTTAGCTTTGAGCAGGTTGTAGGTGAAGACAACATCTTCCGCCGAGAAGGGCTGTCCATCGTTCCATTTCACGCCGTCGCGGATCGTGAACTCAAGGTTCTGCGCGTCTTTCCACTCGTAGCTGGACGCCAGCCACGGAACCGCCTCGCAGCTGTAGTTGTTGAAGACGAGCAGCGGCTCGAAGGTGTAGGCCGCGCTCAAGGCGTTGGGCGAGAACGGATTGTAGTTTACCTGTGGATTCGATCCGCCGCCGAAGCCGCCAAAGTCGAGCTGCTCGATCATGCCCGATCCGGCTGCCTGGTTGCCGCCGCCCGTTCCGCTGCCGGTTGCCTCGCCGCTCGGCGAAGCGTTGGCTCCGGTTTGAGTCTCGCTGGTAGATCCGCCGCATGCCGAAAGGATCAGCATAAGTACCACGAGCGGCGCAAGCAGCACCGAAAAACGTGGTCTGGTCATCGCACTACCTCCTTGTCTTGCCCTGACCAACCGATGATCTATAACCGACTGTTTGGGAATCGCTCTGGCTCGTTTCCTCCTTTGCGCTTCAGGAAGATCGCACTACTGCGCGTTCGTCGATGTCTCGTGGGCGCAGCCGCAGCTCTGGCGGATGATCACCTCGGTCGGCAGTACCACGTCGGGCGATCCGTCAAGCTCGCCCCGGATGCGCGCCAGCAGCAGCTTCGCCGTCTGGCTGCCCAGCTCGCGGGTCGGCTGGCGCACCGTTGAGAGCGCCGGCGCGATCAGTCGCGCCATCGGAATATCGTCCCAGCCGGTGAGCGCCACCTGCTCGGGGATGCGCACGCCGCGTGCGGTCAGCGCCGCCTGCACGCCCAGCGCGATCTCGTCGTTGGCGCACACGATCGCGCGCGGCAGCTCACCCGACTCCAGGATCTGCGAGATCGCCCACACGCCGTCGGCCTGCTGAAAACCGACACGAATCAGCTCGCCTGGCTCCAGCCCGGTCTGGCGATGCGCCTCCACAAAGCCCTCCCAGCGATCGGTGGTGTCGGGCGAGCCGGTGGGATTGCCGATGAAACAGAGCCGGTCGTAGCCATGCACGGCCAGCAGATGCAGCGTAAGATCGCGAGTGGATTGTGTGTTTTCGACGCGCACGGTCGGCACATCGGGGAGTGGATGTCGCGCCAGCAGCACGATCGGCACTTCCTTGTCGATCAGCGTCTGCACACACTCGTTCGAAAGCGTGCCGCCCAGGATCGCCATGCCGTCGACGCGCGAGGCCATGTCGAGCACCTGATCCTCGGATTGTTCGAGCAGGTGCGTGCCGAAGATCAACACGCTCTGGCGGGCAGTCACCGCCTCGGCCTCGAAGCCTTGAATCACCTCTGAGTAGTACGGCCCGGCCAGTCCAGGAAAAACGATCCCCAGTGCGGAGTGGCGGCGCTCCACCAGGGCGCGGCCAAAACGGCTGGGCCGGTACCCTAGCTCGGCGATCGCTTCCTGCACGCGCTGCCGGGTTTCGGGCGAGACCTGGCCAACGCCGCGCACCACCCGCGAGACCGTCGCGATCGAGACGCCGGTGCGCCGTGCTACTTCGTGGACAGTTGTGTTCTGCTTGCCCATACGTCTTCAGTGTGATAACGTTTACTGTAAACGTTTACTGTAAGCGTTAACAGTAGCATAAGCTTTGCTGTGATGCAACGTCATACAATCGGTGAAAATTATTTAAGCATCTAGCGTGCCGCCGCTAAGCAGTGCTAAGCACGGAGGTAGCAAAATGGTCGAATTGAGAAACAAGCAGCTTCTGATCGATGGCCGGCCGCAGTTGATCATGTGCGGCGAGATCCACTACTTCCGCCTGCGCCGCGACGAGTGGCAGGATCGCATCGACAAGCTCAAGGCGGCCGGCTGCAACGCGGTCGCCTCGTATGTGCCGTGGCTGTGTCACGAGCCGATCGCCGGGCAGGTCGATCTCGACGGTCACACGCGGCCCGAGCTGGATCTGGCGGGTTTTATCGATCTGTGCCGCGCCAACGATCTGCTGTTTCTGGTGCGGCCCGGCCCGTTCATCATGGCCGAGATGAAAAACGAAGGCGTGCCTTTCTGGGTCTACGAGCAGCATCCCGAGGCCGTGCCGGTCAGCTGGGACGGCGAGCCCGTGCCGACGCGCACGCTGGACTACCTCGCGCCGGGCTTTCTTGAGTCCGCCCGCAGCTGGTATCGCGCCGTGATGAGTGTGATCGCGCCACGGCTCCAGCCCAAGGGCGGCAACATTATCGCCGTGCAGCTCGACAACGAGATCGGCATGCTCTCGTGGGTGACTAATCGCCCGGATCTGACCGATCAGCTCCTCGACGATTTCGCGGCCTGGCTCTGGCAGCGCTACGATCAGCCGAGCTTGCAAGCGCGCTATCCCTTCGATCTCGACGCCGCCGATGTTCGTAACGCCGCGATCCGCTCGCCGCGTGAGGAGTATGCGCCGGCGCTGCTGCGCGATCTGGGCTACTACATGCGCCGGCGGTTTGCGCGCTACGTCGCCACGCTGCGCGACTACGCCGAGGAGTTCGGCGTTACAGGCGTGCCGTTCGTGATCAACATCCACGGGACCGACGCCGGTCGCGGTCTGCCGTATCCGATCGGCATCAGCCAGCTCTATGAGTCCTACACGCAGGCCGAGGACTATCTGTCCGGCTCGGATCACTACCTGGGCGATCTGAACGCTAACAGCTTTCAGGATCTCTACCTCATGAACGCGCTGATGGACGCGGTCAACCTGCCCAACCAGCCGCTCGCGTCGGTCGAGTTCGAGGCCGGCAGCGGCGATTACGGCGAGACCTACGGCGGCCGCTACGATCCATCGGCTGTCGACTTCAAGATCCGCATGTGTGTCGCGCAGGGCAACCGGCTGCTGAACTATTATCTTTTTTCCGGCGGCGTCAACTACCGGCTGCCCGAGGAGCTGCACGACGGCAACGATCGCATCGCGTTTACCGGCGAGCGTCATGGCTTCGCGGCGCCGGTCAATCCCGAGGGCGAGCTGAACTACACCTATGCGCCGCTGTCCCGCGCCACACGTACGATGATGGTGGTCGCCGACAAGCTGGCGGTGATGCGCGAGGAGCACGATCCCGTCGCGTTCGGCTTTATTCCCGACTACTACATGACCGAGTCGCGCTATCCAGCCAGCGCCGCGATGCGTGAGATCGGCGGGAATCTGGAGGCCAATCGCGGGCCGGGCGCGTGGGAGATCATGGGCCGGGCGATGCTGCTGGCAGGCTATCGCTTTGGCGCGGTGGATATTCAGAATCGTCAGCTCGATCCGGCTGCGACTCCGGTGCTGGCGCTTGGCTCGGCGCGCTACATGGACGGCGCGATCCAGCAGCGGCTGGTCGACTATCTCACGGCGGGCGGCGGTCTGCTGCTCTACGGCGAGCAGCCGCTCTTCGACATGGAGGCGCGGCCCTGCACGATCCTGGCGGATGCGCTGGGCTTGACGCCAATCGGATCGCGGCAGGCGTCGGCGCACTATTTTGTCTCGCTGGTGGCCGAAGGTTGGGCCGCGCCGCGACCCGAGGTGCGCACGCACTACGCGCAAGGCTTCGCCGCTAGCCGGGGCGAGGTGCTGCTGCGGGTCTACGATACCAGCGAGGCGTGCGGCTTCGATATTCCGCTCGGCTCAGGTCGCGTGATCCTGCTGACGACGGCCTATCGCTGCGATATTCCGCTGTTTCGGTCCGCGCTTGAGCGTTTGGGCGCGACGGCAGCGCTGCGTCACGACTCGCCGCACTACGGGATTTTTATGACCTCGACCGCGTCGGAGGACGGCGCGCGCTTCCTGCATCTGCTCAATCTCGACGGCTTCTCCAAAACGCTCCACGTGACCGAGCATGAGCAGCCGCTGTTCGACGGCCGCGCGCTGACGCTGGAGCGCAAGGCAGGGATCATGCTGCCGCTGAACGTTCGCTGCGGCGATGCGCGCATTCTTTACTCGACGGCCGAGATCGCGGAGATCGGGCCGGACGCGATCAGCTTTCGTTTGACGCAGCGTCAGGATGTGATCGCGATCGAGACCACGCGGGAGATTGCGCCGAGCGCCGAGTATCGCGTCGAGCAGCGCGGCACAACAACGCTGATTGTATCGAACAAGCCCGCGTGCCTGGATGACCGCCTGACGATTTCGTTTTAGAATGAACGCTCTTGTTTCTGCGTGAGGAGTTTATACATGGTAGATTCGAAGCCGCTGCGCTTTGGCGAGATCGACCCGGCGATCGAGGCGCGCGTCGATGAGCTGCTGGCGCGCATGACGCTGGCCGAAAAGATCGGGCAGATGAATCAGAGCGATGTCCATGTGCTGTCCGATCCTGCCGGCGCGATTCGCTCAGGCGCGATCGGCTCGCTGCTGTCGATCGTCGATCCAGCCAGGATCAACCATTATCAGCGCATCGCCGTCGAGGAGTCGCGGCTGGGCATTCCGCTGATCGTCGGCAACGATGTTATCCACGGCTACCGCACAATCTTTCCGATCCCGCTGGCGGAGTCTTGCACCTGGGACCCGGCGCTGCTTGAGCGCGCGGCGCGGGTGGCGGCTGAGGAAGCGTCGGCGTGCGGCACCGACTGGATTTTTGCGCCGATGGTCGACGTCGGCCGCGATCCACGCTGGGGCCGGGTCGCCGAGGGCGCGGGCGAGGATGTGTTTCTAGGCATGGAGCTGGCGCGGGCACGTGTGCGCGGCTTTCAGGCGGCGGATCTTGAAAGTGGCCGGCGGATCGTGGCCTGTCCCAAGCACTACGTCGCCTATGGCGCGGCGGAGGCCGGGCGCGACTACAACACGGTCGATATGTCGGAGCGGACGCTGCGCGAGGTGTATCTGCCGCCCTTCAAGGCCGCCTTCGACGCGGGCGCCGGTTCGGTGATGAGCGCCTTCAACGATCTCAACGGCGTGCCGGCGACGGCCAATCCGCTGACGCTGCGCACGATCCTGCGCGACGAGTGGCAGTGGGAGGGCGTCGTGCTGACCGACTACAACGCGGTCGGCGAGCTGGTCGAGCACGGGATTGCCGAGGATGATCGAGCGGCGGCGCGGCTGAGCGCGCTGGCTGGCGTGGACATGGACATGATCACCAACGCCTTCGACAAGCATCTGACCGAATTGGTCGAAAGCGGCGAGGTGCCGGAGTCGGTGATCGACGCGGCGGTGCGCCGGATTCTGCGCCTGAAATTCCAGCTTGGTCTCTTCGAGCGCCCCTACAGCGACGAGGCGCTGGTCGAGCAGATTATTTTGCGCGACGATTTTCGGACGATCGCGCTGGAGGTGGCGCAGAAATCGATGGTGCTGCTCAAGAACGACGGCGTGCTGCCACTCACTCCCGCGATCAAGCGGCTGGCGGTGATCGGGCCGCTTGCCGACGACAAGCACGCGCCGCTCGGCTGCTGGGCCGGACAGGGTCGCGCCGACGATGTCGAGACGGTGCTGGATGGTCTGCGCTCGGTCTTCGGCGCTGCGGTCGAGCTGACGCATGTGCGCGGCTGCGATGTCAAGGGCGAATCGATCGACGAGATCGACGCGGCGGTGAGCACCACCCGTGAGGCCGATGTGGCGGTGCTGGTGATCGGCGAGAGCGCGGATATGAGCGGCGAGGCACACTCGCGGGTGTATCTGGGTTTGCCCGGCCGTCAGCAAAAGCTGGTCGAGGCGGTAGTCGCAACTGGAAAACCAGTGGTCGTGGTGCTGATGGCTGGTCGTCCGCTGGTGATCCCGTGGCTGGCGGAGCACACATCGGCGATCCTGCTGGCCTGGCACGCCGGCATTCGCACAGGCACGGCTGTCGCGAATCTGCTCTGTGGCGCGGTTAATCCTTCGGGCAAGCTGACGGCCAGCTTTCCACGCGCCGAGGGCCAGATCCCGGTCTACTACGCCCACAAAAACACGGGCCGGCCCGCGCATGGCCCAGGCACGAAGCAGTTCGAAGATCCCTTCCGCTCGACCTACATCGACTCGCCCAACGAGCCGCTGTATCCGTTCGGCTTCGGTCTTTCGTACACTACGTTCGACTACAGCGACGTGCAGATCGACGCGCCGGAGCTGAGCGCAGACGGCACGCTGAGGATCAGCGCCGTGGTGCGCAACACCGGCAGCTGCGCGGGCGATGAAGTGGTGCAGCTGTATATCCGCGATGATGTGGCCAGCGTGACGCGGGCGGTCAAGGAGCTGAAAGGCTTTCAGCGCGTCTCGCTCCAGCCCGGCGAAGAGCGCACGGTACGCTTCGAGGTGTCGGCGCAGAGCCTGGGCTTCTACACGCCGGCGCTTGAGTACATCGTCGAGCCGGGCCGCTTCACCGCCTGGATCGGGCCGGACTCCGCGCGTGGGCTTGAGGCGCGCTTTGTGGTGAAGGGATAATCTCAGATTCGATCGATACGTTTTGCGCCGCCGGCACACACGATCCCAGCGCGTGCCGGCGGCGCAAAGCTCATGCTGCGTGCTGCGCGTTCAGTTCTACGCCGATCGTCGCATTGACAAGCGCGCCGGGCTCTGCTATGGTTGCTGCACGGCAATACTTCTACTATCAAGGAGGCGACATGATGACCGCAACTGCAACTGCTTACAACCTGGTGTCGCCCTTTCACCTGCTGAACCGCAGCTAAAGCTTTCTCCAAAAGAAACTCTCTGCTGTTGAGCCGTGGGCGACCCATGTTGGCGCTCATCGCTTCGTGTTGCCGCAGAAGCCGTGAGCGTTCGCGCCCACGGCATGTTTGTGTCTGCCGTAGGCGTGCCATGTTGGCGAACATTTCTTTATCCTGCGGAGACATACAACCGTGAGCGACTACGACGAGACCTATCTCGACGATTTTGAGTTTTACGAAGAGCAGTTTAGCCGGAACGCGCGCCAGCGCAAGACCGGCAAGCGTAAGCAGAATCCTCGCCCCACCGACGATGCCGAGATCACCAACCTGGCTGCCGGCGTCACCATGACCTACGTTCCCGCGCGCTTCGAGGCCGAGTGGCTGCGCGCTTCGCTGGCCTCGTTCTACACGGACGAGATGATCAGCGATGTGCTGGCCAGTGTCAAAGGCGGCAAGGAGGCCAGCGTCTACCGCTGCAAGGCGCAGCCGCACACCGGCGAGACGCTGCTGGCGGCGAAGGTGTATCGGCCGCGCCAGTTCCGCAATCTACGCAACGACAAGCTCTACCGAGATGGGCGCACGATCCTGACTCCCGACGGCCGGCCGGTCAAAACCACCGACCACCGCATGATGCGCGCGATCGGTAAGAAGACGGCGTTTGGCAAGCAGGTCTCGCACACCTCGTGGCTGATGCACGAGTTTACGACGCTGGAGCGGCTTCATCAGCTCGGCGCGGCGGTGCCCAAACCTTTTGCCGTCAACGATAATGCCCTGCTGATGAGCTACTACGGCGATGCGAAGACGGCGGCTCCGACCATGAATGGCGTGCGGCTCGCGGCAAACGAGGCGCAGCAGCTTTTCGAGGAGGTATTGCGCAACATCGAGCTGATGCTGTCGCAGGGGCTGATCCACGGCGACCTGTCGGCGTACAACATTTTGTACTGGGAGGGCCAGATTACCTTGATCGACTTCCCGCAGATCACATTCGCCGCGACCAACGCGCACGCTCGCGAGATCTTAGCCCGCGACGTCACGCGCGTCTGCGAGTACTTCAGGGCGCAGGGCGTGCACTCACAGCCCGCTCAGATCACGGCTGATATGTGGACGCGCTACACCGAGAGCAATCCTGTCGAGAGCCTGGTTCCGGCGGAGATCTAGCGGTTTACGTGACGGCAGAGTACAGCGCTCCAGGGCGCTGTACTTTGCTGTTTAAGCGGCAGGGTGTTTACGTCCGGCTAGCTCGTGTGCTAGAGTTCAGAAACCGTACTTCACAGCACAAGGAGTCGCTGGATGAGCCAAAACAAGCTGACCGTGCAAACCTATATCGATGGCTTCAACAAAAGCGATCATGCTCAAATCCTGGCGTGCCTGGCCGACGATGTCGAATGGTTCATCCCCGGCTTTGTGCAGCTCGTCGGCAAAGAAGCCTTCGACAAAGAGATCGAAAATGAGGCGTTCGTGGGACGCCCGACGATTCAGATCACGCGCTTGACTGAAGAAAACAATGTCGTGATTGCCGAGGGCTCGGTGCGCAGCGCAAAACGCGCGGGCGGCGTTCTCAACGCGCTTTTCTGCGATGTTTTTGAGCTGGAAGACGCCAAGATCAAGCGCCTGACCTCGTTTTTGGCCGAGATCAACGAGCAAGTTACAGTGGATAATGTCAGTAGTCTTTAACTCTTCAATCAACAGGAGACTACAGCAAAGAAAGGATCTACATGGATACTACCAGCTACCAAGACCAGGTGATCGCCAGGGAAAACAGCCTCCTGGAAGCGATGACAACCAATAACGTAGAGCTGCTGGACGATCTACTGCATGACGATCTGCTGTTCAACGGCCCCGACGGCACGACGGCCACCAAGGCCATGGATCTGGCCAACTATCGCTCGGGCGATATTCATCTGCACACGGCTGAAGCGTACGATCTGGCTATCAGTCTGATCGGCGATACCGCTGTGGTGGCCGTCACTGTCGAGCTGCAAGGCAGCTATCTGCACGAGACGCTCGACGGCAGCTTTCGCTATCTCAGGGTTTGGAAGCAGATCGACAGCCGCTGGCAGGTGATCGGGGGCAGCGTCGTGCCGCTCGCCGTCTGATTGCCGCTTGATACAGTCACTGCTTATGCTGGCGTCAAACTTGCATGCGTCACCGAGGACAATTTCGGAAGAACATTGAACAGAGCGCCGGTTCTGTTGAGCCACGTTGATCGCCATTTGTTCTTTGTTCTTTTGTTCTCTAGCAGGTAAGGAGTACACGCGACATGAGCACGGTAACGATTCCATCGATCACCCTGAATAACGGGGTAGTCATACCTCAGGTGGGTCTGGGTGTTTTTCAAACCAAAGAAGGCGCCGAAGTTGAGCACGCGGTGAGCGCCGCGCTTGAGGCCGGCTATCGCATGATCGACACGGCGGCGATCTACGGCAACGAGGTCGGCGTCGGCAGAGCGATCAAGGCCAGCGGCATTCCGCGCGAGGAGATTTTTATCACGACGAAGCTGTGGAATGCCAATCACGCCTACGACGACGCGCTGCGTGCTTTCGACGAGAGCCTCGACAAGCTCGACTGTGGCTACATCGATCTGTATCTGATCCACTGGCCGCTGCCGATGGAGGGCAAATTCACCGAGGCCTGGCGGGCGCTTGAGCAGATCTATGCCAGCCAGCGCACGCGCGCGATCGGCGTCTCCAACTTCAAGCCACACCATCTAGAGAAGCTCTTGCAGGGCGCTGAGGTCGTGCCGGCGGTCAACCAGATCGAGCTGCATCCGTTCTTACAGCAGCGCGAGACCCGCGATTTCTGCGCCGAGCACGGGATTATTGTCGAGTCCTACAGCCCGTTGATGCAAGCCGGCGAGGCGCTGGAACATCCGGTCATCGCCGGGCTGGCCGAGAAATACGGCAAATCTCCGGCGCAGGTGATCTTGCGCTGGCACGTCCAGAGCGGCTTTATTGTCATTCCCAAGTCGATTCGGGCCGAGCGCATCCAGGAAAATATCGCCATCTTCGATTTCGAGCTGTCCGACAGCGATATGCAGGCGATCGACGGCATGGATCGCGGGCAGCGCATCGGAGCCGACCCGGATACCGCCAGCTTCAAGTAGACGCGGCAGGTTCGATCCGGCGCAACCAACGGGAGCGTGAGTCGCTGAGACTCACGCTCCCGTTCGTCGGCTTGAGCTGTTGTTTGACGGCTAGAAATCCGCCACCGCTGGAATAATCTCGCGGCCAAACGTTTCGATCGGCGTGATCTCGTGCGTGTTGGGCATGTTGAAAATCACATGCTGAATACCAACATCCGCCAGCTCACGGCAATGCGCGATCACGTCGTTGACCGACATGGCGCCATCGGCCAGGTGCGCCGAGCTGATCGCCGTGCGCTCGATCTCGTCGTAGTTGCGGCCAACCGACTCGCAGTGGCCGCGCAGAATCTCCAGCTTGCGGCGCAGCTCGTCGGCTCCGAGGCGCGCGAAGAGGTTGCACGCGTCGGCGTACTGCGCAACCAGGCGCAGCGTCTTCTGCTCACCGCCGCCGCCGATCATGATCGGTGGGTGCGGCTGGCTGAGCGCCTGCGGACGGTTGAGCGGCTCGGCTAGCTGGTAGTGCTTGCCCTCGAACGGCGTCGTATCGTCGCGCCACATCTGATGCGCCAGCTTCAGCGCCTCCTCAAGCATCTCGAAGCGCTCTTTGAGCGGGGGAAACGGCACGCCCAATCCGCGCGACTCCTGCTCATTCCAGGCCGCGCCGATGCCCAGATAGGCGCGACCGCCGGAGAGCACGTCGAGCGTCGTGGCGGTCTTGATCAGGAGGCCGGGATAGCGGTAGATTACGCCGGTCACCAGCGTGCCGAGCTGTACACGTTTGGTTAGACCAGCCAGGAAGCTCAGCGCTGAGTATCCTTCCAGCATCGGCTCGTCGTGCGGGCCGACCATCTGAATCTGAAAGAAGTGATCCATGACCCAGAGACTGGCAAAGCCCGCGTCATCTGCCGTGCGCCCGATCTCGGCGAGCTTCGGCCCGATCGTGGCTGGCTGGCCCGGCCATGAGAACGATGGAACTTGCAACCCGATCCGCATGACATCCTTCCTTTCTTCAACCTGCGACTCGCTGATTCGCAGCCCACAAACAGACGGATGAAGAGATCACGATCTCTCCATCCGTATGCCCTGCTTAAGAGTGTACCAGTATTAATTTTTGGCTAGATCAGTCGTTTGGGTAGGTTTCGCCGTTCGCTCGGTACGCACCTACGAGGTTTTGCCGACCATCGGCACAAAAATGTCCGACGGGAATTGCTCAGGGTAGACGCGGAAGATCTTAAGCCCGCCCTCGCCCTCCGCAAGATAGACGACGTCGCCTTCAACATCCACATCCTGCGTATCGCCGAGTGTTTTGTAGGAGACGCGCGGCCGCAGGTGATCGGCAGTAATCAGAGCGGCGATATGCAGGCCGCCGCCCCAGCCGTCGGCGATATACGCGCGGCCATCCTGGAAGTGTAGTGCTTTCGCGAAGTTGGGTGAGTGATAGGTGCCGCTGAGTCTGGGCTGCGCGGGATTGCTTACATCCACGATATCGATCTGGTCATGGAGGATATACGCCCGATCGCCGACCACGTCGACGCCGTCCGCGTATTGCTCATAAATGCCGCGCAGTGTCGGACTGCTTGGATTGCTCACATCCACGATCTCCAGGCCGCCGCCGCACACCTGAATGCACCTGCGGGATGTGAGATAGGCGAAGTCGCCGGCGACATCGAGCCCCGTAGCATTGATCCCCATGAACTGGGTGCCGTAGCTGCCGAGCGTGGCTGGATTGCTCGGATCTGAAACATTGAAGATTGTCAGGCCGGTACTGGTGTGGACGTAGGCCAGGTTGCCGCGCACCACAACATTGACCGCGCCCAAATTTATAGAGCGGCTGCTCAGCAGTGTCGGAGCGTCCGGGTCGCTGACGTCGATGATCTGGAAGGCGCTGCTGGTGGCGAGATACGCCAGATCGTCGACAACCTGGAGATCATAGATTGTTCCTGGATAGAATCCGCGCAGCTGTGGCCGGGCAAGATCGCTGGCATCGACGATGTGCATGCCGCCCCATAGGCTGACGACATACACCAGCGATCCCGCGCTATCAACCTGGTCGATATACCACGGCGGATTGTAGCTGCCGCGCAGCGCTGGGCTGGCCGGATCGCTTACGTCGACGATTTGCATGCCGTACTGAACCGTGAGATAGGCGCGGCCGCTGACGACTCGCACGCGCTCAAGCTCGACCGGAGGATCATAGGTGCCGCGCAGCGTCGGGCTGGCCGGATTGCTCACGTCGACGATCCGTAGCTCGGTGCCGGCAGAGTTGACCAGATAGGCTAGATTTCCCGCAACCTGGAGATCGGTGGGAATGAATGTGGCGGTGTTATATGTTCCGAGCAAGGCTGGACTGGCCGGATTGCTCACGTCCAGGATTGTGAGGTGGCCCTGCCCGGTCGTGCCGGGGCTATCCCCGACATAGGCGCGATTGCCGGCGACGGCGACGGTGCGTGCATTGTTAGGAAACGGGTAGCTGCCGCGCAGCACAGGACTGGCCGGATTGCTCAGGTCGACGATCCGCAAGCCGTCGGTGCCAAACACCATATACGCCAGTGTGCCGGCCATCGCGAAATCGGTTGGCAGCAGCGACAGATCGTATTTGCCGCGCAGAACTGGCTGGCTCGGCGCGCTGATGTCGAGAACGTACACGGCTTGCTGGCCAACGACCAGGCCGCCCAGCACATAGGCCAGGTTCCCGAC
>DASWTQ010000494.1:0-17397 GCA_036402055.1 Herpetosiphonaceae bacterium
GGCGCAGCTGCCACTTCAGCTTCTGCCGTCCTGGCTACAAACGATCGCGCGCTTCAACCCGGTCACCTACGCGATCGACGGCATGCGCATTCTGCTCAACGGCTCGCAGTCGATCACGGGTCTCGATCCCCAGAGCGAGATGATCCGGGCGCTGCTGATTCTGTCGGTGATCGCGGCGATCACGCTGACGCTGGCCGTGCGCAGCTTCCGGCGGAACGTGAGGTAGGAGGAAGGAGAAAGACCGGGCCCTCACCCCGCTTCACTTCGTTCAGCACCCCTTCCCCACCGTCGCGGGTCCCATTCCCGCTCCTGTGCGGTAGGAGAGGGGTAAGAAATTTCCACGACTATTCCCCTTCTCCTGTCGCAACGGGAGAAGGGGTTAGGGGATGAGGGCCTGATCATCCCCGCCGATCCAGCACCACGACCTGCTCGCAGTGATAGGTCTGGGGGAAAAGATCGAAGCCGCGCGCCGCGACCAGATCGTAGCTCTGGCGCAGGATCTCGTAGTCCATGGCCTGGGTAATCGCGTTGCACGAAACATAGACGATGCGCTGCGGGCCGTGCTCGCTGAGCTGTGCGCAGACATCCGGGCCGAGACCGGCGCGTGGCGGATCGACGACCAGCACATCGCCGGCTCCGCCCTGAGAGATGCGCGTATCGCGCAGGATCTCGGCAACATCGGCCTGCACCACCTCCACCCGATCCTCAAGCCCATTCAGATGAATATTGCGCTGCGCCAGCGCGACGCTCTCGTCGCTTAGCTCGGCGGCAAAAACCTTGCCGACCTGATCCGCCAGCGCAATGCCGATCGTGCCGACTCCGGCGTAAAGATCGATCATGCGCTCGGCGCCGGCCACGAACGGCGTGATATAGCGCAGAATCTGCTCGAAGCCGCCGACATTGTTCTGGAAAAAGGTGTTCGGCCCCATCAGCAGCGTGCGATCCAGAACATACTGCGGCAAGAACTCCGCGCCCCAGTGCTTCACCGGATCGCCAAACGAAAGATCGGCGTGGCGCGGATTGAGCAGCCACCAGACACTGGTCGCGCCCGCGTCGAGCGCCGCCTGAGCCGCGCGATCCATCTGATCCTCGTAGGCACGCTCCGAGGTCACAAACGAGAGCAGCCACTCGTCGCGGACGTTGCGCCGCACCACCAGGTAGCGCAAAAAGCCCGTGTTGTGGTACACATTGTAGTCAGGCAGGCCACACTCGCGCGCGGCGGTGTACACTCCGCGAATGATCGCGAAGAGCGAGGGCGGGATCAGGTGGCACTCGCCCAGATCGACGATCGCGTAGAAGCGCTTGCGCACGCGCAGGCCGAAGCGGTCGTCGGAGCATACGTAGTCCATGCGCAGCCGGTAGCCAAACGGATCGGGAGCCGCGACAATCGTGTAGTCGTCGCGCAGCGCGGCGGGCAGCGCCTCGCCCCAGATTTCGAGCAGCGCGGCGTGTTTGGCCGCCAGCTGATCGGTGTACGCAATATCCTGCATCGCGCAGCCGCCACACTCGGGGAAATGCGGGCAGGGCCAGCTTTCGAGCCGTGGTGTATGCTTAAGCGCTTTGAACATCGCTTTTTGGAATCGTTTTGAAGACATGGACGGCATTATAGCGTACAGATCGCGACGCTGCTGTCCTCCACCGACAAAGGATCGCACACATGACGCTGTTGGATGCGGCGGTGCTGGCGCTGCTGGCGCTGATCGGCGCGGGCGGCTACCACCAGGGGCTGATCCGAGGAATCACCCGCACGGCGGCGCTGCTCGCGATCGGTCTGCTGGCGGCGCTGCTCACGGCCGGCGCGACGATCGAGGGCACGATCCAGAACGTGATTCTGCGCACGCTGGCAATCTTCGGCGGCGTGCTGCTCGTGGTCGCGACGCTGACCTGGCTGATCAACTGGGCGATCCCGCGCAGCTTCCACGCGACGCTGATCAACAAAATCCTGGGCATCGTGCCGGCGCTGCTCCAGGGCTTGATCGTGCTGGCGCTGGCGCTGGGCTTTTTCCACCGCATCGCGCTGGACCAGGCGATGCAAGAGTATCTGGCGCGCGGGCTCATCACCGGGCCGCTGATCCAGCCGTTTGGCTGGCTGGAGCGCACGCTGGCCGGCGTGCAGTGAAGGTTGAAGATCGTCTTATGTGTCGGGCGTGCCGGCTGCGTGAGGAATCGTGGCGCCTGGTTGCGTGCGGCGCAAGGTACTGTATACTAAGCCGTCGCATCAACCTGTTTCATCAGAATCGATACAGCTTCCTATGCACTGGATGTTCAATCACCGAATCGATCGTTTGCCCGAATCTTGGGCGCTCCTGGCTCTTCCGCGTGAAAACGGCAGGCCCTGATTGAGCGCGATCTTGAATCTCGCCCGTGCCGAGCTGCGGACGCTGGGCGTCTGGCTGCGCGAGCCGTGGCTGTGGCTGCTGATCGCGGCGATGCTTGTGCTGGGTGGCCTGGCCTACCGCGCGCCGTTCGCCTATCGCCTGGACATCGGCGGATCGCCGCCGGTCGCCTCGAACTGCGTCGCCGACGATGTGTTCGACCGGCCCTACATCGAGGGCTTTAACCGGCCCGACTCCGAGTACGATGTGCCGCGCTCCGAGTGCCAGTCGGCGACGGTGGCCTACCGCTGGGCCTTCGAGGTCGCGCGCGTGCATTTTCCGGGCGTCGGTCAGGCTCCGCTGCGCGCCGATCTCAGCGTGGTTGCGCTGCCGCCCGCCGCCGAGCCGATGACCAGCACGGTCTCCCTGGGCGACACGCCGCTGCTGACGCTGGCGCTAAGCCGGCCGCGCGCAACCTATCATCTGCTGCTGCCCGCGACCGGCTCCGGCGACCTGGATCTGCGCTTCCACACGCCCGCGATCCAGCCGCCCGGCGATCCGCGCAAGCTGGCATTTGCCGCCGACGCGCTGAGTGTAAGCACGCTCACAGCCGCCGTGCCGGATTGGTCGCAGCTCGGGCTGCTGGGCGCGATCGTCGGGCTTGGCTACGGCCTGCTGCGGCGCTGGTCGCTGTCTGCGCGCTGGGCGGCGCTCACGCTGGCAATTCTGGTCGTCGTGCTGGCGGCGCTGCTGGTCTGGCAACGGCTGGGACTCACGCTCGTCACGCCACGGATTGCGCTTGTTGTGCTGGCCGGCTACGGGCTGTCGATCCTGCTTGAGCCGCTGGCGCGTGGCCTGGCGCGGCTGATCGGGCTGGTGCCGTCGACGCTTGAGACGCGCACGGTTACGGCGCTGATCGTGCTGGCGTGGCTGATCCGCGTGCTGGGTCTGCTCCATCCGCAGACGTTTTCGAGCGACATCGGCCTGAACACCAATAATCTGATTCAGCTCACACGCGGCGATGTTTTCTTCACCGAGGATCTGCCGGGCGAGGCCGGCGGCGGTCCTGCGCCCTACCCTCCCGGCCAGTATATCGCGCTGCTGCCGCTTCAGCTTTTCACCGGCAATACCAACGAGCTGATCACCGTCGCCAACGCGCTCGCCGACAGCCTGGCGATCCTGTGGCTGTGGCTGATCCTGCGCTCAGTCGGACAGCCGCCGGTCGCGGCCTGGCTGGCTGGCGGGATCTATCTCTTTGCCGCGCCACTGCTGACCTCGCTCTCGGTGGGCGAGATGGCGAACATCTGGGGCCAGGCGCTGGTGCTGCCCTGGACGCTGGTGCTGCTGCGCTGGCGACAACGAGCGGCGCCGGATCTGCTGCTCGGCGTGACCACCGCGATCGTGATGCTGGGCCACTTCGGCGTGCTGCTCTCGCTGCTGGCGTTTGGCGCCGCCCTGGCGCTGATCTGGTTGCTCCAGCGTGACACTCGCGTCTGGCGCGTGATCCTGATCGGCGGCGGGGCGCTGCTCGGCGTGACGCTGATCTACTACAGCACGCCGCTGCTGCTGAGCGCAATCCTCGATCGACCGCCAGCGCCGCCCACCTCCACCACGCCGATCCAGCGCATCGCGCGTGAGGCCGGCGAGCTGCTGCTCCTCGACGGCGCGATCGGCCCGCTCCTGGCGGCGCTGGGTCTTGCAGGCTTGGCGTTGGCCTGGCGACACAATCGCGCGCTCGGCGGTCTGCTGCTGGCCTGGTGGCTGGCGATGCTGCTCTCGTGGGCGACGCTGCTCTTTTCGCAGCAGGCGCTGCGCTGGGAATCGTTCATCTTTCCCGCGATCGCGCTGGGCGGCGGAATCGCGCTGGCCGAGCTGTGGTGCCGCACGACGATCCTGAGGTTAAGCGCCGCGATCGTCACAGGCGCGCTGCTGGTCTCGGGCGGCGTCTGGTGGATCGAGCGGCTGATCAGCTACCGATAGAAGGTTTTGGCGTGATACATCACGCCCCTACGGACGATTCGGGGATTTTGGGCGTATGCAATACGCCCCTACGAAGTTCGGAAATTCATCAAGAACTGCCCCAGCCGCCGAACGCCGCCAGCTTGCGATCCGGCGGAGGCGCAGCCGCAAACGAGCCGCCGCGCACACGGCCCCAGATCGTCGCGAGGCCGTAGCGCAGAACCGCGCCCAGCTCGGCCGGGATGTGCGGCAGCGTTTCGCGCATAAACGTATCGGCGATCGCCTGGATGCCGGTCGAGTGCGTCGGATAGGGATAGACCAGCCGGTAGAGCCGGTAGAGCGTGACGCCCTCACTGATCGCCAGCGTGAAGAACGAGATCATCTCGCTGGCGCGCGGCCCAACGATCGTCGCGCCGAGGATACGCCCGGTCAGCCGCAGTGCATACACCTGGATGAAGCCGTACTTCAAGCCTTCGGTATAGCCTTTGTCGGTGCTGGACAGCTCGACGCGCAGCGTTTTGATCAGGCCGGGATGGTAGCGCCGCGCGATCTGCTCCGGCGTCTGGCCGACGCTAGCCACCTCGGGATCGCTGAAGGTGGCGCTGGGATAGAGCGGCTCTGCGCTCCAGGCGGGCAGCCACGGAAACGCGATCTGCTGCACGACGCGCCGTCCCTGTGCGCCCGCCGAGTGCGTCCAGCGCGAGGTCGGCGTGACATCGCCGATCGCGTAGATGCCGGGAATGTTCGTCCGGCCATTGCGATCGACCTGGATGCCGGTGTCGCGATCGAACTTTAAGCCGATCTGCTCAAGGCCCAGTCGCTCGATGTTGCGCGCCCGTCCGATCGCCAGCAGCACGCGATCCACGCCTGCGACTGCCGAGCCATCCTTGAGCCGCAGCGTTTCGCGTTCGGCGTCGTAGGCCGTCACGGTCACGCCGTAGCGCACATCGATCGCGTTGTCGCGCAGTGAGGCCGCCAGCACCTCGGAAGCCGCCTCCGATTCTCCTTTCATCACACGCCGCTCCTGAGCCAGAATCGTCACACGGCTGCCCAGCTTGCGAAACGCGAAGGCCAGCTCCATCGCGATTACGCCCGCGCCGATGATCGCCAGGTGCCGGGGCGCGTCCTTCAGCTCGAAGATGCTCTCGTTGGTCAACACGCGCTCGGACGGCAGGCCGGGAATCTGGATCTCGCGGGGACGTGAGCCGGTCGTGATCACGATATTGGTCGCTGTCACTCGCCGGCTCGATCCGTCGGCGTGCGTGACCTCCAGCTCTCTGGCGCTCACGAAGCGCGCCCAGCCATGAATATAGCTCAGGTTCTCGATCTGCTGCACATGCGCGGTTTCTTCGTCGCGCAGATGGTCGCGTTTGCGCTGAACCGTCGCCAGGATCGTCGCCGGATCGGCGGTGCGCTGTGTGGCCTCGTGGATCAGCGTCTTGGAAGGAATGCAGCCGACGTTGGTACAGTCGCCGCCGACCGCGCCGCCCTCGATCAGCGCCACGGGCTTGCCGAACGCCGCCAGGCCGATTGCGACCGTCAGCCCGCCCGAGCCCGCGCCGATCACGATCGTCGAGTAGGTTGTGGTTTGTGTCGTCATCCAGATCATCCTTTATCACTTAGTCGCTCGCGGCGCTTGAGGTAGCACGCGATCAACAGGCTGCTGCCAAAGATCGCCAGCGATGCCGCGAAGACACGCGGATCGAAGCCCGGCAGTCCGTCGCGGAAATCGCCCTGGATCGACGCGCCCGCCAGCACAAAGGCCAGGGTTCCGGGAATCGAGCCCAGGATCGTCGCCGCGATAAACGCTTTGTAGTCGATGCGCAGAAAGCCGGCCAGATAGTTGACCAGATCGTAGGGCAGAAACAGCATATGCAGCGTCATCACCGCGACAAAACTGTTGCTGCGCAGCCGCTCGGCGTAGCGCTGAGCAAGGCCCGCCGCCTGATCGCCCGTGAGCAGCCCGCGCCCGAAGAAGCGCCCGACCACGTAGGCGACCGTCGCGGAGCTGTTGCTGCCGATCAGCGTATAAACCACGCCCCACACCGGCCCCCAGACAAAGCCCGCCGCGATCGAAAGCACCGCCGCCGAAAACAGCAGCAGCGGCCGCAGCATGTAGGCCGCGATGAAGAGCAGCGGGCCGTAGGCGCTGCTGGACAGCAGACGGATCAGCTGCTGAGCGACCGCGAAGGGAGTCAGATCGTTGCGCCAGGCGTACCACTGGTAGCCGCCCAGCACGAGTAGCCAGAATGTCAGCACGATCAGCTTATGCCAGTGGCGGCGCAACCATTCTGTCTGCGCGCGGAAAATCCAGGAGCGCACGGACGAATCCGACATCTTGCACACTCCTACGCCAGCCCGCGCCGGGCCCAGAGCAGCCGCTGGCCGGCCGTGGCAAAAACCAGCAGCGCCATCGTCCAGAAGAGCGGCACGAGCGCGCCGGGAGCCAGCAGAAACAGCGTATAAAACAGCA
The DNA here is from genome assembly GCA_036402055.1 of Herpetosiphonaceae bacterium. GTDB lineage: Bacteria > Chloroflexota > Chloroflexia > Chloroflexales > Kallotenuaceae > LB3-1. Next base: position 6,748 of record DASWTQ010000494.1, read on the forward strand.
CCGTCTCGCTGCCCTCAATGATCCCGCCGGGCATCGTGATCGTCGTCAGCTCGCCGCGTGCGTGTGCGCCCTGGCTGCGCTTTTCCAGCAGCGCCGCAAGAAACATCCACGAGGCGCCGTTAACGTAGAAACTGGCCAGCAGCACTGCCAGACTCAGCCAGGCGGCCGACGAGGGCTGCGCCAGGACTAATGCGATCGGGATTGCGGCGTAGATCACGGTGTCGAGCAGCATGTCGAGGTAGCCGCCCCAATCCGATTGCTTGCCGCGCACCCGCGCAAACGTGCCGTCGAGACCATCAAGCACGCGGTTGCCAAGCCACAGCGCCAGCCCCGACCAGTAGGACTGCTGCCAGATCGCCAGGGCCGCGCACAGGCCAGCGCCAAACGCGACCAACGTGATCGTCACGGGCTGGATCGAGCGCGGCAGGCCAAACGCAATCGGACTCAGCAGCTGCTCCTTGGGTCCGCGTAAGAGCTTATCAACCATGTATAAGATCCTCAGGATTTAGAACAAAGAACAAAGGAACAAAGAACAAAGGGGCTCGATCGCAGAGCAATGCTGTGAGTAATCTGTTCTTCGTTTAGCTGTTCTCCCTAGCAGTGTACGTCGAATATGGCTCCTGTGTGGAAAATGTTAATACTTGAGATGCTACATTGTGCCTGCCAGAGAACAGACGAACTCACAGCCGACTCCGTTGAATAAACCAGATCTGTACGGATGATCCTCGCAGGCACATGCTGTCAGCATTGATTGGACGTGAAGCACGAGGATCGCTGGTATGACTCCCTGACCACAGCCAATCTCGCCCGTTCGTACCTGAGCCGGCCGACCAAGAAAACCTTATGTCATGAAATAGTTCCAGATAGACCGGGTTTTAAAACCTTCAAGCCGATTGGTGGTTTCTCATCCTTTTAAACTCGATAATCAGGTATCACCTGGCGCTGCATTCAGGTATTGACTTTTTGAAGACGATATTGTATACTCGCGACGCTCACTCCCATAAAACTATTTTTTTACTCCTGGCATCTTTGGATGATCTCGTTTCCGCGATTCCTATAACGCGGAGATGTATTTGTGTATGCTTTACGAACTAATATAGTATCTTAAGCGCGTATATTCGTGTTTTCTACAACAGCCCCCGGCGACCCATCAGTGGTCGGAAGCGCGTATCAATGTAACTGAGGTCCGCTCGTTGGAATGGCGCTCCTGATGATCCTAAGCGAGGAGATCGGGTACATGACAGGGCGAGAGTCAGCCGTTCAGTTCCGTGACGATCCTCTACAGTTTCTCGATCAGGCATTCAGGCAAGGCGAGTCTGCTACCTGGTTACCGGGGCGGCAGCTGTGCCTTGCAGAGGCTACCGCAGCTCGGGCGGTACTCACGAACGCCGACGGCCTGTACCAGGAACACTCAGATTTCTTCTATACCAAACGAGGAGTTTTCGGCCCACGGTCAGTACAAGTTGAGATCGGACGAGAATCACGAAGGCTGCTGCGGGAATACATGCGGACCCATGCGGACGAGCTGCCATCACGGGTACAGCAAGCGCTTGGTGGCACCAGCGCATGGCCGGATGCCGGAAATTGGCTGGTTTATCACTATCTCGCACCAGCATTACTCACACCAGATAGCCCGACACGGCTGCGCGAGACCATCGATGCGATTGTGGAGCGCGCCGTTCTGGCTGGAGCGCGCCAACGACGCTCGCGCTTGAGCCGCGCAGTATTTCGGTTCCGCGTGATGCGCGAGCTAGGACGCGCAGTCAACCAGCGACGAGCGCGCAGCACCGATCAGCCGGCCGATGTCCTTGATGTCATCGTCAGGGCGGCAGGAAAGGATGCGCCTGCTGCTGAGCTGGCCGAAGTCTTTCTGTCGTTCGTGTTTGCTGCCGCAGGCTCGGTCGGCTTCGTGCTGGGTTGGTCGATCTTCCTCCTGGGCACTCATCCAAACACTTCTTCAGAGCCGGGCTGGATCGTCCGGGAGGCGCTCCGGCTCTGGCCCGTAGCGTGGTTTTTGGGGCGTCGGCCGGTGCAGCCACATGCGATGGCTGGAATAGCGGTCACTCCTCAGGATCAGGTCATCGTTTGTCCCTATGCCGTCCACCGCAACCCGCAGCACTGGGATGATCCGCACAGCTTCCGGCCGGAGCGCTGGGCCGACGATCCCGCCCAAACCGCGTTCATTCCGTTTGGATCAGGTCCGCACACGTGCGTCGCGGCCGCTCTCTCGATCCAGCTGGTTGAAGATATCCTGCGGATCATCGTCGAAAACTACCACCTGGACCTCACAGCGAATACTACCCGCCCGTGCCTCAGCGCCGCCCTTGCACCACCACAATTCACGCTGGCCCTGGCCCCGCGCGGGAGTCGATATTTAGCAGAAGGAAGGAGGTGAGCACTGTGAAAAAAATCGCACACGCTGTGATGCGCGCGCTGGCCATTCGATCCAATGATCGCTGGTACCTGTGGTACGTGTACCACCACATCTAAATCGGTCGCGCGGGGAGCGAACACGCTTCGCTCCCCGTCCCCATACAGGAGGGCACATGAACACGGCACCAGAGGAAGTAGGATTTGTTCGTGAACTGCGATCGAGGTGTGCCGCAGAAGGCAGGATTTTTTGGATCAACGATAAGCAACTTGCCGTTTTTGATCCAGATATGGCCCTGCACATCAACGCGATCAACTTCAGCGACCTCACGCTGCCCGATAAGCTCGCCGACCTTGTGCGCGGTCGAACAGGCAAGCCGATCTCATGGAAGAGCGTTCGCACCGCCTGGATCGAGCAGCTACGACGACTATCTGATAGCGAAGGCGTTGGCCGGATTGCCGCGCGCGTGAGCGCCCTGATCGATGAACACCTCGATCGTCCTGTTGATCTCGTCTGGCTGGCACGGGAGATCTGCACGCGTGCTTTCTTTCCGCTGGTGCTGGCCGACCTTCCTCCTGCGGATCGCGCGCGCGTGCTGCGGGACCAAACATTTAAGGTCGATCGCCTGATGATCAGGGAGGCGGAAGCCGGGCCAAAAACCGTCTGGAAGACGCTGCGCTCGTACTATATCCAGGCAAGTGCCGGTAGCGCCGTTCGCCGGGAAATCCGGGGCCGTGCTCGCGGGCGCAGGCCACGACAGCTTGACCTCACCGATCCGATCGTGGACATGCTGCCGGACCTCGGCATCGACCGCGCTGTGGATGCGGTCACCACGATCTTGACCGCTATCGCTGGGCCGCCGGCAGCCAGCACCGCCTGCTTGCTCTATGAACTCACGCGGCAAACCGATTGGGCAGATCGGCTGTCCAATGAACTCGATTCGATCCCGTTAAACGAGATGTACACGGCTCCTATGCGCGTGGCGCCCACCGCTGCCCGCTTCGTCAAAGAATCGTTACGCATGTGGAGCCCGCCCTTGTTCATGACCCGCCCTGTCCGCACTGAGATCAATCTCGAACAGGCTTGCCTCAATGGCACACACCACTATCTGGTTAGCCCGTACCTGACTCACCACGATCCCCACCACTGGACCGATCCTGACACCTTCGATCCCGACCGCTGGCTACAGGATGCGGGGCAGAATTCCCACGGCGGCTCGCGCTACGTCCCATTCGGCTGGTCTCCTACGGCGTGCATTGGAGCTAGCGTGGGCACAACGCTGCTTATGCTGTTGAGCCATCTGATGAGCACTCGCTACCGTATTCAGCTGGCGGAGCCAGAATCCGTGCGGATTGTGCTCGACGCTGTTCCGCTGCCCGTGCATTTCCACGGCACGATCACTCGCCGCTGATCAGAAGCTAAACGAGGAAGCAGGAACATGAAGCTCCGTGAGTACACAAGCGAGGATAAAGCTGCGTGCCTCGCGATTTTTGACAGCAACACACCAGATTACTTCGCGCCTCACGAACGTTCGGATTATGTCGGATTTCTCGATCAGCCGGAACAGTATTTTGTCATAGAAACGGATGCTGCTCGCATTGTTGCCTGCGGCGGTATCTTTTGTATTCCCAGGACCGACATCGGTATTCTCTCGTGGGACATGGTGGCGCGTGACCAGCATCGTCAGGGCATTGGGCGCGCCCTGATGTTTACGCGCTTGCAGCTCTTGTGCCAAAATCCGATGATTGCGGTTGTGAAAATCCAGACCAGCCAGCACGCTGCTCCATTCTATGAAACGGCCGGATTTATAACCGAAGAGATCACCGAACATGCTTTTGCAGCGAACTTGCATCGATACGATATGGTTTTGCACTTCACGCCCGCACAGCGTCAAGCGATTGCTGAACACGCGACAGCAGCGCGCGCCCTATTCACTGAGGCATGACGAGGAAACCACAGACCGTCGTTGCGCCTCAGCCTAATCACACGCTGCACGTTATCCTACCAGGAGCCATTCCCGCGCGGTAACTACTTCGTCTCAGGAACGCCCCCGTACACCGGCTGTCTGCTACCCAAACGCTTTACAGTTTGATGTCCATCACCTGCCCAGGAATCTCCCGAATCAGCTGGATAGATTCAACATTGGCTCTAGATTCTCAATTTCCGAGCAACCATACAGGCATCGCGCATGCTTGACAACTTGGCTCGCCGTGATCAACTGTATCAGCTAACAGCATAGAATGAGGATGTGATCTATGAGCCGGGTTGCCATCTTTGGCGATATTCACGCCAATCTTCCGGCCCTTGAGGCCGTTCTTGCCGACATGGACGCGCAGCAGCTGCATGAGCGCTACTGCCTGGGCGATCTCGTCGGCTACGCCACGTTTCCTAACGAGGTCGTCGCCGCGATCCGCGACCGTGAGATTCCCACGCTGATCGGCAACTACGATCAGGGCGTCGGCAATGATAGCGACGACTGCGGCTGCGCCTACACCAATCCGGTGGCGGAGGCGCTGGGCAAGCGCTCGATCGCGTGGAGCAACCGCCACACCACGCCGGAAAACAAAGCCTTTCTGCGGGCGCTGCCGTTCCAGCTCCCGCTGCTGCTGGGCGATCTGCGCATTATGCTGGTGCACGGCAGCCCGCGCCGGATCAACGAGTACCTCTTCGCCGAGCGGCCCGACAGCAGCCTTGAGCGATTGCTGGATCTGGTCGCGGCCAACGTGCTGATCTGCGGCCATACGCATATTCCGTATCATCGCGTGCTGCCGAGTGGACGGCAGGTGATCAACGCGGGCAGCGTCGGCAAGCCCAAGGATGGCGATCCGCGCGCATGTTATGTCGTGTTGGATGCAGATGGAGCCGCGCTGAGCGTCGAGTTCCGGCGCGTGGCCTACGACATCGAGCGCGCGGCACAGGCGATCGAAGCCAGCGAGATGCCGCACGAGTACGCGCAAATGCTGCGCGACGGCAAAGGCTAGCGCCGGGATTGGCCTTACAATAACAAGTAAAGCGGTTAGCGCGAGGTCACGATCATGGCTGAGGCAATCGAGGCGGCGACGGATACAACGGCAGAGACGACGGGCCGCTGGGTGCTGGCGGCGACCATTCTGGGCTCCAGCATCGCGTTCATCGACGGCACAGTGGTCAACGTGGCGCTGCCGGTGCTTCAGCGCGAACTCAATGCCACCGCCGCCGACGTGCAGTGGGTTATCGAAGGCTACACGCTGTTTCTGGCCGCGCTGATCCTGGTCGGCGGCTCGCTCGGCGATCGCTACGGGCGGCGGCGGATCTTCGCGCTGGGCATCGTGATCTTTACGCTGGCCTCGGTCTGGTGCGGGCTGGCTCCCGGCGTCGGACAGCTGATCCTGGCGCGGGCGGTGCAGGGCATCGGCGGGGCGCTGCTGGTGCCGAGCAGCCTGGCGATCATCAGCGCGACCTTCAAAGACGAGGCCCGTGGTCGCGCGATCGGAACGTGGAGCGGTTTTACCGCGATCACCTCGGCGCTGGGTCCGGTGCTCGGCGGCTGGCTGGTCGATCAGGCTTCCTGGCGCTGGGTCTTCTTTATCAACGTGCCGCTGGCGATCGTCGTGCTGGCGATCATCGTGCTGCGCGTACCCGAAAGCCGCGATCAAAGCATGGCCGCGCGGCTGGACTACCTCGGCGCGGTGCTGGTCACGATCGGGCTGGGAGCGCTGGTCTTTGGCCTGATCGAGGCCGGCAATCGCGGGCTGAGCGATCCGCTGGTGCTGGGCGGCGTCGGAGTCGGCGTGATCGCGCTGGCGGCGTTTGTCTTTGTCGAGTGGCGCAGCGCCGCGCCGATGATGCCGCTCAACCTGTTCTCGTCGCGAACGTTCAGCGGCGCGAATCTGCTGACGCTGCTACTCTACGCGGGACTTGGCGGCGCGCTCTTTTTCTTTCCGTTCAACCTGCAACAGGTGCAGGGCTACACGCCCACGCAGGCCGGTCTGGCGCTGCTGCCGTTCACCGCGCTGATGTTCTCGCTCTCGCGCTGGGCCGGCGGTCTGGTTGGCCGCTACGGAGCCAAGCGCCCGCTGATCGTCGGGCCGTTGATCGCGGCGGCCGGCTTCGCACTCTACGCGCTGCCCGGCGTCGGCGGCAGCTACTGGACAACCTTTTTTCCGGCTGTCGTCGTGCTGGGCCTGGGCATGACGATCACGGTCGCGCCGCTGACGACCGCCGTGATGAGCGCCGTCGACGCCAGCCACTCGGGGATCGCCTCCGGGATCAATAACGCCGTCTCGCGCACCGCCGGGCTGCTGGCGATCGCGCTGTTCGGCATCGTAATGTTGGGCACATTCGGGTCGAGCCTTGAGCAGCGGCTAGGCCAGATCGAGCTTGCGCCCGAGACACGCCAGTCGATCATGGAGCAGCGCAGCCGTCTGGCGGCGATCGAGCTGCCGCAGAGCGTGGACGACGGCGCGCGACACCAGATCGAGCAGGCAATCGATCTGGCGTTTGTGGACGGATTCCGGGCGGTGATGCTGCTCGGCGCGGTGCTGGCGCTACTCAGCGCGGGCAGCGCGGCATGGTTGATCGACGGCAAAGTTGCGGTGAAGCAGCCCGAGGTCGATCAACATCACGCGGCACATTGTAAAGAGCACTCGCTGGGATGCGGCCGCTAGCAGATCGAGCCGCTACAAACATTCGCGCCCCGACTCAGGTTTGATCTGAGTCGGGGCGCTGCGCTGCCGGAGCAGCCGGCTCTTAGCGACGAGGCAGCCGCGATCGACTGGAAGCGGCGGCGAGATCCAGCAGCCCGGTCACGCCGCTGATCCGGCCATGCACCACGATCGACGTGATGCCCGACGCCGGAGCCGGCAGACGGAGCGCCAGCGTGCCGTCGCGATCGTCGCCCGCATAGCCGCCGCCCAGCGCAACCGTCGAGCCGTCGCCGCGATTGCCCCAGATCGAAAGCGTCTCGCCGGGCTTGAAGCCGCGTCCAGCCAGATTGATCGTCGGCGCGCTGCGCTCGGCTGTCAGCACAAGCGGCCCGTCGCGCTGCGCGCCGATCGCCAGAAACAGCGGATTGCCAAGATCGCGGCCGTCGTCACGAGCCAGCCGCAGAGTTGTATCCGGCGCGGCACCGGCGACCAGAAAGCGCACCGGCACAAGCGCGAAATCCCGTGGCCGCAGCTCGCCGACCGAGATCGTGAGCGTGCCGCGTCGATCGTCACGGGCGCGAATCCAATCGCCGGGTCGCTGGGGCTGGGCATCCAGCAGCGTCAGCACCTCAGGATTGTACGAGAGAATCGCATCGCTGCGGCCTGATCCGCGACCCACATTGTACACTCGCACTTTGACCGTCAGCAGCGAGCCTGCCACCACACCGCGCGAGGGCGTGGCAGCCTGCGACCAGAGCACATCGGCGGGCGCGGCCTCGCTGGACGGCGCAGGGTAGGGATTGGTCGGCGTAGGCACCGGGCAGGGATCGGCGATCAGCACCGACGCCTGGACCTGCGCGACCAGCACGCCGCTGCTGACCAGATACAGCCGTCCGGTGAGCGTGTAGCTGCCGGGCACTGTCGCGCTGCCGCCGGTGATCGTCACTGTGCGCGGCGAGCCAGCGGCGATCGGCCCTTCGTACACGGTCTCAGGATCACGCGGCAGGCGACCGCTCTGCTCCACGGTATGCGTCAGCCGATAGTCGTCGGTCGTGGCGACCTCGGCGGTCAGTGTGAAGTTCGGGATCGGGCTGCCGGTGGTGTAGCAGGAGCGCAGGCCGGTGTAAAAGACGCGCTGCTCGGCGGCGCGGGCCGGAGCCAGCACGGCCAGCATGACGACAAGCGCGCCAAGGAGCGGCAGCCAGAAACGGCGGAACATACGACATCCTTTCGTGGCTACTTCTGAGTCGCGGGAACGAACGTCTGGTAATTGTAGATCTTGAGATATTGCTCGGCAACCGGCGCCTGCACGCGCTTGCCGCTGAGCGCCCGCGCCATCACGCGCTTGTAGATCGCCCGAGCGCCAAGATCCGCCGTGTACTCCCAGGTCGCGCCCGACACTGTCGCGGCGTTCCAGGTCGCGCCGCCGTCCAAGCTAATCTCGACAGCGTCGCCGTTGCGCAGCGTACCGCTGAGCGTCAGCGTGCTGCCCACGATGCGGGCGCAGGGCGCAGGCCCGTCGATCGTCGCGCTGGGAGCGCCCGCGCTGTTGAGCAGATAGGTCGCGCCCCGGCTGCCATCGGCGATCAACACATCCAGGCCGCCGTCGCCGTTGAGATCGGCCAGCGCGAGCGTTTCGGGGCGATAGGCGGCGCTGTAGGGCAGCGGATACTCCTCGTAGGGCGCGAGCGTGCCGTCGGCCTGGCCCTGGTAGAGCGTCAGCGCCAGCCAGCCGCTGTGCAGCGCCACGACATCGTTATAGCCGTCGTGATTGAGATCAGCCACCGCGATCGACTCGGGAATGTGCCAGGCGGTCAGCGTGACCGGCGTCGAGGCCAGCAATCCATCCGGCTGCTGCGCGAAAATATTGATGTAGGCGTCGGGATGGTTGCCGCCCGCGCCGACAACCAGATCCGCGCGTCCATCGCCGGTCACATCGCCAGCGGCGACGGCGTGCGCGGCAAAGCCGCCGTCGTCGGCGCGTCGCTGGCCGGTGGAGATCAGCGTGTCGGCGGCGAAGGTATACAGGCCGACGTGATTGGCAGGATTGCCGGTGCCGCGCAGCGCCGCGAGATCGAGCTGGCCGTCGTGGTTAAAATCGCCGGTCGCGAGATCGGTTGCGCCGCCGTTGGCGAAGAGCGCGCTTTTCGCAGCGCCCAGCGTACGATCGCCAAGCTGCGGCAGCACGTCGACGGTGTTATCCAGCGCGGTGTAGGCCGCGTCGGTCAAACAGTCGGCGTTGAGATCAGCAGCCAGCAGCGCCTCGGCATCCCCAGCCAGCGCGCGCTGCACAGGCACCAGCAGCGAGCCATCGGTCGCGCCGCTCGCCACCGCCAGCCGATTGGCGGGCCGTTGAAGCGCCGTGAGATCCGGCCGCGCATCGCCGTTGAGATCGCCGATCGCGAGCGCCGACGGGCTATTGAGCGCCGGCAGCGTCTGGGTGACCGTCAGCCCTTCGCTCCAGCCCAGCTTGACGAGCTGCGAGTCGGTGCCGATCGCCGACCAGCCAGCATGTCCTGCCGAGGCCAGCGCCGACTCCGTGAGCGGCAGCACGGCGTACGGATCGAGCACGCCGCTGTTGACAGTCGCCTGGAGCCGAGGCGACGAGTCGGGCGCGAGATAGACGGGCTTGAGGCCGGCGCTGCTTTTGTGGTGGAGCGAGCCGCGCGGCGGAGTTGCCGCGCCCGCCGTAGCGACGGCGAGCAGCGGCAGAATGAACGGGATGAGTCGGCGCATGGGAGTTCCTTTGAAGTTCCGAGCCATATACGATTAGTAGGAGCAACCGCTAGTTGGTAAGCGTGACAGCGACGGTGCTTTCTTGCCGTCATAGATCGCGAGAAGCAGACGCTGAGGGCAGCGCTTAACGCCACCATACTTGATCTGAACATGAAGATGCGGGCCTGACGAGGCGCCGGTGTTGCCTGAGTAGCCCAGCAGCTGTCCAGTCTTGACGGAGCCGTTGGACGCCGAGAATTTACTGAGATGGCAGTAGACATAGGTGCCGCCATCGCTGGCAGTGACCTGGTAGCCGTTACCACATCCTCCGGGCTCTTGAAAGCGACTTGCCGTGCCGCCACGCATAACGTAGACACGCGTGCCGGTCTTGACCTGAAGATCGACGGCCGGGTAATCGTGGTGCGGATCATCGTACTCGCTGCGAGGTATGGCGCTCTTGCGCAGCGGCAGAGAGTAGCGCTTGGTGCTACTGCCACTGCTACCACTGCTGCCGCCCGAAGGAGCCTCCGCGCCGCCGGTGCCGCCACCGCTGGCAGCATAAGCGGTAGCGCTGGCGCTGCCAGAGGAGACACGCCGCCAGGAGACCGTACGCACGCCGAACGCCCTGGCAGAGGCATAGCCCATCTTGCGCACCGTCGCCTCGGTCAGATCGAACTCGCGATCGCCAACGTATGGCCCGCGATCGACGACTTTGGCCGTCACGATAACACCATTCTTGCCCTTGAACTGGAGTCGCGTGCCACAGGGCATCGATTTATTGGCAACGCCTACCAGGCTACGAGTGAGCGTCTGGCCGCAGGCGGTGCGATTGCCCCATAGCCCAGGCCCGTACGACGAGGCGTTGGCTTTCCGCCATCTGGCTGCGCTCATGCTAGCTACCGGCTCACCGCTGGCGGCATAACGCCCGACGCTGCTGCC
>DASWTQ010000495.1:0-4712 GCA_036402055.1 Herpetosiphonaceae bacterium
TGGTCGCATAAGATGTAAAACGACGACTGCAGACTGCTGTCGTCGCCCCTCGACCTCAACAACTCGGCAGCCATATAAGCATACCGAAATCTACCATATCAACCGATCCACGAACATAGCAGGGCCGTACGGGCCGCTGCTAGTACCTCTGTTTAGTCTGGTTCGTAACCAGTGGGTTTGTTGCGCCTTGCCAGCGCAACCGCCGCCGCCCGTACGCCCGTGGCGATGCTCGAAATTTTGATCAGCGGTGTCACGACGCCTTCCGCGACATAGGCGGTAGTGTTCTTGGTGGCGGCTGCCGTGTCCTTTACCTGATCCAGCGTCTGGCTAACCTTCGGAACAACAGTGTTGTTGGCGAGATCCCGAATGGCCAGCACCGCATAGATCAAGAGCGCGAGCAAGGCAATCAGCAGCAGCACCGAGAAGACCTCGAAGATCGCGAGGATGACGACCGAGACGTACGCCGCCGTCTGCCAGGCGTCGTTAATCGAGATCAGCACAATCAGCCCGATGATGAGGAGGACTGATACCACCCCGCCGATAATAAGCCATTTTCTCAAAGCGCATCCTCCTGAAGCGATCTGGATGTTCCTGATGCCCTAATCTGCCGCGATTATAGCACAGTCACGCACGTCGTATGGCAGCAATGCCTGAGAGCAAGAGCCACGCCACGACCGTCGCTTCGGGGACGGCCAGGCCGCCGGGTGCGGGAAGCTGCTTGAAGATCTGAACGCCCGCCGCCCAGGTGATCACGCAGCCCAGCGTCCCGCCGATCAAGAAGAGCGGCAGATGCAGCCAGTGACGCCCCCACAGCAGATGCGCCAGCGCGCCGTAGACCAGGCCCAGCAGCGCCGCGATGTACATCCCTGGCGCGAGGCCACTCACGACGCCAGCTCCGTCGCCGGCTGCTCGATGGTAATGCGTCCGCCGCCCAGCACGCTGTCGCCCTCGTAGAGCACCACGGCCTGGCCCGGCGTCACGGCGCGTTGCGCCTCATCGAAGCGCAGCAGCAGACGACCCGGCTCGATCGGCTCCACAGTGGCCGGCGCGGCCTGCGCATGAGCGCGGATCTGTGCCTCGCAGCGGAACGGCGCGTCCGGCCAGCGTCCCGACACAAACGAGAAGCCCTCGGCGATCAGATCGGTGCGCTCTAGCTCGTCCTTGCTGCCGACGATCAGCATATTGCGCGCCGAATCAAGCTCGATCACATAGACCGGCTCGCGGCTGGTGATGCCCAGGCCACGGCGCTGGCCGACGGTGTAGAGCGGAAGGCCGTTATGCTGGCCCATGACGTTGCCGCGCCGATCCACGATCGGGCCGGGCTTGAGCGCGTCGGGCTGCTCCTCGCGCATAAAGCGATGGTAGTCGTTGTCGGGGATGAAACAAATATCCATGCTCTCGGGCTTGTGCGCCGTCGCCAGCTTGCGCTCGGCGGCCATCTCGCGCACCTGCGCCTTGGAAAATCCGCCCAGCGGAAAGATCAGCCGGCTCAGCTCGTCCTGCTGAAGCATGTGCAGCACATAGCTCTGATCTTTGCGCAGCTCGACCGAGCGCCGCATTCGAAACTGAACGTTGTCAGCCGCAAGCTGCGCATCGAGCGTGGTCGGCGTGACAGCCTGCCAAGCGCCGCCGTCGCTCCACTCGGTCTGGACGTAGTGCCCGGTTGCCAGATAGTCGAAGCCGAGCAGCTGCGCGCGCTCCAGCAGATAGCGAAACTTCAGATCGCGGTTGCATGCCAGGCACGGATTTGGCGTCGCGCCCGCTGTGTACTCGTTGATGAAATAGTTGATCACGTGACGGCGGAACTCGCGCTGGTAGTTCCAGACGTAGTAGGGAATATCAAGCTGGCCGCAGACCCGCCGCGCGCCGCTGGTCATCTCCAGCGAGCAGCACTGCGACTCCATCAGCCGCTCGTCGTCGCCCTCCCAGAGATGCATCGTCACGCCGGTAACGTCGTGGCCGGCCTCCAGGAGCAGCGCCGCCGTCAGCGAGCTATCCACGCCGCCGCTCATCGCCACTAATACTTTTGCCATAGCTCTATGTCCCAACGGCGCGTCATGTGTACGCGCCAAGTGTCTACATTCTTGATTAGGTGCTTGTATTTTACCAGCTATGGCTAGACGATGTCATACGTTAGCTGTTAGCTACTGCCAGCGCTCGATCGCCTCGACCTCGTACAGGCCGATGCGCATCCGCTGCGACCAGTGTTCGGGCTTCGTGTCGAAGTCGGCCATCCAGGCGTCGAGGCCGCCCATCATCGCGATCTCGTCGGCGTAGCGATCGGGCGTTTCCCACTCCAGCCCTTCGGTTGCAGCGTAGCCGATGATGAGCTTCGGCAGCCGCGCCAGGTAGAGCGGCCACGCGCAGTCGTTGCCGATCGTCGGCTCGGGGCTGGGCAACGACAGCAGGGCTTTCATCGCGCGCGCCGAAAGGCCACGCGAGGCAGCCGTAACGTCCAGCTCTTGTCCGAAGGCCAGCCCAAATACATGGTTGGCCATCGCTTCGGTGATGCGCTGGACCCGTGGATGAGTGTCAAAGGCGCGTGTGGTGCGGCCAAGAATCAAGAAATCGTGCCGCTGGATCGCGCCGACGACCTCGCGCAGCTCGTCGGGATACTGCTCGACCCAATGCAGCACGCGATCCCAGTCGCAAAGATGCACATGATCGCTCTTCAGATCCGCAGCCAGCCGAAGTACCTGCTGGCGCACCAGGCCCAGCGTCTCGACGCCCGACTGATGCTGCTCTTGCTCGACGCGAATGTCGTGCCCGCGCAGCATCTCGATTGTTCGCGCGCTGGTGGTGGGCGAGACGAGCACAACAATGTCGGCGTAGATTCTGAGTAGCTGTGTCAGGACGCGCTGTGCCTGCGGCAGCATGGCGTCGGTCGGATCGTGGTGGATGGCGGCGAGAGTTACTGGAGCGCGCATCGGAACTCCTCGATCGCCTTGGCGATGCCTTCAGTATGGCGAAAAACGCTGGAGCCGGCAACAAAGCAGGTCGCGCCGGCTTCGGCCACGGCTCGGACATTGCTCGCGCTGATGCCGCCGTCGACCTGAAGAATAATATCGTTCAGCCGGCGCTCGTCGAGAATTTGGCGCATGCGGCGAACTTTATCCAGGCTGTGCTCGATAAACTTCTGGCCACCGAAGCCGGGATTGACCGTCATCAGTAGCACCAGGTCGAGATCCTGCACGATCTCCTCGATCGACGAGAGCGGTGTGGCCGGATTGAGCGCCACGCCTGCTCGGACGCCGAGCGCCTTGATCTGCTGGATCGCGCGGTGCAGATGCGTGACGGCCTCGACATGCACGGTGATCTGCTGAGCGCCGGAGCTCACAAAATCGTCGATGTACTGCTCGGGACGGCTGATCATCAGATGGCAATCCAGCAGGCAGCGCGTCTGAGGCTTGAGCGCCTCTACCACCAGCGCACCAAACGAGATATTCGGCACGAAGTGACCGTCCATCACATCGGCTTGAAACCAATCGGCTCCGGCGGCCTCAGCCTCGCGAACCTGAGCGCCAAGCTGGGCGAAATCGGCGGCCAGAATCGAGGGAGCCAGTAAAAGATCGCGACCATTCAACGTGCCAATCGGCATGAAATCCTCCGCGCACCACAAGCAAAACCCGAGCGATCCATACGATCGCTCGGGCCTCATTCTACCCGATTCAGGACGTAGCTCAAACTAAAACTTCGATCAGCGCGGAAAAAACGTATTGGCCAGCATTGGCGTGATAAAGCCTTCGATCACACCGCTGATCAGAAAGAGCGGCAGCAAAACAAACACAAAGACTTTGGCAAAGTTCGCCAGCGCCCACAAGATGTTCTGCCCGATCGTGAAGCCGCGCGGCGAGTACAGCACCGACGCGCCGAGCCGAATGCCGAGCGCCGCCGAAAGGATCAGCGCCGGCAGTTCGATCACGCCATGCGGCAAAATGTTGGCCAGCGCGAAGGTCCACGGATTGACGCCGTGAAAAGTGTTCCAGGCTGAGACGTAGCCGAGCTTGGCAAACTCGGTCGCCGGAACCAGAAAGGCCATGATGCCGAAGCAAAAGAGCGAGACCAGATTCGAGAAGCTGGCGTCGAGCGAGTTGCGGATGATCGAGGCGACCGTGACGAACGGCGAGATGCGCGGCGGTCGCTCGATGTAGCGCTGGATCACCTCGTCCAGCCACGGCGCGCGGTAGACGCCGAACGCGAAGATCCCAAAGACCAGCCCGGTCATCACCGCGATAAACGACAGGATCATCGGTGCGCGGTACTCGTGCAGCAGCGCTGAGATCTCGTGCCGGTAGAAGCGCCGCAGCGAAAACTTGCCGCTGTAGCGCTCGGGTGGCACGCCGGCCGGGTGAAACTCCGAGAAGAACTGCTTGAAGGTCCACACGATCCGCTTGAAGTTGAGCCCGGCGTGCTCGCGCGACAAAATCTCCTCGCGGTTGAAGGAGTTCATGCCCGTGCGGATCAGCATCAGCCCGACCGCCAGCAGCGCCCAGAAAATGTACCAGAGCAATTGCTGCTGCTGCGCGATGATCACTAGCGCCTCAAGCTGCACCACCACCGACATCGGCACCAGCACAAACGAGGCAAGCAGGTTAGCCGCGCGAATCGTCGTGGTGTGCGATGAGATAATCACCGCTCCTGCAACCATCACGACGCCTTTGACCATGATCAGGATCACCATCAGCCACATGATATTGGGATTTACCAGCGCT
>DASWTQ010000496.1:0-24150 GCA_036402055.1 Herpetosiphonaceae bacterium
CATCAGCAGCAGATGCGAGGCGTCGCCAAGGCGGAAAAGCGCTGCGCGGAAGAGCGGCCCCTGCGCCAGATCGAAGGGCTCCGCGAGCTGCTGCTGCGCCCGCTGGATCAGCGCGGCCTCACGATCCGCCGCCGGAGTATCCTGAAGATCGATGCGAGTCAGCGCCAGCGGCTGCGGCGGGCCAACGCGCTGTACAACCGTGCTGCCCTCGATCGGAAACGTTGTGCGCAGTGTTTCGTGGCGCTGGATGATCGTGTTGAGCCCGGTCTCAAGCACCGGCACGTTCAGCGGCCCTGTGAGCTGGAGCGCGATCCAATCGTTGTAGGCCTGACTGTTGGTCTGAAGCTGCTCCAGGAACCACAGCCGCTGCTGCGCGAACGATACCGGAAACGATGTCGCCGGCGTCTGGCGCGGCAGGCTTGGGATCGACGATGCGGCGCTGCTGCCGGTCTGCTCGCGACGAGCCATGTCGATCCGCTCGGCCAGCGCGCTGAGCGTAGGCGTTTCGAAGAGCGCAACTTGCGACAGCTCGACCCCGAAGACGCCGCGCACGCGTGAGAGCAGGCGTGTGCCGAGCAGCGATTGGCCTCCCAGCGCGAAAAAGCTATCGTGCCGCCCGACGCGATCCAGGCCCAGAACGTCGGTCCAGATCGCGCTCAGCTGCCGCTCAGTCTCGGTCTCGGGCGCGACGAAGGCGCCGTCCAGATCCGCCCGGCTGCGCAGTCGCCGCGCCGCGATCGACGCGTGGATCTGCTCCACGCTTTGCAGCTCGACTCCGATCTGCTGCATGAGCGCGGTTCGGGAGCGCGCCGCCGCGATCGGCTGGCTCGTGGGACGCAGCACATCCTGCCGGGCGATTACCACATCGGTTGCCGGGCGTGGCGCGGTGATGCGGCGAGCCAGCGTCGTGGCCGCGACATCGCTCGGCAAGCTGAACGCCGTGCCGTCCTCGGTTGGTGTCTTGAACTCGCCGCCGATGCTTTCCAGAAAATCGCGCGCCGGCTGGTTCTTCGCGGTGGTGGTGTAGCGGAGATGCACGCGGCTCAGGCCATGCTCCTGTGCCAGTTCTCCCAGCCGCGCCAGCATGTGATGCTCGACGCGCTTGCCCAGCACGCGGCAGCTCAGCAGCCAGGTATCGACCGTGATCGCTTCGGCATCGGTCGTGAAGAGCAGCACGCCGACCAGCCCGTAGTCGCCAAACCGATCGGCGACCTCCACGGTCCAGCAGGTGCCGCCCGCCTGACAAAAAGCCTGGATCTCGCCCTCGGAGCGGCGGATCGTCGTCAGGTTGAACTGGTTGGTGCGCTGGGTCAGCTGGGCTACACGCGGCAGCGTAGCCGGCGTCAGCGGCGCGATCTGGATGTCGAGCTGGAGATCGGCCAGAAAATCCTCAAGTGTGAGCGCAGTTGAGCGAGCGCGCTCACGGGCCAGGTTCTGCTGGTACATGGCCGTGCGCCGGGTGTCCTCGGCCGTGACGCGCGTACGATCAAAGGCCCACACATGATCGAGGAACGGCGTGATCTGGCCGGGGTCCGCAGGCAGCTGGAGCGTCACCACCTCGGGGCAGGACGCCTGGACCTCCGCACATTCCAGCGGGTTATCGTCGATAAAAATAAAGCTGTCGAGGCCAAGCTGAAGCTCGGTGGCCAGCGCCTGAAGATTCTCGGATTTAGCCCGCCAGTTGATCCGCGAGGCGACAAGATGATCGCGCTTGAGCACCATGTCGCTGCGCTGATCGAAGACCGCGATCACATCCTCCTCGGTATTTTTGCTGCATAAACAGATCAGCATGCCCGCGTCGTGCAGCGCGACGATAAAGCGCTGAAGCGCGAGATGCGGCTCGTCAAGCACGATGCCGAGCGGACCGTCCTCGCCGCACACGCCGCCCCACAGCGTATGATCGCAGTCGAGCACCACGACTTTGGTCGGCGGATGCAGCAGCGCCGAGATGGTGCGGGCGATGCTCGTGCCAAGCGCGGTGAAAAAGTGGGGCGTGAACGGAATATGGCCCAGGGCATCGCTGTGGGCGTCGTAGTAGTCGGCGACAGGATAGCGCGCCTGGATCTGCTCGCCGGAAAGCAGCCACAGATTGCCGGCACTCTCCAGCTCGGCGCGGGCATACGCGCTCAGCTCGGCGTAGAGCGCGGCGGATGGCAGATCGGCGGTGGGCGTGTGGGGACAGATGCAAACCAGGAAGCGCGCAGGCGAGCGATCGGCGACGGTTTTCAGCGTGTCGACAAACTGCCGTCCGTGCTCTGCGATCGCTGTGGCGCGATCGGCAGGATCGAGCGCGGCCTGCTGATCGTCGCGCTGCTGCCAATCTTCCCAGCGTACCAGCAAGATGTTGAAGCCGTTTCGGTTGCGGGCGATCGCGCTATCGGGATCGAGCAGCTGTTGAAAGACCTGCTGGTAGGGCGCAAATTCAATATTGGCCGCGATACCAAGCGTGTCGAGCCAGAAGTCGAGCACGTCGGCGATCGGCTCGGCGGTAAACGTGGCCGTGACGACGATGTTCTGGGCTGTGGGTGTATATCCTTCGCTCTTGTGTAGTGTATGATCCACTGAGAAGCTACTCATTACCAACCTCTTTGGGCGAATGTACTAGGAATCCAGGAATTGGAGCATGAAAACCTTTGATCGTATATAGTTAAATATCGATTTTGTAGCTTTTATCTCGACCTACGGATAAGCAATGCTCGATATGAATGATTTTTGTTTTTCTATGAAAGCGTAAACGCTGCCATAAGAATATTAGATTACAGCAAATCGAGCTGGAATGCAGCTTAAGCGCGCACCGTAATCACACCACGATCACTCGGAATACATGCAATAGCCGAGGATAGTCGGTAGTGTGAACAATACTATGAGTTTTCCATATCGACGAACGCCGGTGTTCGCTTGCCTATCGAGGACAAAAGCAGCAGCTTGTTGATCTACTATACTTCTCGAATAGAACGATCGCCTGTGATGATGGCGTAAAATCGAGATGAAAAGTATAGATATTAGCTTTTCGTTAATGCCTTAGGTGGCTAGCAGCACCATAGAGTACGCCTATGGCTAGGCGATTACAAAGATTATCTTGTATGTAGGGCAGAGGGATATAGTTATTTTTTAGCTCAGTCCGTGACGCGTTCAGGCGTGTCATGAATTGCATGATCGTTTGTGAATATCTAGAGGTTGATATAGCGCTGAACAAGGGGCTGTATTAGACGTTACACGATTATTTTCGCCTATTTCTGATCCAGATCAGTAACATCGTAGTTCGTTATATACGATATTGTATACATTCTTAGTGAAGATTTGATCTCAATATTGGATCAGTCTGTGGTACATGCGTTCATAAATAACGTTTGAGTTATTATTTGTATGGCTGTTGTGTACGATTAACCCGCAATACGCTATATTCCCTTTGGATACTTAATTAAATATAAACAAAATTAATAAACATGTCAAGCACCCGCGAAGCCCGCTGCCACATCCACACTACTCATTTCCTGGTTTCATTCGACATAATGTATAGGTGAGGTCGACGATCCGCGCTACGCTGCGGTGGATTTCGCTCTGCTGGCCCAGCGGCGAGAGTGTCTATCTCGCCGCTGGGCCAGCAGAAGATAATACCAGGCACAAACGCATCTGTTCTTTGTTCTGTTGTTCTTTGTTCTCGATTAGCCTTTGACGCCGCTCATGACCACACCCTCGGCGATGTAGCGCTGCACAAAAAAGTAGAGCAGGATCATCGGCACAGTCATCAGCACCGAGGCGGCCATCAGCGGCCCGAAGCGCGTCACCTGCGCGCCGATCATATTCGTCACGCCCAGCGCCAGCGTGTAGTTCTCGCGGGTGTTGAGATAGATCACCGGGTTGAAAATATCGGTCCAGAAGCCCTGGATCGCGAAGACCGTTACCACGGCCAGCACGGCCCTGGAGTTGGGCAGAATGATGCGCCAGAAAATATGCAGCCGACTCGCGCCGTCGAGCATGGCCGCCTCCTCCAGCTCTCGCGGAATCGACGCGAAGAACTGGCGGAACAAAAAGATATTCCACGCGCCGCCGCCGAACCAGGCCGGCACCCACAGCGGCAGATGCGTATCGATCCAGCCGAGCCGGCTGAAGATCAGAAAGACTGGAATCATCGTCACCTGCGAGGGCAGCATCAGCGTAGCCAGACAGATGCCGAAAAGAATGTTCAGGCCGGGCGCGCGCAGCCGGGCAAAGCCGTAGCCCACCAGCGCCGACGTGAGCACGGTGCCGGTGACACCAAACGCGGTGACTTTGAGCGTATTGGCGAGATACGTCGTCATCGGCACCAGCTCAAACATGCGCGCATAGTTTTGCGGCCAGAACGGATCGGGAAGCCAGGTCGGCGGCCAGCTAAAGATCTGGCTTTCCTGCTTGACCGAGCTGAGCAGCAGCCAGTAGAACGGGATCAAAAAGACGATGCTGAAGCCTGTCAGCACGGCATAGATCGGGAGCTGCCGCAGTGTACGCGAGATGCGCGGCGCGATTGCGGTCACGGGCTGCGGTCTGGTCAGCTGCATAGCATTACCTCCGCTGATCGAACTCGTAATACACGCGGCTGCCCAGAGTTTTGAACTGAATCAGCGTGATTACTAAGATCACAATAAACAAGACCCACGCCAGCGCCGAGGCATAGCCAAGCTTGAAGAACCGGAAGGCGTTCTGGTAGAGATAGGGCACGAAAAACAACAGCGAGTTGCGCACGCCGCCGAACGAGGTCGAGTTGCGCCCGACCAGCACATACGCCTGCGTGAAGATCTGCAACGTGCCGATCACGCTGATGATCAGCTGGAAAAACAGCGCCGGCGAGACCATCGGAATCGTGATGTGCCGGAAGCGATGCCAGGCGTTCGCGCCGTCGATTGTGGCGGCCTCGTACAGCTCCATCGGCACGTTCTTGAGCGCGGCCAGGAAGATCACCGTTCCGCCGCCTGCGCCCCACAGGCTCATGATGATCAGCGAGGGCTTGGTAAACGCCGGATCGCCGAGCCACTTGATCTTTTGGAAGCCGAGCGGCGCGAGCACCGAGTTCAGCAGGCCGAAGTCGGTGTTGAAGATAAACATCCACAGAATCGTCGTCGCGACGGCGGGCACAACCGAGGGCAGATAGAACAGCGTGCGCCAGATGCCCTCGCCGCGTACCCGCTGATTGAGCAGCATCGCCAGCGCGAAGCTCAGCGCCAGGCCGATCGGCACGCTGAAGAGCACGTAGTAGAGCGTGTTATAGGCCGAGGTGCGCACCAGCGGATCGTCGAAGATGCGCGCGTAGTTTTCGGTGCCGACCCACACCGGCGGGCTGGTGATGTTCCAATCGTGGAAGCTCATGTAGAGCGAAAACAGCATCGGAAAGGCGGTGAAGAGCAGAAAGCCGATCGCGAAGGGCGCAGTGAACAGGTAGGCGGCGATCGCCTCACGCCGCGCCAGCGCCGACATGCGAGGCCGGGCGCGCCGCTGCTGGGTGCCGGCGGCGGTCACAGCATTGCGATTATTGATCGTAGCCATAGAACGGTCCTTGTGTCTGCACGGCGAGCGCGGCGATCAGGTTGCAGGGAAGGCTGATCGCGTAGACAGCCTTCCTGGTCGCTATCTGCGCCTACTGGCCGTTGGCCTTCTTCCAATTCTCGGCCAGGATCTCGTTGGCCTGCGGCACTGCCTGTGGGATCACATCGGCGGCCTGGCTCTGGCCGTTCATCACCTCATCCGACACCGGATTGATAATGTTGTTGGCCTCGGAGCTGCCCGGCACGTCCAGCACGGTCAGCGTGTTCTCAGGCTTCGAGAGCGCTTCGAAGACCTTGGGCAGACCTGCGGGCGAGACCGGGCCGTTCAGGAATGTATCGACGGCCTGCTGATCGTTGATCGCGGGCTGGCCCATGCCGTGCTCGGAGCGGAAGCGCGTCGCCTCGGGCTCGTAGGTCAGCCACTTGAGGAAGGTCCAGGCGGCGGCTTGATTCTGGCTGTTCGCCGCGATGCCGATCTTCATGCCGACGTTGGGCTGCTTGACGCCAGGGATCGGCGCGACATCCCAGTTGAACTTGGCGTTCTCTTTGACATTGCCGAAGCCCCAGTTGCCGTTGAACGACATCGCCGCCTTGCCGGCCAGGAACGGATCGGCGCCGCCCAGCGAGGTGCTCTGATCGGCGGTCGGCTGGCAGTTTTGCTTGTTGATGAAATCGGCGACCTTCTGGTAGAAGGCCAGCGTCTTGGGATCGTCGATGCGATACTGCGGCACGCCGTCGACCATCTCCAGGTAGGGCATGCCTTGCTGCTGAGCCAGAATGCCATTCAGCCAGTGCAGATTATGCATGCCCCACTGCCCTTGATCCGCCTTGGACAGCTTGCACGCGGTTTCCATGAACTGATCGATCGTGTAGCCTTCGGCGGGCGGATAGGCGATGCCGGCGACGTCAAAAAGATCTTTGTTGTAGTAAAGCATCCAGTAGGCGTTGTCGTGGCGCAGGCCGTAGATTTTGCCGTCGTAGGCCGGCGTGAGCGCGCCGGGGAAGAAGCGATTCGTGTCGAGGCTATCCTGCTTGATCAAGTCGTCCAGCGGCAGCATAAAGCCTTTGGAGACAAAATCGGCCTCGCTCTGGATCGAGATCACATCCGGCGGCGTGCCGGCGGCGGTCATCGCCTGGATCTTGGGCGTGTAATCGTTCCAGGTCGCGCCGATCAGCTTCACCTGCACGTCAGGGTGCGAGTCGTTGAACAGCTTGACTTCGGCGTTCAGATTTTTATCGTTGGCGATGTCGTCGGCCCAGATGATCCAGTTGATCGTCGTGGGGCTGCCGGATGCTGTGTTGCCGGATGTGCCGGTCGAGGCGGCGGGGGATGCGTCGCCGGCGGGTGCCGCCGAGGCGGCGGTATCGGCTGCGGGGGCGGGCGAGCCGCACGCGGTTATCAAAGTCAGGAGCAGAATCGTGCAGACTCCAAGCATCGTGTGCCTGGAAAACGGTCGAACGACCTGGCGCGGTTGCTTTTTCATAGCACTGGCTCCTCCTTGGAGCATATTAAGTTGCGCATCGCTTCTGACGTACGAGTAGGAGTGTTGCCGTGCGAGACGGCTGGTGGATGTGAGCAATCCAGAAGTAGCTTAAGGGGAACAAGGATTGGTCGCTCACACACTGCCGCCGCAGCCCTTCGAGATTCGCCTGATTCCTCCTTGTTACTGTTTGTTTAGTAAACAGTTAAATTGTATATAAAGTGAATATACGACATGTACAGTACGCTGTCAAGCGTTATATTTACTAAACACGTAGTTGACACGTCTATCTGTCAACTGTACAATCAGCAGGTAGTTCAGGAATCGATCGAAGTGGCCATATTTTGCTTTCAAATCAGCTCATGCAGCAGATTTGAAAGAGCAAGGGTTGAACTATGGCGGCGAACTCATCTTCGCGGCTCAAACCCAACATTCGGATGGTCGCGGAACGGGCGCAGCTCTCGCCGACGACTGTATCGCTGGCCCTGCGTGGCGACGAAAGCATCCCGCGTGAAACCCGCGAGCGCGTGCTGGCTGCGGCGCGTGAGCTGAACTACGTGCATACACCGCGCATCGCCCGCGCGGAGCAGCCCGGCATCAGCCGTCTGGTCTTTGTCATGCCCGATACCGGCGATCATCCGGTGACGGCCAATCCGTTTTATGGCGAGGTGCTGGGCGGAGCCGAGCAAGAGTGCGGCGAGCGCAACGCCCGGCTGAGCTTTACGGTGTTGCAGCATGGCTTTGCCGAGCAATTGCCGCTGCCCACGGCGCTGCAAGATCCCGATCTCGGCGGCGTGCTGCTGGTCGGAGCCTACGCGCCGGAGCTGGTCGATCGCGTGGCCGCCGAGGTCGGACGACCGATCGTGCTGGTCGACAACGTGATTCCCGGCCAGCCCTACGACTCGGTGATGGCCGACGATTTCGGCGGCGGCTTTCTGGCAACGCGGCACCTGATCGAACTGGGCCATCAGCAGATCGCGATGGTGGCCGGCATGTTGAGCGCGCCGAGCTTTGCCGAGCGCTATCGCGGCTATCACACGGCCTGTCTGCGCGCAGGTATCCAGCCGCTGGGGCCGATCGAAGTGGTCTGGGAGCGGCCCGCGATCTCGGCCATGCTGCGGGAGATCCTCACTCAGCCGCCGCGTCCGACGGCGTTTTTCTGCGCTCACGACGCCTACGCAGCCTTTGTCATCGAGCAGCTCGCCGATTTCGATCTGCGCGTGCCCGACGACATCTCGATTGTGGGCTTCGACGACCTTGCGCCGATGCGGCTGATTCGTCCGCCGCTGACGACGATCCATAATCACCCGCGCAGCCTGGGCCGCATCGGCGTGCAGCGCTTGCTGGCGCGGATCAACGGCGAGCAAACGCCGCCGCAGGGAATCACGGTCGGCACCAATCTGATCGTCCGGGAATCGACGCGAGAGAACGTATAAACAAGGAACAAAAGAACAAAAGAACAAGTGAACAAAACAAACTCATCCTTTGTTCCTTCGCCCAGAGGGCACCCGCCTTGTTCTTTTGTTTGCCCACAGCGGCCGGGGTGAGAGCCTGACCAATCACAAAGGGACAAAAGCAGACTATGACGAATACATCGAACGCAAACCACCGCTTTCCTGACGATTTTGTGTGGGGCGCTGCCACAGCCTCCTACCAGATCGAGGGCGCGACTGACGAGGACGGACGCGGCGAGTCGATCTGGGATCGCTTCAGCCACACGCCAGGCAAAACGCTCAACGGCGATACCGGCGACGTGGCCTGCGACCACTACCACCGCTGGCAAGACGATATTCAGCTGATGCAGGAGCTGGGCCTGAAGGCATATCGCTTCTCGATCGCCTGGCCGCGCATCCTGCCCCAGGGACGCGGACAGATCAACGAGGCCGGTCTGGCCTTCTACGATCGGCTGGTCGATGGCCTGCTGGCGGCCGGGATTACGCCCTGGGTCACGCTGTACCACTGGGATCTGCCGCAGGTGCTTGAGGATGCCGGCGGCTGGACCAATCGTGCGACGGCTGATGCGTTCGCCGAATATACCGAGGTCATCACGCAGCGGCTCGGCGATCGCGTAAAGCACTGGATCACGCTGAACGAGCCGTGGTGCAGCTCGTTTTTGAGCTACTACATCGGCGAGCACGCTCCTGGGCACAAAAACTTCCCCGAGGCACTCGCAGCCGTGCATACGCTGCTGCTGGCGCACGGCAAGGCCGTGCCGATCGTTCGTCGCAACAGCCCCGGCGCGCAGGTCGGCATTACGCTGAATCTGTCGCAGGTCTACCCCGCCAGCGAGAGACCGGCGGATCAGGCCGCCGCCCGGCGCTACGACGGCTACTTCAATCGCTGGTTTCTCGATCCGCTCTATGGTCGCGGCTATCCCGAGGATATGCTGGCGCTCTACGGCGACGTAGTCCCCGCGATCGAGGACGGCGATTTCGAGACGATCGCCGCGCCGACCGATTTTCTGGGCCTGAACTACTACACACCTAGCTTCGTCCACGACGATCCTAACGATCGGCTGCTGGGCGTGGGCCATACGCGGCTCGAAGATGCCGAGTACACCGCCATGAATTGGGCCATCTATCCGCAGGGCCTGTACGATCAGCTGCTGCGTGTGCCGCGCGACTATCCGACCGGCCCGCTCTACATCACCGAGAACGGCGCGGCCTATGACGACGCAGCGCCGCAGGAGGTCGACGGCGAGCTGCGGGTTACGGACGCCGAGCGCACGCGCTACTACGCCCAGCACCTGGACGCCGCCCGCCGCGCGATCGAGGCCGGATCGCCGCTCAAAGGCTACTTTGCCTGGTCGCTGATGGATAACTTCGAGTGGGCGTTCGGCTACGGCAAGCGCTTCGGCATCACCTATGTCGATTACCAGACGCAGCAGCGCGTGATCAAAGACAGCGGTCGCTGGTACAGCCGGGTGATCGCCGCCAACGCCCTCGATGTGGAGTAAGCGACGCGGACTGCGGTTCCATCCGATCGCCTGCCGGACCTGCCGCCGGGCGCCACTGGAGATGCTCTGATGCAACCGAAACCAACGGCGTATCAATATCCCTTCGGAGATCCAGAGCTACCGCACGAGGAGCGGATCGCCGACCTGCTTGCGCTGATGACCCTCGACGAAAAAGTGGCCTGCCTGGGAACGCAGCCCGACGTTCCGCGCCTGGGCATCGTCGGGACGGACCACGCCGAAGGGCTGCACGGCCTGGCGATGGGCGGTCCCGGGCGCTGGGGCGGCGCAAATCCGATCCCAACCACCACATTTCCCCAGGCGTACGGGCTGGGCGAGACGTGGGACCCCGAGCTGGTGCGGCAGGTCGGCGCGGTCGAAGGCTACGAGGCGCGCTATATCGCCCAGAGCAGCAAGTACGGCCGCAGTCATCTGGTGGTGCGCGCGCCCAACGCCGACCTGGGCCGCGATCCGCGCTGGGGCCGGACTGAGGAGTGCTACGGCGAAGACGCGTTCTTCAACGGCACCATGACCGTCGCCTTTATTCGCGGCTTGCAGGGCGATCATGCAACTTACTGGCAGGCGGCGGCGCTGCTCAAACATTTTCTGGCCAACAGCAACGAGCGCGATCGCGGCAGCTCTTCGTCGGACTTTGACGAGCGGCTGCTGCGCGAATACTACTCCGTGCCGTTCCGCATGGGCATCGTCGAGGGCGGCGCGCGCGCGTTTATGGCCGCCTACAACAAATACAACGGCATTCCCTGCGTGGTGCATCCGATTCTGCGCGAGATCACCGTCGACGAGTGGGGCAACGACGGCATTATCTGCACCGATGGCGGCGGCATGCGGCAGCTTGTGACTGGACATAACTATGTGCCGGATTTCGAGCACTCGGCGGCGCGGATCATCCAGGCGGGCGTGGGCCAGTTTCTTGACGATTATCACGCGGCGGTGCATGGCGCGCTTGAGCGCGGGCTGCTGACCGAGGCCGAGATCGACGCGGTGCTCAAAACGACGTTCCGCGTGATGCTGCGGCTGGGCCTGCTCGATCCACCGGAGCGCGTGCCCTACGCCGCGATTGGAGCCGACGAGAACGATCCCTGGCTCGGCGCGGAACATCAGGCGCTGGCGCGGCTGGTTACGCAGAAATCGATCGTGCTGCTCAAAAACAGCGCCAATCTGCTGCCGCTGGATCGGGAGACGATTCGCTCGATCGCCGTGATCGGGCCGCGCGCCGACGACGTGTGGATCGACTGGTACAGTGGCACGCCGCCCTACACTATCTCGCCGCTGGAAGGCATCAGAAACAAGGTCGGGGCGGATGTGTCGGTGCGTTTCGCGCTCAGCAACAACAACGATGCTGCGATCAAGCTCGCGCGGTCGTGCGACGTAGCGATCGTGTGTGTGGGCAATCATCCGGTCTGCAACACCGGCTGGGACGTGCCCGGCCTGCCCAGTGAGGGCAAGGAAAGCATCGATCGCGAGACGCTGCGGCTTGAGTACGAAGATCTGATCCAGCAGGTGTACAGCGCTAACCCCAACACTGTCGTCGTGCTGATCTCAAGCTTTCCCTACGCGATCAACTGGACACAGCAGCACGTCCCCGCGATCGTGCATATGGCGCACAACAGCCAGGAGACCGGCAGCGCGCTGGCGGATGTGCTCTTCGGCGACTACAACCCGGCCGGAAGATTGGTCCAAACGTGGCCGAAGTCGCTCGATCAGCTGCCGCCGATGATGGACTACGATATTCGTCACGGCCGGACCTACATGTACTCCCCGCACGAGCCGCTGTATCCGTTCGGCTACGGTCTTTCGTACACCACGTTCGACTACGCCAATCTCCGCGCGAGCGCCGCTACCGTGAGCGCCGGCGAGACGATCACGATCAGCATCGATCTCACCAACACCGGCGATCAAGCGGGCGAGGAAGTCGTGCAGCTATATGTGCGACATCTGGAATCCGGCGTCGAGCGGCCGCTCTCCGAGCTGAAAGGATTTGCGCGTGTCGCCGTGCAGCCCGGCGCGACCACGACGGTCGCGCTGCCGCTCGATGCTGCGCAGCTGGCCTACTGGGATGTGGATCAGCACCGGTTTGTGGTGGAGAGCGGCAAGGTTGAGATCATGATCGGGCGCTCTTCCGCCGACATCGCCTGCCGCACGACGATCGACGTCGTCGGGTAAAAAATGCGGGGCGTATCGCATACGCCCCGCTAACCAATCCATCTGATCGCTCCACCACGCCTACTTTACATCCACGCCCTCGGCGTGCAACAGCTCGATCTGACGCTCGCAGCCGCCCGGCATGTGACGGCTGGGCTTGCCATCCTTGAGCACGCGCCACCACGGCACCTGATACGGCGAGTCGTCCTCAAGCTCAGCCGTCGCGTTCGCCATCCACTTCCAGTATTTGATAGTTGCGGCCGGGCACGCTGTTTCGGCGTTGCCCTTCGCCGCCAGCTCGCGCCGCAGATCGACGATCGTGCGGGTTTGTCCAGGCGGAATCGCGGCGATCGCCTGGGCCACGTCCTGCGGCGCGGGAATAAACAAGGTTTGGGCGTTCAGGCGCCTGGCTTTGGCCGGATCGAGGACGTGAAACGATGCGGCTGGAGCCTGCTGGAGCTTTTCGATAAGCGATTGCTGTGGCATCGGGCTCTCCACGGTGTATAGCGTAACAAGCGATCTTTAGTTTAGCACAGGTGTGCAAGCTGGGATCGCTTGCTCAGCCGCGATCCTTACGCCGCAAGCGTGATGCTCAGGCGATCAACATTCTGCGCCGCCGTCACCAGCGCGCCCTCGGCTGATCGCTCCACGCTGCCGCCCTCGACCGACGCGATCTCGGCCACGTTGACCAGCAGTAGCTGCCACGGCTTATCCGCGCCCTGTCGCTCCACGGTCAGCGTCTGGCCTTCGCGCCGCACATCGAAGCTCACGTCGATCTCGCCTGCGACCGTGGGCACCGTCACCGTCGTCTGCGCACGATCCGCAAGCTCGTAGACCCGCAGCGTGACACCATCGCCGTAGTCGTAGTCGGGCCGATCGCTGTTGCCGCCCACGGCGATCACCGTGTTGGGCCGCACCATCAGCGGCAGGCTCAGCATAGCGTGTGTTTCGCGCTGCCAGCCCGAACCTTCCACGACCTCGCCGCTCAGGAAATTGGTCCAGCGGCCGGCCGGCAAATAATACGTCACCTCGCCGTCGAGCGAGAAGACCGGCGCGACCAGCAGGTTATCGCCCAGCATATACTGGCGATCCACAAAGTCGCAGGTGCGATCCTCGGGAAATTCGAGCAGCATCGCGCGCATCACGGGCGTACCGCTGGTGTGCGCCGTCAGCGCCTGCGCGAAGAGATACGGCATCAGGCGACACTTGAGCTGCGTAAACCGGCGCAGCACCTCGACGGCCTCCTCGTCGAAGAGCCACGGCACGCGGTACGAGTGGCTGCCATGCAGGCGGCTGTGCGACGAGAGCAGGCCAAACGCGATCCAGCGCTTGTAAACAGCAGTCGGCGGTGTGCCCTCGAAGCCGCCGATGTCATGGCTCCAGAAGCCGAAGCCCGACAATCCCAGCGACAGGCCGCCGCGCAAACTTTCGGCCATCGACTCGAAATCTGAGTAGCAGTCGCCGCCCCAGTGCACCGGGAACTGCTGCCCGCCCGCCGTCGCCGAGCGCGCAAACAGCACAACCTCGCCGCGTCCGCGCCGCTCTTCCAGCAGCTCAAAGACTGTTTTGTTGTACAGATGCGTGTAGTAGTTGTGCATGCGCGCCGGATCGGAGCCGTCGAAGTAGACCACGTCGGTCGGGATGCGCTCGCCGAAATCGGTCTTGAAGCAATCGACGCCCATGTCCAGCAGCACCCGCAGCTTGTCGGCGAACCACTGGCGCGCGTCCGGGTTGGTGAAGTCCACGATCGCCATGCCGGGCTGCCACAGATCCCACTGCCACACATCGCCGTTGGGCTGCTTGATCAGGTAGCCATGCCGCATGCCTTCCGCGAAGAGCGGCGAGCGCTGGGCGATGTAGGGATTGATCCAGACACAGATATGCAGCCCGCGATCTTTGAGCCGCCGAAGCATACCCGGCGGATCGGGAAACGTGCGCGGGTCCCACTCGAAATCGCACCAGTTGAACTCGCGCATCCAGAAGCAGTCGAAGTGGAACACATGCAGCGGCAGGTCGCGATCGGCCATGCCCTGAATAAAGCTCGTCACGGTTTCCTCGTCGTAGGAGGTGGTGAACGAGGTCGATAGCCACAGCCCGAACGACCAGGCTGGCGGCAGCGCGGGACGGCCTGTCAGCGCGGTGTATCTGGTCAGCACCTCTTTGGGCGTCGGTCCGTAGATGACATAATATTCGAGCGAATGGCCCGCCACGCTGAACTGCACGCGCGACACTTTCTCGGAGGCTACCTCGAACGAGACCTGCTCAGGATGATTGACGAACACGCCGTAGCCGCGATTGGTCAGGTAGAACGGCACATTTTTGTAGGCTTGCTCGCTGCCGGTGCCGCCGTCCTGGTTCCAGATGTCGACGACCTGCCCGTTTTTGACAAAGGCGGTGAAGCGTTCGCCCAGGCCGTAGACCGTTTCGCCAACGCCGAGCGCCAGCTGCTCATGCATAAAATGCCCGCCGTCGTCCATCTCGACGATGCCCATGCCGCGCCCGGGGCTGGCCGTCACCACGCGTCCATCGGCGACGAACTCCACGCGCCAGCTGTCGCCGTGAGCCACCCGCGCCGATAGCCGGCCGCTGGTGAACGTCGTCGCGTCCTCGTCGGCGGCGATCGTAACGTCGGGCGCGGCCTCGGCAAACAGCTCGAACTGCGGCGACAGCGGCTGCCGGCCGGCGAAATGTGTCAGCTTGACGCGGATCACATCGGCCATCGGCGAAGAAAACTCGACTGTCAGCAGCGGCCCTTTGAGCGTATCGCCGCGATGCCGGATGCGCTGCGTTGGCGCGTAGACCGTCATGGAGCCGGGCGTCGTCGTAATATCGTAGGCCTGCGTGGGATAGGCCGCGTGCAGGCCCTTGCGCATCAGCCAGTAGCCGTCGGTGAATTTCATGCTGTTTCTTCCTTATTTGGATGATCCTGCGATCCGTCGACATGGCCCGGAGCTGCCGCGCACCACGAGCCGGCACGGCAACAGCTCTTGCGGCGCTTCCTGCACCTGTGTTTCCAGCTGCTGGATCAGCAGTTCGACGCCCAGCCGGCCCAGCTCACCGCTCGGCGGCTCCAGCGTTGTCAGCGGCGGCACCATCATCTCGGCCACGCGCGCCGACGAAACGATCGAGACCAGTGAGAAGTCGTCGGGGATGCGCCAGTCGTGCTCGGCGATCGCCTGCATGACGCCGGGAAGCGCGCGCTCGTTCATAACCACAAACGCCGTCACGCCGGGATGCTCGGCCAGCAGCGCGTTAAACGCCTCGTAGCCCGCAGCCGGCACATCGCGACAGAGCCAGGTAATGCCATGGAGCCCGGCCGCCGCGATCGCATGCTTGAAGCCGGCGTCGGCGCGCACGGAAGGACCATAGCCGGCGGCGAACTCGGATTGAGAATGGTTCAAAAACGCGATCTGTGTGTGGCCCAGCTCAGCCAGATGGCGAACGGCGTCACGCGTGGTCTGCTCGAAATCGATGTCGGCATAGCCGATCTCCTGCGTCTCCTCGGCGCGTCCGATCAGGCTGAACGGCAGGCCACTCTCGCGCAGCAATTCAATCCGTATGTCGTTCAGCCGCACCTCCATCACGATCACGCCTTCGACCAGCCCTTGCTGGATGAGCTGCCGCAGATCGTCGAGATCGTCCATTTTCGACGACCAGAGCACGAGCGAGTAGCCGTTTTCGCGGGCGGCGTCGGCGGCGCTGGTGACGAACTCAAGCTCGGTCATGCCCAATCCGCGCTCACCGGCGGGAAAAAGCAGCGCGACGATTTTGCTGCGCTTGCTGGCCAGGCCGCGCGCCAGCGCGTGGGGCTGGTAGCCTAGCTCTTTCATCGCCGCAAAAATCCGCTGGCGCGTCTCCTCAGAGATTGGGCGTGTGCCGTTGAGGGCGTAGGAGACGGTGCTCAAAGCTACATTCGCGCGTTTCGCGACATCCAGCATGGTTGCCATATAAAACCTCAGGTCGCTATCGAAACGCGTAGTCGAAACGCTTCGATAACAGAATATAATATATCATCTGCGCGAGGTCAATAGGCGATGCACGGTGAGAGTATCGCTTGTGAGCGCTGCATCGTACGAAAAAATTGCTACTTTTCGCTTGAACTCGTGGATCGAACTGTTTATGATCAGTGATGCTCGCTCAGGCAGGCGAGCTAGAAAGAGGAGCTATGGAGAGAGTTATCTTTGGGCGGCTGGTTCAGGAGCTGCGAAGAGAACATCGCGATGAGCATGGCCGCGTGTGGACGCAAGAATTTCTCAGCCACAAGACGGGATTACCTAAGCGGACGATCGAGCGGATCGAAGAAGGCTCGCTCAAACATATCGATGCTAACATCTTGACCTGCCTGGCCGATGCGCTTGAGCTTACCAGCATGGAGCGTAAAGAGTTCTTTTTCGCGGCCATGGGCATGAACAGTCAGCGTCTGACTTCATTCAAGAGCGATCATCTCCATATTTTTGACACGCTGGCACAGCGCATAGCGGCGATCAATCTGCCGGCCTTTGTCAACGATGTGTTTGGCGATGTGGTGCTGGTGAACATGGCGCTCCTCAGATTGCTGGCTGTTCCTGATGCGGCAAGCAAGCAGGACGAGAATCCGCTGACCAAAGATAATATCAACAGTTCGGTTTTTTCACCGGAGTCAACGTTTCGTCCGCTGCTTGGCGACCAATGGGTGAAAATTGCGCATCTGAACATGCAGTTCTTTCGCGGGATTTCGCTGCGCTATCGCCTGCATTCCCACTTTCAGCAATTGCTGCCGGAGCTGCTGCGCTATCCTGCCTTCAAGCGCTACTGGGAGCAAGCTCCGCTCGAAGAGAACGATCTTAGCCCGGACAGCATCCCGTATGTGTACGAGCATCCGACATTCGGCCCGCTGGCGTACCTGGCCAACATTTCGGTGTCGGCGACGCGCATGGGCGAGCTGTACACAACGGTCTATCTGCCGATGGATCACGTCACGCGCCAGGTTTTTGACGGAATTGTCGCGCAATACGGTAACCAGGTGATGCGCTGCGCGCCCTGGCCTAAGGACGAGATGGATGAGCGATCAGTGGCGTCGTGAGCTGCTGATCAGTAGCAAGCAAGACTTTGCGATGATGAAATAGCCGTGTAACTTTCGGGAGCCTCGGCAGTCTATACAGTAACGGAGGAAGTCATGCAAAGATCGATCGAGCTTAGCCTGCCGTGGCAATCGTCGGCGGTTCACACTTTTGAGCAGCTCTACGATACCTACAAACCGTCGATCACACGCTACCTGCTTGGTATGTGCGGCGATGTCGTGCTGGCCGAAGAGCTGACGCAGGAGGTATTTGTGCGCGCCGCCGCCAAGCTGCTACAGTTTCGCGGCGAGAGCAGCGTGAGCACCTGGCTGTTTCGCATCGCGCGCAACACCTATCTTTCCTGGTCGGAGCGGCAGCGCGATGCCGAGATCGATACCGAGGAGTTTCACGCGCTCCCCGACACCGGCTCCCACGGCGATCCAGAGGCGCGGCTGCTACAGGCCGAGCAGCAGGCCACCATCCGGCGTGCCATGACGCTGCTTCCCGAGCGCCAGCGGACGATGCTGCTGCTGCGCGATCTGCAAGAGCTTTCGTACGCCGAGATCGCCGTCGTCCTCGACATCAGCCTGGCTGCCGTGAAAGTGAATCTTCATCGTGCGCGGCTGAGCTTTCGCCAGATCTACGATCAGCTTGAAGGAAACAACCATGAGTGAGATCCCGTACACCGACACGACCAAACAGTATCGTCTGCCGCACGCCGAAATCCCAGGCTGCGCGCTGGTGCAAGATCTGATTCCGCTTTACCTGGACGGCGAGGTCACGCCCGAGAGCCACGCGCTGATGGCGGATCATCTCCAGCATTGCCAGCGGTGCAGCGGCTACTTAGCCGGAGCGCGCACCGTTCGAGCACAAATTTTGAATGAACAACAAACGATCCGCGCCGCGCAGGCCAAACAGCCCAGCGTTGCGCAGGTGCGCGAGCCGGTGGCGGGTAGTCTTGGCGTAGCGCTCTGGCAGTCGCTGATGGCGCTGCTCTACGCGGCCGGCCTGTTCGCAGGCTTCCTGGGCGCGGTCGGCGCGAGTGGACGCTTTCCACCGATCATGATCGGCGGGCTGCTGGTGCTGTCAGGATTGGCAGGCTTGCTGGTCGTCGGCAGCGCGCGCCAGCTCAGCTGGCTGGTGCTGATGGTGTTGACCGGCGCGGGCGGCGTACTCCTCACACTGGCAGCTGTGTTCCTGGGCGGAGGGGCGTTCGTAGCACTCTACGGCCTGGGAGTCATCGGGCTGGGCGCGTGGGGCGTGTGGCTGCACTACATGCTTCAGCCCGGGAGCAGCGTACAATCGATTTTGCATACCGTACGCTTTGGCGCGCGGTCAGCCATATTCACGGCAGCGCTGAGCGTGATCGGCATACTCGTCTGTGGCTTCATCGCGCTGGTGAGCGTGTTCGGCCTTGTCTCGGCATATGAGCCGCGCCAGGGCATGATCGCCATGCTGCTGCTGACCTTGAGCGGCTGCGGCATTGTGGTGCTCGCGCGGCGTCTGGGCTGGCTGACATAAGAAGCTGAGCGCCAGACTGTATATTGTTGCAATGCCTGCGTATATTATACGCAGGCTTGATTATATTTCGTACACGCGTGTACATGCTTCGTACATGCCTGCGTATGCTTTGTACACGCATGTACATGCTTCGTACATGCCTGCGTATGCTTCGTACACGCGTGTACATGCTTCGTACAACGTATGAATCGCATGTAGATCGCGGTGCAACACAATGCGCAGCGCTTGCTGAGGGAGTGTTCATGATCACGATTGAGCGATTGACCAGCGCGCAGCTCCAGTCTGTGCAGGCTGAGCTGATCCAGTTGCTCGACGATGCCGTTACCAGCGGCGCGTCGGTCGGGTTTCTGCCGCCGCTGGCTCCGTCCGAAGCCGTGCACTACTGGCAGGCTGTGAGTGATGACCTTGAGCGCGAAACGCGGGCGCTGCTGGTCGCGCGCGATGCCGAAGGGATCGCCGGGACAGTCCAGCTTGCGCTGCTGTCGCAGCCGAACGCGCGACATCGTGCCGAGGTGCAAAAGCTGCTGGTGCATACTCGGGCACGACGGCAGGGCGTCGGCCGGGCGCTCATGGCAGCGATCGAGGCGCTGGCCGTGCAAGAGAATCGCCGCCTGCTGGTCCTCGACACGCGTCAAGGCGACGCTTCCGAGCGCCTGTATCGGCGGCTGGGCTACACCGAGGCCGGAGCGATTCCGCTGTATGCGCAAAGCGCCGACGGCAGCCTGCACACCACGATCTTCTTTTATCGCCAGCTTGGTAGCTAGCTGCGCGATCGAGACGGGAGCGCTGCTGTGATCGATCAGGTGCCGTTCGATGTTTCCGTTACCTATGACGAGCAGGGCCATGATGTTGCCATCCGGCCGGCTGAGATGCGGCAGGCGATCGGCTGGCTGAGCGATCGGCTGTCTGATGCGAATCTGGATCAACGACAGCGGGCGCGAGTGTATGGCATGTGCGGCGTTTATGCACGCATTCTGCGGGATTTCGACTCCGCTCACACATTCCTGCGGCAAGCGCTCGACCTGGCGGAGCAGCTCGGCGATCAGCGTCTGCTCTTGGTCAATCGCATTCGGCTGGCGCATGTGTATCAGTGGCAGAAGCAGTACGCGCGCAGCAATGAGCTGTTCGAGCACCTGCTCGCGACCTCGCACGATCAGCCGCTGCTGGCTTCCCTTCTCGATTTCCTTTATCAGCACGCCGGAAAGAACGCGCTCGATCAGCAGCAGTATGATCGCGCCGAGCACTATTTTCAGGAAGCGCTTCGTTTGCGCCGCGCAAAGGCCGACCCCGCGCTGATCGAATCTACAGAGCACGCGCTGGCTCTGGTCCAGCAGCGGAAGCAGCGCACGAGCTGAATAATCAAGAAAGCCATCACATACATGAACAAAATCAGTTCCAACATGCAGGGCGTCGGCTTTCTCGTACTAGGCATGCTGATCTTTTCCCTCCAAGACATCGCGGTTAAATGGATTGGCGGCGACTATCCGGTATTAGAAATTGTCACGTTTCGCAGCGTGATTGCCATACCGCTCACCCTGCTCTTGTTTCGCTATGAAGGAGGACAGGGACTGCCAACCACGCAACAGCCCATGCTTGAATACATCCGTGGTGGATGCTATTTTCTCTCCTATACCACGTATTTTATGGGATTGGCGGCGTTGCCGTTGGCTGAGATCGCCGGGATTAAGTTTTCGGGTCCATTGATGATTACTTGCTTATCGGTGGTGATGTTGGGCGAAACGGTGGGGCCACGGCGCTGGCTGGCGTTGCTGGTTGGTTTTATCGGTGTGCTATTGATTGTCAGACCTGGAGCAACCTTCAACATAGGGTCTATTTTTATTTTGATATCTGTGCTCTTCTATGCGCTGGCCGCGATCCTCACGCGCAAACTGCAAACAACGGACAGCAGCGCAACGATGGCCTACTATAGCTCGCTGGTCTATCTCCTTGCCACGTGTATCCTGGCCCCGCTGCTGATCCTGGTTGGCGATGTTCCCAACGCTCACCCAAGTGTCGCATTTCTTTTTCGTGCCTGGGTCATGCCATCGCTGCTGGATTGGCTGATCATGTCCGGGCTCGGGCTCATCTGGGCCGGGGGAATGTATTTCATCGCTCGCGCGTATAGTGTGGCGCTCGCCTCGGTTGTGGCACCATTTGAATATGTAGCGCTGCCCATTAACGCCATATGGGGCTTTATCCTGTGGCAGGAGATTCCGACGTTGGCAACCTGGGCAGGTGCCGGTTTGTCTTTGTTGAGCGGGCTGTATATTTTGTATCGAGAACAAAAAGAGCGACCGGTGCAGGTTGCGTGACATTGCACAGCTATCTTGGCTGATCCTTACAATCATCGAAAATACATCATCGTGATGACGATGCCTGCGTACGCTACCCTGGGGGGTGTCGATCTCCATGCCGGGCTTCTGCGGCCATGAGACTCAAACTCAGGAGACCAGGAATGTGCAAGCGCCACCGGCGGAGATGCACGGCGGCGCGAAGATCGTTCTTCAGAGAGCTGGCTGGCGCTACGATCCATCGGCAAGCACGGCGGCGATACGCGGCACGACCTGCTTCTTACGCGACATAACATGCTCCAGGCGACTGAAGCCGCCGGCGAAGGGCTGCCCAAATGCCTGCGTGGACAGCTGCTCGCCCTGCGCATCCGAGGCCAGCAGCAGACTATACTCGCCCAGAATATCGGTCAGGAGCAAGAATGCCGTGGTGAGGCGCTGCTGCAACACAACGCGGCTCAGCTCGGCATGGAGCTGCTCGATCGGCGGCATCACTGCCTCGATGTCGGTCAGCTCGACCTGCCCAATACCGATCGCATGGGCGCCAAAGGTGTAGGTCTTGAGATTGGACTCGACCCACCAGGACGCCGGCGGTGTGGGCCGTGGCAGCCGGGCGCGAAACAAGCCACGCGCCATGGTCGCCGCGTCCTGCCCCGACTGCTGCTCAAGCCAGGCTACAGCTCGTCGATCGCGATCGGTTGTGGTCGGCGAGCGAAAATGCACGGTGTCGGAGAGTATCGCGGCGAGCATACCGGCGGCGATCGATGGCGCAAGCGGCAGCTGGTGGCGCTGGTACAGCTCCGTGATCAGCGTGCAGGTACAGCCGACAGGCTCGCACAGGATCGTCAGCGGGCGCAGGGTTTGCAAGCCGCCCAGGTTGTGATGGTCGACGATCGCGACGATCTCGCTTTCGGGAACGCCCGGCGCGGTTTGATCAGGATGATTATGGTCGGTGAGGATCACGCGGCGGCGACTCTGGGCCGCGAGATGGCGGCGCAAGAGCAAGCCTTGCAGCTGTCCGCGCACATTCACGACCGGCAGGCTGGCGCGGCCCTGGCTGCGCAGCAGTGTCTGCGCCTCGGACAGCAGATCGTCGTCCAGGCAGCACAGCGGCTCCGGCTGCATCACACGGCCCACCGGCACGCTTTGCACCAGCAGCAGCGCCGCAGCAAACGGCGAGTAGCGCGTGCGCAGCAGTACAATGCCACGCTCGGCCGCACCGGCGACCACATCGTCGTTGAGCGGCGCGTCGTCGGTTAAGATCAGGCAGCCGGCGCCGGCCTCGATCGCGGCGCGCTGCACATCCGGCTGATCGCCGGCGATCACAATGTCGCCCTCGCCAACGGTGTGGCGCAGCGTATCGGCGCGCAAAGTCGCGATCCACGCGCGCTCACGCAGCATCCGAACGGAGTCGCCGGTCACTAACGTAGCATCGAGCGTCTGCACCAGCAGCGCCACCGAAAGATCGACTTCCTCCGAGAGATGAAGCTGCTCCAGATAGCGGTCGGCGAGCGCCTCGCGTGTGAACAGGCCGATCAACACGTCATGGTCATCCACGACCGGCAGCGCGCCGACGCCGCGCTCCTGCAACAGCAGGCCGGCCTCGCGCACCGTCTGCTCGGGCCGCAGACGCGGAACATCGCGCTCCATCACATCGCGCACATGCAGGTACACATCGGCGATCGAGCGGGGCGGCGTGAGCTGAAACTGCTCCAGCACCCACTGCGTCTCCGGCGCGATCTCGTCGAGATGGCAGGCGATAGTCGGCTCGCCGGTGATGCGCTGGTAGGCGTCGGCGTAGGCGAGCGCCGAGCACACGGCGTCGGTATCAGGATGGGTATGGCCCACGACCAGGATCGGGATGGGCGAGTAATCGAGTGATTTCATGGATCTAGTATAGCCGATCCTGCATACCGCGCTCTGGAATGCTGCTTGCTATAGCTGTCGCGATAGTAGGCTGATGGGAGACATGACATGGTGGGACTGCTGCGGCACAACTGGTGGCTCGTCGCATTGCGGGGAATCAGCGCGATCATTCTGGCGCTGCTGATCCTGGTTTGGCCGAGTCGTACCCTGCTGGTGCTGCTGTTCTTATTCGGCGTCTACACGTTGATCGACGGGCTGCTGACCTTGATCGCGGCATATCGCACCAGGGACGCGGCACGGCGGCGCTGGTGGCTGGTCTTTGAAGGTGTGATGGGCATTATCGCGGGCATTCTGACGGTGGTCTTGCCGGGTGTGAGCGCGCAATTTGTCCTGATTCTGCTCGCCATCTGGGCGATCACCACAGGCGTTGCCGAGATCCGCAGCGCGGTCCATCTGCGGCGCGAGATCGTCGGCGAGTGGGTGCTGGGTCTGGGCGGCATCGTCTCAGTGCTCTTTGGGCTGCTGCTGATGGGCGTGCAGAGCAGCCCCGCGCTCGTGATCGTGCTGCTGAGCGGATACGCGTTTGTTTTTGGTCTGCTGCTGCTGGCTCTGGCCGTGCGCCTGAAGTGGGCCGCGTGGAGCGTCGTCGCGCCCGATAACACGCCGTGAGTCGCTACGCCTGGATCGTGAGCGACTCTTCAAGGACGGTGCAATACTGATCGTACCGGTGGCTACCACGCCAAGCGTAGCAAGCCGATGAAGATTGCTTCGACGATAGATGCTATATGGTATGTCCACAAGCACCAGATGCAGAGATTTGTTGGAGGGTTTTCCTCTAAAGTCCACTAAAAGTAAATTGTTGTTCAATCCTTGTTATAGTCTGTCATCGTGTCGACCATACTGGTAACTCATCATATGCTTCGTCTTGGGTGAGATTAAATAGATTAGTACCGTTTATATCTACAATGTAGATTTCAAAATCATCATCACGATTTGATTGAAACGCTATATATCTGCTATCAGGAGACCAAGTTGAAACAGTGTCTGTTTTAGGATTTCGAGTAAGATTACGAAGACCACCTCCATTAGCGTTTACTATATAAACCTCATGATTCCCATCACGATCAGATGTGAATGCAATTAGTTTTCCATCTGGCGACCAAGAAGGAGTACTATCTCCTTTTGGGTTATTCGAGAGGTTCTCAGCTTTGCCAGTACCATCTGATTTTGCTATGTAGATTTCTCTATTTCCTTCTTGCTCTGAGTCGAATGCTATGAACTGACCATCAGGTGACCAGGTAGGAGATAAATCTAGTCCAG
>DASWTQ010000497.1:0-2310 GCA_036402055.1 Herpetosiphonaceae bacterium
AACAGGACGAAGAGCAGCGCTGTCAGGCCCAGCAGCCGCCACGGCAGCCGCGCGACCAGCCCGACGATCAGCAGGAGCAGCGGGAACAGCTCCAGGATATGTCCAAAGGTTGTGTGCATCACAAAGTAGCTGGGATTGACCAGCACGCCGGCGCCGGCCAGAAATACCTGGATCGCGATGCCGCCGGCAAACAGGCCGGCTAGCAGCAGATAGATGATGCGGCTCACGTGGACGATCGGTGAGCGGCGATTGGTGCCGGGATGCGTTCCAGGATCGGTCAGACTCGTCATGGGTTTGTGCTCCTATCGGGTAGGCGAGCGGCAGCCTGCTCTGTGTTTTAAACGCGCGTTACCGTTCGGACGATCTGATCCGGCCATTTGTTGCTCTTCCACTCGCGTCTCGGATCAAGATGTTGGAGCGCAGTTTCTCGTGATTCCGTCGCTGATGCGGTGCGGAACTGCTGTATAATCCGCAGGCTAAACCTGTGGGCGATGATTGTGATTGAGCGAGTGCGATGCGACGTGTTCTGATTGTGGCCTATGATTTTCCGCCGCGTGGCGCGACCGGCGTGATTCGAGTAACCAAGTTTGTGCGCTATCTGCCGGAGTTTGGCTGGCAGCCGGTTGTTGTAGCGGCAGCCGTGCGCGGCGGGATGATCGACGAGGCGCTGCTAACGCAGCTGCCGCCCGATCTTGAGGTGATCCGCGTCGGGAATCGGTTTGCGCCCGGCAACGCGGCAGCCGGTCGTCATGCCGCACGCCCGACGCCGGGGGCGCGTCTACGACAGCAGCTGCGGCGGCTGTTCATTCCCGATCCGCAGCTGCTCTGGGTGCCCGGCGCTGTTCGTGCAGCCGCGCAGCGGATCGCGCAGGGCGACATCGACGCGCTCATGACGACAGCGCCGCCCTACTCGGTGCATGTCGCCGGGCTGTGGCTCAAGCGCCGCTTTCCACGCCTGCCCTGGCTGATGGATCTGCGCGACATCTGGAGCGAGAATCCGGCTATTCCCGATCCGCTGACCTACAAGCTGCAAGCCGCCTGGGAGCGCGCCTGCCTCCTTCACGCCGATCACGTCACCACCGCGACCGACGGCCAGCGCGATCTGATCGAGCGCACGTTTGACATACCGCCCGCGCAGATCTCGACGATCACCAACGGCTTCGATCCGGCGGATGTGCCCGCGCTGCTGCCGTCGCCTGATCGCGCGCCGCTGCGTCTGACACATGTCGGCTCTCTGGTAGGCAATCGTGCGGCGGCGACGCAGGGATTATTCGCGGCGCTGGAGCGGCTGGCCGCGCAGGGCGTTACCTCGGCCGAGCTTGAGGTGCGGCTGGTCGGTGTGTTCGATCCCGAGGTGTATCAGTGGTCGCAGCCGCTGGTTGAGCGCGGCATCGTACAGCTTGTGCCGTTCATACCCTACGCCGAGGCCGTCCGCGAGATGACGGCGGCGCATGTGCTGCTACTGCTCACTGCCAACGATCGCGAGGGCCGGCTGAGCCATCCCAATAAGCTGTTCGAGTACTTCGCGCTCGGTCGGCCGATTCTGGCGCTCACACCCGAGGGCGATGTTTCTCGGCTGGTGCGTGAGGCCGACGCGGGCCAGGCGATCCCACCGCTGGACGTGGATCAGATTGTGGCAGCGCTGCAACAGCTGGTTGCGGATCACCGCGCCGGTACGCCGGGTTTTGTGTCAGCCGATAGCTCGCGCTTTGCCCGCTTCGAGCGTCGGGAGCTGACGCGCCAGCTTGCAGTGCGCCTGGATGGGCTGGTGAGAGCATAGAAATATGCAGGCCCTCACCCCCTAACCCCCTCTCCCATTGCCATAGGAGAGGGGAATGAAGGTACTTGCTTCGTTCTTTGGTTCTCAGTTCTCGTTTGTTCCTTTGTTCTCTTGTTCGTTTGTTTTTTACGTTCTTGGTTCTTGGTTCTTGGTTCTTGGTTCTTTTCCATGCTTGATCTTTCGATTATTATCGTCGCCTACAACAGCCCGGATCTGCTCCAGGCCACGCTTGAGTCCCTGGCGCGGCACACGTTCGGCGTCAGCTACGAGCTGATCGTCGTGGATAACTCGCCGGCGCCGGGCATTGCGCTGCCGGAGCACCTGATTGCTCAGCTGCAACTGATCCGCAATCCGCAGAATGCCGGATTTGCCGCCGCGAATAACCTTGGCCTGCGCCTCAGTCAGGGCCGCTATATCGCGCTGCTTAACCCCGATACGCTGCTGCACGACGACGCGCTAAGCACGCTGGTACGCTGGCTGGATGCGCATCCAGATGTCGGCGCGGTCGGCCCGCAGCTGCTTCAGAGCGA
>DASWTQ010000498.1:0-27058 GCA_036402055.1 Herpetosiphonaceae bacterium
TATAGGGCGCCATGCGATGGTTGCCCAGCAGACGGCCCGTAAAATACGCGCCGGTATCGCTGAGAAACGTGATCGCCAGCACAAACACGATCCAGGCCGCGCCCGGCTCAAGCCCAAGAAAGCTGAGCCAGCCCGTGGGGCTGAGCGGCGTAGCGATCGCGCGTAGCAGCACAAAGTGCGCCAGCGTCCAGCCGATATAGGTTGCGCCCGAAAGTGTCAGCGACCAGTGCAGCAGCTCGTGCTGGCGATTGCGGCGCGGCAGCTCCACGCTCAGCGACGCGATGATCGACGTTACCAGCGCCAGGCCGGTCCAATCCAGCCCTATGCGCGCTCGCAGTGCCGCAGCGATCACAAACAGCGAGACGCTGAGAAAGCCGGCGCTGCGCCGTGGCTGGTAGCCGCCGCCGCGAAACAAGCCAAACAGCTCGTGCAGCGCGATCACCGCGAGCAAAATCACAGTGGCGCTGACGAGCGGCTCTCCCCACCAGACGATCAGCGCAATGATCGGCAGCAGCACGATCGAGCTGAGAATACGCTGGAGCAGGTTGCTATCGAGCGGTTTCCGGGAGCGCTCCGAAACGGCGTTCGCGCTGTCCATAGGCTGCAATCGCTTGTCGCAGCTCTTCAATGCCAAAATCAGGCCAGAAGACCGGCGAACTATAAAACTCGGCGTATGCGGCTTGCCAGATCAAAAAGTTGCTCAGCCGAAACTCGCCGGCCGTGCGAATAATCAGGTCCGGGTCGGGCAATCCTCCGGTGTACAGCTGCTCGCTGATCGCCTCCTCCGTAATCGACTCCGGCGTGTAGCCTTGAGCTATAAGCTCACGCACGGCATGCACGATCTCGTCGCGGCCGCCGTAGTCCAGCGCCACCGCCAGCGTCATCGTGGTGTTGTGCTGCGTAAGATCGAGCGCGTAGCGCACTTTCTTCTGGAGCGACGGCGACAGGTTCTCGATCTTGCCGAGATGCCGGATCTGAACGCCCTCCTGGTGCAGCTCGCGCGTTTCGCGATCGATAAACTCGCCGAACAGCATCATCAGGGCGCGCACCTCGGGGCCGGGCCGATTCCAGTTTTCGGTGCTGAAGGCATAGATCGTCAGACACTCGACGCCTTGCTCTTTACACTCGCGCACAACGCGGCGGATATTCTCGACGCCGGCCCGGTGCCCTGCCGCACGGGGAAGCCCGCGCTGCTTTGCCCAGCGGCCATTGCCATCCATGATCATTGCGATATGTCGCGGGACTGCGCTCATGCTTCGCTCCGCTACCAGTAGCTCGTAGGCGGGCACCGTCACGTATGCGACGATCCACAGCAACCTACGAGCCACGCGGTTCTAGACTTCCATCACTTCTTGTTCTTTGGTATGCCCAACCTGATCCAGCTCTTTGGTGTATTGCGCCGTCAGCTGCTCCAGCTTTTCCTGCGCGCGCTTCAGCTCGTCTTCGCTGATCTGCTTGTCGCTTTCAAGCTTCTTGAGATCGGTCTGGCTATCGCGGCGGACGTTGCGCAGCGAAACTTTCTGCTCCTCGACCTCTTTCTTAACCAGCTTGACCAGCTCTTT
This sequence comes from Herpetosiphonaceae bacterium, assembly GCA_036402055.1. Classification (GTDB taxonomy): domain Bacteria; phylum Chloroflexota; class Chloroflexia; order Chloroflexales; family Kallotenuaceae; genus LB3-1. The sequence goes on from DASWTQ010000498.1 coordinate 1,563, forward strand.
GCGGCGCTGCTCGGTCAGCTGCGGGATCGACAGGCGGATCACCTGGCCGTCGTTGTTGGGGTTCAGGCCGAGATCAGAGTTTTGAATCGCCTTCTCGATCGCCTTCATTGCGCCTTTGTCCCAGGGCTGGATCACCAGCATGCGTGCCTCGGGCGCCGAAATATTCGCCAGCTGATTCAGCGGCATCTCGGAGCCGTAGTACTCGACATGCAGATGCTCCACCAGCGCCGGCGATGCGCGGCCGGTGCGGATACTGTTAAGGTGGTGCCGCAGCGCCTCGACCGCCTTTTTCATCTTGGTTTCGGCCTGGTTGAGGGTATCTTTGACCATCACCTGACTCCTTTGTGGTGTGAAGCTCAATAGGTCGATGCGCAGCTCATCGCGCTACTCTTTGGTGACCAGCGTTCCCACGTGCTCACCCGCGATAATCCGCGCAACATTCCCCGGCTCGAAGAGATCGAACACGACGATCGGCAGGTTGTTATCCATGCAGAAGGTTAGCGCCGTGCTATCCATCACCTGCAAGCCACGGTTGATCGCCTCAAGATACGTGATGCGATCGAATTTTTTCGCCGTTCGCTCTACCCGAGGATCGGCATCGTACACGCCGTCGACGCGGTTCTTCGCCATCAGGATTACATCGGCGTCTAGCTCGGCCGCCCGGAGCGCCGCTGCGGTGTCGGTGGTGAAGAACGGATTGCCGGTTCCCGCTGCCAGTATTATGACACGTCCCTTTTCCAAATGTCGAGTCGCGCGTCGCCGCAGATACGGCTCGGCAACCTGATCCATCTGGATGGCCGTCATGGCGCGGGTATGCAGGCCATGCCCCTCCAGCGCATCTTGCAGCGCCAGCGCGTTGATGATCGTCGCCAGCATGCCTGCGTAGTGAGCCTGCGGAGCATCCATGCCCTCGGCAATCGCTGTGCCGCCACGCCAAAAGTTTCCGCCGCCGACCACTACCGCGACCTCGGCTCCCAGCGCCTGCATCGACTCGACTTCGCGAGCGATGAACTGCACAATGTTGGCATCTACGCCAAAGCCACGCTCGCCAGCCAGCGCCTCGCCGCTGAGCTTCAGCAGCGCTCGTTTGTATTTTGGTTGACTCATAGCTTTATCCGCAGGATCAAAAGTGGAGCGCATCAAGCGCTCCACTGCTCACATTATTCGACTAGGCGCCGATCTCGAAGCGTACGAAGCGGCGAATAACGATGTTCTCGCCGGTCTTCGCGGCCGTCTCGCGCAGCAGGCTCTCGATCGTCTCGCTGGGGTTGCGCACGAACGGCTGAAGCATCAGCACGGTCTTCTCCAGGTACTCCTGGGGCGTGCCTGCGTCGTAGGCCTCGGCCTCGCCCGCCGGAACCTCATCCTTGTTGATGTACTTGACATCCGGGTTGCTGGCGACGTGCAGTGCAACGTCCTTAACCAGCTTCACGAAGGCATCGTTGCGGGCCACGAAGTCGGTCTCGCAGTTGATCTCGACCATCGCGGCCATCTTGTTGCCGGCGTGAATATACACATCGATGCGGCCTTCTTTAGCCTCGCGGCCGGCCTTCTTATCGAGGACCTTGAGACCTTTTTCGCGCAGGATCGCCAGCGCCTGCTTCATATCGCCGCCGGTCTCCTCCAGCACTTTCTTGCAGTCCAGAATGCCCGCGCCGGTTCGCTCGCGCAGCTCTTTGACCTGATCCATCGACACTGCCATGACTCATTGCTCCTTTTATGGCTACAGCTTAGTAACCGCTTGATTCGTCGCGCTTATACGCGAGACATAAAAATCGGAAGACATGGAAGGCTGGACGCAACCAGGCATCACACAGTCTTCCAGTCTTCCAGCTACGGCAGATGCGGTTAGACCGCTTCGTTCGTTGCGCCCTCGTAGCGAGATTGTCGGCGCTGCTGGCCTTCAATCGCCGCCTCCGCCATCTTCGACAGAATCAGGCGCACGCCGCGAATCGCGTCGTCGTTCGCCGGAATTACATAGTCGATGACATCGGGATTGCAGTTCGTATCGACCATCGCCGCGATCGGAAGGCCCAGCTTGCGAGCCTCGGCCACGGCCAGCTGCTCACGGTGCGGGTCCACGATGAACAGCGCGCCCGGCAGCCGATCCATGTTCTTGAGGCCGCCAAACGTGCGGTTCAGCTTGACGATCTCGTCCTCAAGCTTCAAGCCCTCAGCCTTGGTCAGCTTGCCGAAGTCGCCGCGATCCCGGCGCGCCTCAAGGTCGGCCAGGTAGTTCAGCCGCTCGCGAATGGTCTGAAAGTTGGTCAGCGTGCCGCCCAGCCAGCGATTGGTCACCGAGAACTGGTTCGATCGGGCCGCTTCTTCGGCCACGATGTCCTGGGCCTGCTTCTTGGTGCCGACGAACAGCACTTTCTGTCCGCGTGCGGTCAGGTCGGAGACGAACTCATACGCTGCCTGAACCGCCGGGATCGTCTGCTGCAAGTCGATGATATGAATACCGTTGCGCTCGGTGAAGATGAACGGGCGCATCTTGGGGTTCCAGCGCCGTGTCTGGTGCCCAAAGTGCACGCCCGCCTCCAGCAGCTCGCGCATGCTGATGACGCGCTCACGCTGGGCAGGTGCCTGTGCCTGTGCCAAAGTAGTCCTCCTGATGTTCTTAGCTCCGCCACCTTTCTCGTTCCAGCCTGCGACCGAGCACGCTCGGCAGACGCAATCCGGTCAAAAGGTGTGTGTGCTAGCCTTCGTTTGAAGGCCGTCGTGTAGTATAGCATATGCTGTAGTGGACGGCAAAATGGCGAAGGAACAAAAGAACAAACGAACAAGCGAACAAAATGGGAGAACAAAGAACACAAAGTACTATATCTCTCCCCTCTCCTATCGCAATGGGAGAGGGGGGTAAAGGGGGTGAGGGCCTGCCAAAGATCAAAAGAACAAGCGAACAAATAAAGCCGGATCGTTTGTTCCTTTGTGCGCCCAGAGGGCGCCTGGTTCTTTTGCTCGCTCCTGGAGCCTACTACAGCGTGTTAATGGTATTATGATAGGTGTTTATTTGATGCCATTATTCTGCCTAGCGAGTAGAACATTTGTTTTATCGCTGCTCAGGAGTCGCTGATGTACTATGATGATTATGATGACCCGCCGCGTGGCGAAGGCTGTCTACGTGGCGCGGTGATTGGTGCCATCGCGCTGGTGGTGCTCGGCGCGTTCTTTTACTTCGGCATTATTCGTGCGGCGAACGAGGCGAATCCGTTCAACAGTGTCGGCGGGCTGCCTAATCCGCTAGCGCCGGCGCCCACCACGATCTCTGTCGATCGTCCGGCGATCATCCAGCAGATTCGCGCGCTGAATCGTCTGGAAACGACGTCCGCCTCGATCGAAAAGGTGATCACGGCGGAGCAGGGCGGCAGCGCTTTCTATAATTTCTTCGCCGGCGACAAGCTGCTGCTGGTCGCGCATGGCGATGTGATCGCCGGCATCGATCTGTCTAAGATGAAGCCTGATGACGTGCAGGTGAGCGAGGACGGCAAGAGCGCGACGGTGAATCTACCGCCGCCGGAGATTCTGGTCAGCCGCCTGGACAACGAAAAAACGCACGTCTACGATCGCGATACCGGCATCTTTACACAGGGCAATCCCGGCCTGGAGACCGAGGCTCGCCGCGTTGCCGAGCAGCAGATCTTGCAGGCGGCCTGCGAAGATGACATTCTCAAGCGAGCGGCGGATGAAGGCAAACGCAGCATCGAGAATCTGGTCAAGGCTTTCGGGATCGAGAGCGTCACTGTGAATATTCCTGAGGGCCAGTGCACCACGCCGACCGGTGGTGCATAGCTTGCAGCGGCGCCGACTTGCTGCGCACCGAGTGTGAATCGAGGATAGATTTATATGATTGAGCTTACCTACGACCGTGATGCGCGGATGCTGTACTGCTACTTCGCCGACATCGAAGAGGGCGAAGATGCGTCGCAGGCCGATGTGGAGGGTCGCTTCCTGGTAGACGGGCAGCGCCAGCTGCTCGGCTTCCAGCTCGACACCAGCGGCGTGCTGCTCCCCGATGCGCTGCGCTTCGCGGCGGGACAGGAGCAGGTCGACTACGATCGCGCGACCGGCGACCTGCGGATCTGGTTCAAGCGCGAGAAACCGGCAGAAGAGATTCCCTTGCCGTTTCCGGCGATCATGGATCTGGATCGTAAAGGTGTGGCGCTGGGCGTAGAGGTGTTTGCCGAGCCGGAGTTCGAGCTGGCCGAGCGCCTCGAACACGCCGAGCCGTTCATCGTCGAGGTGTTTGGCGACGAGGACGACGACGAAGCTGTTCAGGGCGAAGATGCTCCTGCTGTTTTTGCTGCGGCTGCCCCTGATGGCGGCCCGGCGATCGATCAGGAGCAGCCGGCGGAGGCTGGGGATGCGCTGGTGTCCAGAGAAGCGCCGGTGGGCGTGGTTTCGGATGAGATCGTGCGCTCCGGCTTTGTCGCGCTGTTGGGCAAGCCCAACGTCGGCAAGTCCACGCTGCTCAACGCCTACCTGGGACAGAAAGTCTCGATTGTCTCGCCTAAGCCGCAGACGACGCGGCTATCGGTGCGCGGCATTCTGAATCGCGACGACGCGCAGATTATTTTTGTGGACACGCCCGGCCTGCACACGCCGCGCTCTGGCCTGGGCGAGTTCATGGTCCAGTCTGCTCGGCGCGCCATTCCCGACTCAGACGTGCTCTGCTTTGTGGTCGACTCGTCGGAGCCGCCGTCGGCGCTGGACAAGCAGATCGCCGAGGCGATCAAACGGGCGCGCAAGCCGGCGATCCTGGTCTTGAACAAGATCGATATAGGCCGTAAGGCTGATGTGTTTTTGCAGCAATACCGCGATATTGGGCCATGGGAGATCGAGGTGGCGGTTTCGGCTAAAACCACGGATGGCCTCTCCACGCTGCTGGAAGAGATCGTACAGCGGCTGCCGGAAGGGCCGCGTCTCTTCCCCGCCGAGCAGATCACCGACATCTCCGAGCGCGAGCAGGTTGCCGAGCTGGTACGCGAAAAAGTGCTGCTCAACACCTCCGAGGAAGTGCCGCACGGCGTTGCGGTCGAGATCGAAGAGTGGGCGGAGCGCGGCGAGCGGCTCTACATTCGCGCCACGGTGAACGTCGAGCGGGACTCGCACAAGGGCATCATCATCGGCGAGAGCGGCAAGATGCTCAAAAAGATCGGTGCGGCGGCGCGCTACGAGATCGAGCGATTGCTGGGACGGCCGGTCTATCTCGACATCTGGATCAAGGTGCGCAAAGACTGGCGGCGCGATCCGTCGAGATTGCGCTGGCTGGGCTACGACATCAAAAAGCTGAAATAGCCGCTTGTCGCGCTCGGCAAGCTCTGGTATGCTACAACCAGCAATGAATGGTGCAGGATCATGACTGATATGACGTACATAAGCGAATCGAAGGCGACCGGCCTGAGCGCCGGGCGCTACGCTGTGTATGTTGTCCAGCCGCTGCATCGTTAGCGGACGACGCTAAGATTCTGCGTCGTCCGCATTTTTCGGCCTGTGCCGTCTCGCGCAAAGTCTGCGTGGAAGCGGCCAGGCTTTTGTGTGTCCAGCGCTCAGCTATTCGCGATCCAAGTTTCAGTCGAGGAGACAACTATGGCTGCCAAAGCTCAAACCTACAAGGGCATGAAAGATTACCTGCCGCGCGAAATGCGCCTGCGCCAATATATCATCGCCACGCTGTCCGAAGTTGCCGAGCGCTACGGCTTCGAGCCGATGCAAACGCCGATCGTGGAGTACGAGGCCACGCTGGCCGGCAAGCTCGGCGACGACGAGAAGCTGATCTATCGCTTGCAGTATGGCGACGATAAGCTGGCTCTACGCTACGATCAGACCGTGTCGCTGGCGCGGGTGGTCGGGCAATATCCTAACGAGATCGTTTTTCCGTTTCGGCGCTATGCGGTCGGCCCGTCATATCGCGGCGAGCGCCAGCAGCGCGGACGCTACCGCGAGTTCTACCAGTTCGATCTCGATATCGTCGGCGTGGACTCCCGCGTTGCCGATGCCGAAGTCGTGGCTGTGATCAGCGAGGCGCTGAGCAGTTTGGGCTTTACCGGCTTCAAGGTGCTGCTCAATCATCGGGAGGTGCTGAGCGCGCTGGCGCGGGTGGTCGGCGTGGCAGACGAGCAGGCCGGCCAGGTGTATCGCGCGGTCGACAAGTTCGATAAGATCGGCGCGGACGGCGTGCGCCGCGAGCTGCTCAACAGCGGGATCGATGCAGACGCAGCAGCGCAGATCGTGGAGTTTGTCGCGACCGAGGGCGACGCGCAGACCGTGCTGACGATGATGCGCGATCGGCTTCAGAGCGATCCGCGTGGGCTGGCGGCAGTTGAAGATGTAAGCGCCGTGGTGCAGCTGCTGGAGCAGCTCGGCATTCCCTCGGATGGCTACGAGGTTGCGCCGCGACTGGCGCGTGGCCTCTCGTACTACACGGGCCTGGTCTTCGAGGCCGTGATCGAAAATCCCCCGATCGGCTCGCTGCTGGGCGGCGGGCGCTACGACAAGCTGATCGGTTCGTTTGCCGGGCGCGAGGTGCCAACGGTTGGAACGGCGTTCGGCATCGAGCGGCTTCAGATCGTGATGACCGAGTTGGGAATCCAGCCACCGATCGAATCGGCGCCGCGCGTCTATGTCACGCTCTTCTCGCCGGAGCAGATCGCGGCTTCGCTGGCGCTGGCGCAGGAGCTGCGCGCGGCCGGGCTGCCCGTGGTGACGGCGCTCCAGCCCGACAAGCTCGGCAAGCAGTTCAAGGAGGCGGATCAGAAGGGCGTGCCCTATGCGCTGGTGCTCGGCCCCGACGAGATCGCGCGCGGCGAGGTGGTCGTCAAAAACCTGCGCTCGGGCGAGCAGCAGAGCGTGCCCCGCGATCGCGTGCTGACGCTGGTGCAGGCGTAGGTTTTGGAATCTAGCGTCATGGTGTCAATAATTGTAGCCATGATGAAAAATAATCGTGGATTCTCTGTAGGGGCGTGATGTATCACGCCCTGAATTATATGTTGCGGTCATATGTTAGGTAATTATTTGTTTTGGGCGTCATTCATGACGCCCCTACGGGCGCATCTTGATTATTTCAGAATGATTGGTTAGTTTCGTATTTCCTGATTAATTCGATCATTAGTTCCAGAACCTAAAACGGCAGTAGCGGCGCCTGCTGGTAGCCCGCCAGCGCGGCTCGAATCTGCCCCACAACCTGTGCCCGCGCCTGCGGATCGCGTACCAGGTTCAGCGTATCGGTGGCGACCGTCAGCAGCGGCGTCTCGTCGTAGGTGGCGAAAAACTCCTCGTAGGAGTCGCGCAGATCCGTGATGTACTGCCGGTCCATGTCGCGCTCAAACGGCCGATCGCGCAGAGCGATGCGCGCCATTAGCGTCTCGACATCCGCCTGCAAATACACCACCAGATCCGGCTTAGGCACGTGCTCCGAGAGCGTACGATACAGCTGGTAGAACAGCTCCAGCTCTTCCTTCGACAGATTCTGCCGCGCGAAAATCTCGTTCTTGGCGAAGAGATAATCGCTGAGAATATTGGCGCGGCTGATCTGCGGCGACACTTCTTTGGTCTGCTGCCGGTAGCGGCTCAGCAAAAAGAAGGTCTGCGTCTGAAACGCATAGCGCGCCCGGTCGCCGTAGAAATCCGAGAGAAACGGATTTTCCTCGACGACTTCCAGCAAGACCTGGCCGTTGAACGGCTTGGCGAGCAGTCGTGTGAGCGTTGTTTTGCCCACGCCGATGACGCCCTCAATCACAATGTAGTGCGACATACACCCGCATCATTACTTAGAGTAGGCGCACAGACGCGCCTACTCGTTGGCTTGATTTTCGGCGGCCTCAGCCCGAAACGGCGAAAACTGGCTCAGCAGCTGGATCGGAAGGCGGCCCACCAGCAACACGCCCTGGTCCTGGTATTCCTCGCTATCGATGATGCCGCGCTGCCGCCAGAGCGCCACCAGATCGTTGCGGGTGTACGGGATCAGCGCCGTCAGCTGTGTCATCTGTCCGCCCAGCGCCTCCTCGATCCGCTCCTGGAGCTTTTCCAGGCCCCAGCTTTGCTCAGCCGAGACCGGGATATAATCGGCGGGCAGACTCATCTCTTCGGCCATCCGCTCGATGCCGCTGCTGTCGACACCCTCAAGCTCGTCGATCTTGTTGAGCACCGTCAGGATCGGCTTCTCGTCGACCTCAAGATCGGCCAGCGTTTCCAGCACGGTCTCCGATTGCTCGTCGGCGTTGTGGTGGGTGATGTCGAGCACATGCAGCAGGATGTCGGCCTCCTGGATCTCCTCCAGCGTCGCACGAAACGCCGCGACGAGCGAGGTCGGCAGCCGCTGAATAAAGCCCACGGTATCGGTCAGCAAGATCTGACGACCGCCCGGCAGCGTAACCTGGCGTGTGGTCGGATCGAGCGTGGCGAAGAGCTGATTCTCGGCGCGCACGCCGGCGCCCGAGAGCGCGTTGAGCAGCGTGGACTTGCCCGCGTTGGTATACCCCACCAGCGAGACGACCGGGATTCCGCTCTGACGACGGCGCTGGCGATAGCGCTCACGATGGCGACGCACCTCTTCGATCTGTTCCTTTAAGAACGCGATTCGCCGTCCGACAAGACGCCGGTCGGTCTCAAGCTGCGTTTCGCCGGGACCGCGCACGCCCACCGCCGAGCCGCCGGCCGCGCCCTGCGCTGTTTGTCGCGAAAGGTGTCCCCACTGGCCACGCAGACGCGGCAGCAAATACTCGTGCTGCGCCAGCTCGACCTGTAGCCGGCCCTCGCGAGTCTGGGCGTGCTGCGCGAAAATATCCAGAATCAGCTGCGTCCGATCGATCACGCGCGTTTGCAGCGTCTCCTCAAGATTGCGCGTCTGCGAGCCGGTCAGCTCATCGTCGAAGACAACGACATCGTAGTGCAGCTCGCCCTTGAGGTCGGCGATCTCCTGAACTTTGCCGGGGCCGATATAGTGCTTGGGATACGGCTTGCTCAGCTTCTGATATGTCGTGCCGACGACCTCAAGTCCGGCAGTGTCCGCCAGCAGCGCCAGCTCACTCAGCGAATCCTGCGCGGTCCATGAGCTGTGATCGGCAAAGACTTCCATGCCAACTAAAAAAGCACGTGGCTGATCGGGCGTTGTTTTGTGCATACGCCGGCGCACGTGTGTATCGTCATTCTGTCTAACTTGCTCATCCATAGCGATCTCCTCGTCTGGCTATTATACAGAAAGTCGCGAACATCGCGATCACGAGAAGAACGGAGAACCAAGAACCTAGAACCTAGAACCTAACGAAGGAAGAATGAAGTACCGAAAATCCCCTCGCCTGTCGCAACCGAAGCAGAAGCCTGCTGAGATTCGGGGAAGGGGAGTCGCGTGAGCGACGGGGTGAGGGCCATTTGAAAGAACAAAAGATCAAAGGAACAAAAGAACAAAACAAAACCCCTTTGTTCGCTTGTTCGCTTGTTCCTTTGTTTGCCCCCAGGGCTTTATGCTATGCTGTTGGTGTATCGTTGTGAGGGAGCGATGGCTGAAGCAACAAATCCCGTCGCGGGTGTTCCCTATCCGCTGGGCCGTGGTCAGGTAGGCGTTACCACTCGGCACAATCAGCACGTCTGCATTCGGCATATCGTCAGGCGCGATGCCGAGCTGCTGGTCGATCTCTTCCATAACTTGTCGGAGCGGACCAAGTGGCTGCGCTTTTTCTCGCCGGTAGGTATTCCCGAGCATCGGCTGTGGGACGAGGCGACCCGGCTGTCAGACATCGATCCGCGCATCCAGGCGGCGCTGATCGGCACGATCCAGCAAGACAACCGTGAGCAGGCCGTCGCCGTGGCGCGCATGATTCGCCACACGCCGCTGTCGGATACCGCCGAGGTTGCGATCGTGGTGCGCGACGATTTTCAGCGCGAGGGCATTGGCCGCACGATCTTTGATCTGCTGGTGCAGGTTGCGCTGGTGCAGGGGATCAAGCAGCTCTACGCGATCACATTGCCGGAGAATCAAGGCATGCAGCGGCTGGCGCGTGGGGTGGGACTGCCGGTCAGCGTGCACATTCGCGAGGGCGAGATGACGATCACGATTCATCTGGGAGACGAGCCGGCGGCAAAAGCTGAGCGCCGCTGACAAAGAAGCGGCGCTCGGGGTCTAGTAATCGTCTTCGGAGTAGCGCTCTTCCTGCCAGGGATCGGCGTGATTGTTGTAGCCGTAGCGCTCCCAGAAGCCGAGCTGGTCCTCGCTCAAGAATTCGATGCCGCGCAGCCACTTGGCCGATTTCCAGAAGTATTTTTTGGGCACCAGCGCCCGCAACGGAAAACCATGCTCGGGATCTAATTCCTTGCCTTCGAAGAGATAGGCCAGCATCGCGTCGTCTTCGAGCATGATTTCCAGCGGCACGTTGGCGGTAAAGCCGTGCTCGCAGTGCCACAGAATAAACTTCGCGCTCGGCTTGAGCGGTGGAATATGCTTCAGAAACTCCTTGAACTGCACGCCGGTCCAGTGCGTATCGAGCTTGCTCCAGCGCGTCACGCAGTGAATATCCGTCTGGATTGTGGTCGTGGGCAGGCTGCGGAACTCGCTGAACGAGAACTGCTTCGGCTCCTCGATCTCGCCCCAGACGCGCAGATCCCAGGCTTCTTCCAGCTTCTTGTAGGTCGGCACCGAGCCGTAGTGCAGCACCGGGAATTTTTCGGTGACATACTGACCGGGCGGCACACGCTCAGCCATGCCCGGCGGCGTGCGGTCGAAGGTTTTTCGGAAACGGTCAAACATATATCGCTCCTCGTCAGGCGATCATTCTTTCCTAATCATACGCCTTTTCTGAATCTGGTGTGAGATGCGAGTATAGCAAGGAGTATTCCAGAGCGCTCCTTAGCGCAGCAGCGCGCGGAGGATGCCGCGCAGCTTGGCGCGTGGCCCCGACTCGTGCAGCAGAGCGATTCCTACGTCGAGCAGGCGCTGGACGAGCGGTGTGTAGGGAAACCACCAGATACGCGGTCCCGGCCGGCTGCGGGCGATAACTTTAACATCCGCCAGCGCGTGCAGGCCCCAGCGGCCGTGCGTGCGTCCGAAGCCGCTTTCTTTGACGCCGCCCCAGGGAATCGTCGGATCGGCGTAGTAGACCGGGCCGTCGTTGATCCAGACCATCCCGGATTCGAGCCGTCGCGCCAGATCTGCGCCCGCGTCCACATCCTTCGTCCAGACGCTCATCGCCAGGCCGAGCGGCAGGCTGTTGGCATGATCGATCGCCTCGGTGTCGTCGCCGACCGGCATAATCGCCAGCAGCGGGCCAAAGGTCTCGTCACGCATAACGGTCATCGCGGGCGAAACATTGGTCAGCACCGTCGGCTCGATCGCGGTTCCGGGCTGCTCTTCCCCGCAGCTGCCGCCGATCAGCACTGTGGCGCCATTGGCAACGGCATCCGCGATCTGGCTTTTGACACGCTCGGTCGCCGCCGTGTTGATCAGCGGCCCGACATCATAGCCGCGCTCGTGCTCGGTGTGTCGCCGCAGCTTGCGTGTCTCCTGCGCGACGGCCTCGACGAACGGTTGCGCGATTCGCTGATTGACATAAACGCGCTGCGTGGCGACACAGACCTGGCCGTTGTTGACGAAGCGCGACCAGACCACGCCGCGCGCCGCCAGCCGTGGATCGGCATCCGATCGCACGATCGCCGCGCCGACGCCGCCCAGCTCCAGGACGCAGGGACACAAGCGCTGAGCACAGGCAACCGCAACCTTCTTGCCGGTCGCGACGCTGCCGGTAAAGACGATCCGCTGCGTGCCGGGATGCGCCGCCAGCGCCGCGCCGGTCGCGCCTGCTCCGGCCACGACGTTGACCACGCCTGCTGGCAGATCGGCTGCGACACAGAGCTGCGCGATCGCATGACCGACCAGCGGCGTCCACTCCGAGGGCTTGAGCACAACCGTGTTGCCGACGATCAGCGCCGCCGCGAGCTGGCTCAGCGGAATCGCCAGCGGCACGTTCCACGGCGCGATGATTCCGATCACGCCCGCCGGCTCGTACACCACATCGGCGCGATGCCCGATCAGCAGGCGCTGTTGAAGCTTGAGCCGCTCGGGCGCTAGCTCGCGCGTGCCGTGCTTGATGTAGTAGGCCAGCGAGTCCAGCGAGACCAGCACGTCGGCGGAGAGTGCCTCCATTACAGGCTTGCCGTTCTCGCGGCTGATCAGCTGCGCGATCTCGTCGCGTCGCTCGGTGAGCGCCCGATGCAGCCGTCGCAGCGCCTGCTTACGCTCGGCCTCGCCGGCAGCACGCCAGCCGGGAAACGCCGCTCGCGCCGCCTGAACCGCCGCGTCGATCTCAGTCGCGCCGCCGGTACACACCGAGCCCAGGATCTCGCCGGTCGCGGGATTGTGCGAGGCGAGCGTTTGCTCGGTCGTGCGCCACTCGCCGCCGATCAGCAGCGGCTTCGCGATAGTCATGGTTTGCATGAATGCGATCCTCTAGCCCGGGCGCTTGCTCCGGCGCAGCCACAGCCCCACCGGAAAGCCGATCATCTTGGCGACATCGCCGATCAGCCGGATCAGCGGTACGTAGGCGAAGGCCAGCAACTTCTGGCTGAGCGGCAGATGCCGGGCGCGCTCCCGCAGGCGGCGGTAGGGCTTGTAAACATGGTAGATCACGCCTGGGATTAGCATGAGCAGCGCGGCTCGCCTGTGGCGGGCCAGCAGCACAATGCCGAGCAATCCCAGGTACGAGGCATAGCGAATCAGGTGGCGCTTCAAGAACAGATCGGCCACGCCATCGCCGCGAGCGTAGGTATAGTACTGCCGAAAAAATGCCCGTGGATGTTCGCGTGGACGAAACTTGACCGCCGCGCCAGGCACGAACGTGAAGCGCAGCCCGCGCTCTTTGATCGCCAGGTCGAAGATCAGATCTTCGCAGGTGTCGGCCCACTCGGGGTAGCCGCCGGCCGCTTCCCAGGCGGCTTTGGTGAAGGCCATCGAGTTGCCGCCGGGCAGAAACGTCGCCGGGTTGATCTCCTCGGCGTCGGGAAAGTTGGTCGCGCCCAGCGCCAGCTCCCAGGTGGAGCGTGGCTCCGGCTCGTAGAAGCCGCCGACCAGATCGGCCTCGTTCCGCTCCAGCGGCGCGACGATCTCCGCCAGCCAGTGGGTCGGCAGCACCAGCCCGGCGTCGCACGAGGCGATGATCGGGCCGCGCGCGTGGCGGATCGCGTTGTTGCGGCCGGAGGGAATATTGAAGCCGCCGCGCACCAGCTTGATCGGATGGCCGGCCGCGATGTAGCGCTCGACAATTATTGCAGTCTCATCGCTGCTGTGATTGTCGTTGATCACAATCTCGTCGGGCGTTCGTGACTGCGCCAGCATCGAGTCCAGCAGCGCGGCGATATTGTCGGCCTCGTTCTTGACGGTCGCGATCAGCGAAACGTTTGGTCGATCGGTTGCTTGTGGCGACTGAGGCCGCTGCACTGCTGTCGCCATAAGTTAGGACTCAGCTCCCTGGCTCTCGCCGTCAAGCGGCTGGCAGTAGGCGCAGATATGCGTCCCACGCTGCACGACCACGATCTTTTCGATCGGTGAGCCGCAGCGCACGCAGGGCTGATCCTTACGATCGTAGACATTGAGATAGTTCTGGTTCGAGCCTTTAGCTCCCAGCGCGTCGCGGTAGTTTGAGAATGTCGTGCCGCGCTTTTCAATGCCGCCGGCGAGCACCTCTCGGATCGCGGCGTAGAGCGCGTCGATCTGCTCGTCGCTGATCATGCCTACTCGTGTCAGCGGATGCAGCCGTGCCAGCCAGAGCGCCTCGTCGACATAAATATTGCCCAGCCCGGCGATCACTGCTTGATCGAGCAGCAGCTGTTTGAGCCGGCCTTTGCGCCTGCGGATCAGCGCGCGAAATGCCTCAGCCGTCAGTGCATCGTCGAGCGGCTCGGGGCCGAGCTTGCGATCCAGCGCCGCCAGCCCCTCGCGATCCAGCAGCCACATCCGGCCAAACTTGCGCGTGTCGCGATAGAAGATCTGCTGGCCGGTGTCGAGCCGCAGCACCACATGCGTATGCTTGTCGGGCTCAGCCTCGGCATCGACGACCGTGATCTGGCCGGTCATGCGCAGATGCACCACCAGCGCCTCGTCTTGGTCGAGATGAATAATCAAATATTTGGCGCGCCGGTCGATTGCCACGATCTCGCGGCCCTGGAGGCGCGTGCTAAACTCCTCGGGCGACGGCGCGGCGATCGTACCCGGCCAGGCGATGCGCACAACTTCAGCGATCCGGCGTCTGATCAGATTCGGCTGGAGCGAGCGGCGGATCGTTTCTACTTCAGGTAATTCTGGCATACACTCTACAGGTTAATAACTGATTGCTCCTGCATTGTGCCACGCTCTGCTGACGTATGTCAAAACGCTTAAAGCACAAACGGGACATGACGCGCATGTCCCGTCTGGCTGCGAAAGCGAGGTTCAGCTACTAGAAGATGTCGACGTTCAGCAGCTTCTCAGGATTACCGTCAGGATCGGTGGCGGTGTTCCAGTTGAGGTTGCCGGCGTTCTGGATCGCGGTCTTGACCTGCGCCGGAGTCGCGCCGGGGTTGTTGGCTTTGTAGAGCGCGGCCGCGCCTGCCACGTGCGGCGAGGCCATCGACGTACCGCTGATCGTGTTGTAGCCGCTGCCGAGCCACGTCGAGAGGATACACACGCCCGGGGCGATGATGTCGACGTCGGCGCCGTAGTTGCTGAAGTCGGCGAAGGTATCGTCAACATCCGCGCGGCAGGTTGACGCGGCGCCACCACCGGGCTCGCCGTTGAAGTCGGCCAGCGCCGAGACCGTGATCACCTCAGGATACGTTGCCGGCCGGAAGTTGTTAGCATCCGCCGCCGAGTTGCCTGCCGCGACCGCGTAGGTCACGCCAGCGTTGACCGAGCGGCAGATCGCGTTGTGGTAGGTGTCGAGACCGCCACAGTTGCTGTTGCTGCCGGAGCCGCCAAGGCTCATGTTAGCTACTTCGATCGTCGCGGCGTTGGCCGTGACCCAGTCGATACCGCAAATGATCGACGAGGTCGTGCCCGAGCCGGAGTTGTTCAGCACGCGCACTGCCCACAGCCGCGCGCCAGGCGCTACACCGACCACGCCATTCGCGTCGTCTTTCGCGGCGACTGTACCGGCGACATGCGTGCCGTGGCCGTGTCCATCGGCATACGAGCTGCCGGTCTGGCAGTTCTTGCCGCCGACCACGTTCAGGTCAGGATGGTTGGTCTGGATACCGGTGTCGATGATCGCGACGTCGACGTTCACCGAGCCCGCGCCGTTGCCCGAAACCGTGCTGCTCAGCTCGCCGTCAATGCGCAGAATGCCGGTCGGCGTCGTCTGGGCCTGTGTCACAGGACCGCCGTTGCCAGGTTTCGCCATCGTCTCGACAGGCAGCGAGACGATCTCGTCCTGCTCGATCGATGCGACGTTGGGATCGGCTTCAAGTTTCTTCAACTGGCCTGGCGGAACCTTGGCCGCGAAGCCTTTGAGTGCCGCTTTGTACGTGTGCAAAACGCCTAATCCGTGGGCTGAGGCGAGCTTGCCGGCGACGCCGTCGACGTCGGTGACATTGTCTTTCAGAACAACAATGTACTGATCGGGAACTTTGTTCGTCGAGGGTGCGGCGGCTGCGGGGTTGAACGCGGTCAGCGCAAAAGCGAGCGTCAGACCGAGGCCAAGGGAAACACGGACCAGTTTCGGCATTCGACTTCCTCCTAGACGGAATACGATCAACAGTTGGTCGCCATGCGGCGATCAACGCGATGCTGTTCGGACGCAGCATGTCGGCAGTTCGAGAGGGCAATCAAGCAAGCAACGCTGGATAGTGGATTGCCAGGGTTGTGAACGGCTTGAAATCGGTAAAAAAGAGTTGTTGCACGGAGTGTCGCCAGTATAGCAAAAGGTTTAACCGAGGTCAATATTGTGATTTAAAGTTCAACTTATTATGAAGCAATACTACAAATTAACGGGGATCTACGCGAAAAAATGTGCGCTAAATACACCACGACTGGCGCATGTCAAAACGCTTAAAGCACAAACGGGACATGACGTGCATGTCCCGTCTGGCTGTGAAAGCTTAGCTGGAGTGACTAGAAGCTATCGACGTTCAGCAGCCGCTCGTGGTTGCTGTCGGGATCAGTGGCGGTGTTCCAGTTGAGGTTGCCGGCGTTCTGGATCGCGGTCTTGACCTGTGCCGGGCTCGCGCCAGGGTTGTTGGCTTTGTAGAGCGCGGCGGCGCCGGCGACATGCGGCGAGGCCATCGAGGTGCCGCTGATCGTATTGTACGCGCTACCTTTCCAGGTCGAGAGGATACACACGCCCGGGGCGATGATGTCGACGTCGGCGCCGTAGTTGCTGAAGTCGGCGAAGGTATCGTCGACGTCCGCGCGGCAGGTTGACGCGGCTCCACCACCGGGCTCGCCATTGAAGTCGGCCAGCGCCGAAACCGTGATCACCTCAGGGAAGGTCGCGGGCCGGAAGTTGTTGGCATCCGCCGCCGAGTTGCCCGCCGCGACCGCGTAGGTCACACCTGCGTTAACCGAAGCGCAGATCGCGTTGTGGTAGGTGTCGCTGCCGCCGCAATTGCTGTTGCTGCCGGAGCCGCCGAGACTCATGTTGGCGACTTCGATCGTGCCCGCGTTGGCCGTCACCCAGTCGATACCGCAGATGACCGACGAGGTGGTGCCCGAGCCCGAGTTGTTCAGCACGCGCACTGCCCACAGCCGCGCGCCGGGCGCCACGCCGACCACGCCGTTGGCGTCATCTTTCGCGGCGATCGTGCCGGCGACGTGCGTGCCGGGGCCGTTGCCGTCATTGTAGGAGCTGCCGGTCGAACAGTTACGGCCGCCGACGACGTTCAGGTCCGGGTGGTTGGTCTGGATACCGGTGTCGATAACCGCGACGTCTACATTGACCGTGCCTGAGCCGTTGCCGGAGATCGTGCTGCTCAACTCGCCGTCGATGCGCAGAATGCCGGTCGGCGTCGTCTGTGCCTGCGAGCCAGGGCCACCGGGCTTCGCCATCGTCTCGACGGGCAGCGAGACGATCTCGTCCTGCTCGATCGATGCTACGTTGGGATCAGCCTGAAGTTTCTTCAGCTGGCCGGGCGGAACCTTGGCCGCGAAGCCTTTGAGTGCCGCTTTGTAGGTGTGCAAAACGCCTAATCCGTGAGCTGAGGCCAGCTTGCCGGTAACGTCGTCGACATTGGCCACGGTATCTTTCAGGACCACGATATACTGATCGGGAACTTTGTTCGTCGAGGGTGCGGCGGTGGCGGGGGTGAGCGCGCTCAGCGCAAAAGCGAGCGTCAGGCCGAGGCCAAGGGTAACACGGACCAGTTTCGGCATTCGACTTCCTCCTAAGCGGAATACGATCAACAGATGATCTCAACGAGGAGAGATCAACATGTGCTGGTTCGGACGCAGCATGTTGTCGGTTCGAGGGGGCAATCAAGCAAATAGAACGCTGGATAGTGGATTGCCAGAGTTGTGAACAGCTTGATTTGTGATGGTCGGCCGGGATGTGAAACCGGTAAAAAAGAGTTCTTGCACGGAGTGCCGCCAGTATAGCAAAAGGTTTAACTGAGGTCAATATTGTGATTTAAAGCTCAACTTCTTGTGGAACAAAGCTCAAACGGTCGAGATACAAGCAGAAAATCGTGTGCGTTAAATAGCCACGACGGTTCAGGTAGATACCCGAACCGTCGTGGTCTGCGATCCTGCAAGAAAGGTGGAAGCTACTTGCTCAGCGCGCCGTTGACGTCGAGGCGGCCGCCGGTCACGGTCTTGCCAGCCAGCGATGCGGTCGGAACCGCGCTGGTCAGGAGCGCATTCTTGATCTGCGCGGCGGTCGAGCCTGGCTTGACCGAGGCGTAGAGCGCTGCTGCGCCAGTGACGTGCGGAGTCGCCATCGAGGTGCCGCTGTAGGACTCGTACAGGTTGGCAGCGGTCGTCGAGTAGATGGCCACGCCAGGAGCGCCGAGGTCGACGGTTGTCGCGCCGTACTGCGAGAAGCTGGCCAGCGTGCCGTTGTTTGCGATCGCCGCGACAGCAATCACGTTCGGCAGGTCATAGTTCGACGGATAGCTCGGCGTCGTGTCGTGGTTGGTGCCGCTGTTGCCGGCCGCCGCGATGAAGAGAATGTTCGCGGCATTCGCGCGAGCGATCGCATCGTAGAGGGCCTGCGAGTAGCCGCCGCCGCCCCACGAGTTGTTGCTGGCGACGATGTTCAGGCCGTGGCGTGTCTTGAGGTTGGTCAGGTAATCAACCGCCTTGACCGCGTTGGCCGTCGTGCCGCCGTTGCGGCCCAGGAACTTGGCCGAGATCAGCTTCACGTTCCAGTTCACGCCGACCACGCCCACGCCGTTGCTCTCAGCGCCGATCGTGCCCGACACATGCGTGCCGTGATCGTCGAGGTTGCCCTTGGTGCCGCCGTCATAGATCGAGTTGTCGTTGCCGGCGAAGTCCCAGCCGCGAACGTCGTCCACGTAGCCGTTGCCGTCGTTGTCGACGCCGTCAGCCGCATCGTAGGGGTTGTTCCAGACCTGCGCGTCCAGATCGGGATGCGTGTACTGGATGCCCTCGTCGATGATGCCGACATAGACCGTGTTCGAGCCGGTGCGCCCTGCTGCCCAGGCTGCCGCCGCGTTCGAGCCGTACTGGTTGGCCGGCGAGGTGCTGGCGCCGTACATGCCCCACAGTGAGCCGTTGGTGTAGTATGGATCGGTCGCGGTAGCCTCGTGGGTGTAGACCCAGTTCGGCTCGGCGAACTCGACGTTCGGGTCGCTCTTCAAGGCCGCGATCGCGCTGTGCACATCGCCGCCCTTGAGCGAAATGACTTCCAGCTTCGAAGCGCCACCCTTCTGCGCACGCAGATTTTCTTTACGATCCGCTTTGACTTTGCCGCGCGCGGTCTCATGCTGCGCCTCAGTCGTGCCGTCACGATACTGAACAATCACTTCATTGGGAACATAATTGGTGGGAGTATTGGCGGCCTGGGCCTGGTAGCCCTGTGAGCCGAGAACCAAACCGGCGAGCAAGAGAACACTCACGTAGCGCTTCATCAGCACTTCTCCTTAGATACCCTAAATACGGATTGTTTGTGTGTGGGCTTACGGAACGATCGGCGCTGCGAGGCACCGAATGAGATAGATTGTGTGGGCTGACGGGACGAGCGGCGTTGCACGGTGCCGCGTCGCATTGGCTTCCTGCAGGATGGAGAGGAGCATAACAAATAGTTTAGGAAAGGTCAATATTGTGAATTAAAGTACATTTTTCTGATCAACAATCACAAATACAGCTTTCCAATCACACAAAAGGCACGACTCGTGGAGTCGCGCCCTTGTGATTCTATCTATAGCTGAATGAGTATATGCAGATAGAACTATAATATACTCATTGCGTACTCCTTTTTATCTAAAGGAGCACTTAGCCGGTTCTGCTCTGAGCCGGCGCCACGCTGATCGTGGTTAGATCAGAACCTCGTCCGGCTGCTCGCCAACCAGCACTTCGCCGATCTTGTGCATAACCAACACTTCATTCGGCTGCTCGCCGACGAGGACTTCATCGATCTTGTTCTGAACCAGCACCTCATCGGGCTGCTCGCCGACAAGAACTTCATCGATCTTGTTCTGAACCAGCACCTCATCGAGATCGTTCTCAACAAGTACTTCATTGGGGGCAAAAGCGGGGGGAACTTCAGCCAGGCGGTCGGCGCTACGAGCGAACGCAGTGAACGCAAAGATCAGCGTTAGAGAGACAACCAACAACACGCGGCCTAACTTCGTCATTGAATCCTCCCGGATACCAGATGGATGGCGCACGGACACGAGCCGATCTCGGTGTCCAGTTCCGTGAGCAGCCAGGGCGACTCGAAAGACTCCTCGATCGTGCGAGGAGCCGCTGTGCTTACCTGGTTTTGCTTCGCGGTGCTGTCCCTGAGAGCGAGTTGGACAGACGGTGCGAGACACCGTTGAGCTGTCTTCTGCAGAAGGACAACTATATGGTAGCAGTAAAGTTAAAAGTGGTCAAGATTGTGAATAAAAGCTCATGTTTTTGAGGATAATGAATTAAAAACATGGCGCCAAGCCGGGCTATGCTATAATCCTGCGCGAATTTGGAGGAGGCGCAGCGCTGCATATTGTCCATATTTACAAAGACTACGATCCGGTCGTCGGCGGGATCGAAAATCATATCAAGGTTCTAGCCGAAGGTTTGGTCGGGCGCGGTCACCAGGTGACGGTGCTGGTGACCAACACTGAGCGTGGCACAGAAGTTGAGCAGCGCAACGGCGTGCAGGTGATCAAGGCGGGCCGTCTGGCTCAAGCCGCATCGACGCCGCTCAGCCTCGCGATGCTGCGTCAAGCGCGGGCGCTCAAGGCCGATGTGATCAACCTGCATATGCCGTATCCGCCCGGCGATCTGGCAGCGCTGGCGATCAAAGACGCGCCGCTGGTGCTCACCTACCACAGCGATATTGTGCGCCAGCGCCGGCTGCTACAGCTCTACCGGCCGCTGCTCCATTCAACGCTGCGGCGCTCAGCGCGGATCATCGCGACGAGCGCGTCCTACATTCGCTCGTCGCCGTTTCTGCGGCGCTACGCCACTAAATGCCGGGTTGTGCCGCTCTCGGTCGATCCGGCGCGCTTCGACGGCGTGAGCGATAGCGAGGCCAGTGTGCTTCGCGGACGCTACACACAGGCGCCGGACGAGGCGCTGATTCTGTCGGTGGGCGTGCTGCGCTACTACAAGGGCCTGCATATTCTGCTCGACGCCATGACGCAGCTTGCGGCAACGCTGGTGATCGTCGGGGCCGGGCCGGAGGAGCAGCGACTGCGGGATCTGGCGCAGGCGTTTGGCGTCGCGCGGCGAGTGCATTTCGCGGGCCGGGTTGCCGACGCCGAGCTGCCGGCCTATTACCGCGCCGCCGATCTGTTTGTGCTGCCGTCGCATCTGCGGGCGGAGGCGTTCGGGATCGTGCAGCTAGAGGCGATGGCGGCGGGCCTGCCTGTGATCAGCACCGAGCTAGGAACCGGCACGAGCGAAGTAAATCAGCATGGCGTGACCGGATTCGTCGTGCCGCCGAGCGAGCCGCTGCGGCTGGCGCGGGCGATCCAGGTGCTGGTGGCGAATCCCGCGCTGCGGCGGCAGCTTGGCCACCAGGCGCGACGACGAGTCAACGAGCGCTTTGCGCATGAGCAAATGATCGACCGCACGCTGGCGGTGTATGCGGAGGCGCTTGAAGCGCGCTGACTCCGCGATGGAGCAATATTTGTGACGATCCAAGAAACCACGGGATACGAGGCTGCGATCCGGCAGCAGTTCGCGGCGCATATCGAGCTGGCGCAGCGCGTGGCTGCGGAGCAAACGTCCGTGATCGAACGCATGGCCGAGATCCTCATCAGCTGCTACCGCAACGGCCACAAGGCGATCTTCTGCGGCAATGGCGGCAGCGCAGCCGACGCGCAGCATCTCGCTGCGGAGCTGGTCGGGCGCTATCTGATGGATCGGCCGCCGCTGCCCGCGCTGGCGCTGCACACCGATACCTCGGCGATCACCGCGATCGCCAACGATTACAGCTATGACGATATTTTTGCGCGTCAGGCCGAGGCACATCTCCAGCCCGGCGATGTGCTGGTCGCGCTGACAACCAGCGGCACGTCGCCCAACGTGGTTAAAGCGGCGGAGGTTGCGCGGCGCAAAGGCTGCCAGGTGCTCGGGCTGCTGGGCCGCGACGGCGGAACGATTCTGCCGCTGTGTGATGCGGCGCTGGTCGTGCCCGCGCAGCAGTCGTTTTTGATCCAGGAAGTGTATATGATCGTCGGTCATCTGCTCTGCGATCTGGTGGAGCAGGCGATCTTCGGGGGTTGATCGTGGCGGTTGGCGAGCACTCCGGCAGCGCGCGGCGAGCGATCTTTCTGGATCGCGACGGCACGCTGAATGTCGAGGTCAACTATCTGCACCGGATCGAGGATCTGGTGCTGGTGCCGGGCGCGGCTGAGGCGGTGCGATCGCTGAGCGAGGCGGGCTTTCTGGTGGTTGTGGTGACGAATCAGGCCGGAATCGCGCGCGGCTACTACGACGAGGCCGCGCTGCACACGCTGCACGAGGAGATCCAGCGGCGGCTTGCTGCTGAGGGTGGGCGGATCGACGCCTTCTACTTCTGCCCGCATCATCCTGAGTTTGGCGGCGTGTGCGAGTGCCGCAAGCCGGCGCCGGGAATGCTGCGCCAGGCGGCTCACGATCACGGCATCGATCTCCATCGCAGCTGGCTGATCGGCGATACGAGCGGCGACATCGGCGCGGGCCACGCGGTGGGCTGCCGCACGATTCTGGTGCGCAGCGGCTACGGCGCTCAAGCAGAGGCAGCGCTCGGCTCAGGTGGCGCGCCGCGGCCCGAGGCGATCGTGGCGGATCTGCGGGCGGCGGCGGCCTATGTTCTGGCCCACGATCGCGGCTGACGGCTGTGGTATGGAAAATGGAGGGACGACTCGCGCCGTCCCTGGAGTGCTAGTCGTCCTGGCCCTCGTAGGTGCCCGTCTGCGTCATGCCTGCATCCGGCGACTCGCTGGCGGTTGCGGGAGCGCCGCCGCTCTCCAGCGTCTGGGTTGTATCGCCCACACCGTAGACCGCGTTGGCATCGGAGTCGACGTCGAGCGCCGCTTCCTCGGACGCGCTCTCCTGGTCAGCGTCCGGCTCGTCGTCATGCTCCGATAGCTGCTCCAGGCGATTCCTGGCCGAAGACTGGCTGTTGCCGCCGCTAAAACCCATCTGCGCGGCGGTCACGTTGAGCGTGGCGCGCGTCTGAGCGACCAGCTCGTTGACCTTGTTGCCGTCCTGCTCCTCACGTGGCAGCGCCATCACAAAATGGTTGAAGATCTGCGAGCGCGACTGGATCAGATCGTCGTAGGTCGCGTCGGGTTGTGACTGCTGAAGATCCTGAAGATGGATCTCGGCAAACTCGCGCAGCTTCTCGACAGTATCCGATGTTAGATGCGCTGCCGCGCCCTGGATAAAGTACACGTCGGCGGCGGGCGCCAGATGTGCGATCAGGACCTCGCCGGTTTGCAGGCGTTTCGCGGCGGCCTGATCTTCGACATACAGCTCGCCCTCGCCAAAGAGCGGGCGCAGACGAATGCCCTGGCCCTTGCGCACATCGACGATCTCGTAGGGCTGTAGCCGAACGTTGCCCCAGCCGGCCAGCACCTGCTTCTCGGCGTCGGTCAGCTCAAGATCCGATGGATCGGCAATGATCTGCTGAACCGGCGTCTGGCCCTCTTCGTTGCGCGTGTCGAAGGCAAACCAGGTCAGAAAGCGCTCACTGCCGCGATCTTCGTGCTGATCCAGCTCTTGAATATCGCTGGTGGAGTACGCGCCGTTCCAGAAATCGGAGAGCGTCGCCGGCACCGCCGTGCCAAAACGATCGAGCGAATCCATGAGCTTGGGCCAGAGCGTATCGGGCGCTTGCTTGAGCTTGCGCTGAGCTGCGGCGCGCTCCGCGTCGATCGGGCCGTGGCACTGCTTGTACTTTTTACCGCTGCCGCACGGGCAGGGATCGTTGCGTCCAATGTTGGGCATGAAAACCTCCACATCCCAAATGCCAGCTATCGTAGCCAAGAGCGGCGCTGGTGAGTATAGCGCAGCGGTCCTAACCTGTCGAAGAACGAAGAACAAAAGAACAAAGGAACAAAAGAACAAAGGGGAGCGAAGAACAGAGAACAAAGAACAAAGGTGGTACCACTGCTCCCCTTCTCCTATCGCAATGGGAGAAGGGGTAGGGGGATGAGGGCCTGTCTTACCTCCAACCTCCAATCCCCGAAAAGCCTCGTGGTATAATGGGCCGTCACAAAGCCCTATGTTGGGCTTTCTTTATGGTTTCGACGGGTTTGTCGGAACGCGTGACGAAGTATCAAACGGTCGGTTAGCCCCTGTGTGTGATTTCACGACGATCCGAGTCAACATAACTGATTGCCAATGTCGACCCTGGTGGGAGCGCAGGCGCTGATGGCAGTGCTGATCTCGACGCTCGGCGTCTGGCTGGCCGGGGTGGCGCTGCTCTGCATCGCGGGCTACGGCATCGGGCGCTGGCTCACGCCGTCCGCGCTCAAGCCCTACGAGCTTTTGCTGACGCCGCTGTGGGGCTACGGCCTGCTGGTTCTGATCGCCTACTATGGCCTCAACACTTTTCTTTCGTTGACTGGCGCGCTCGCGCTAACGCTCGTCGTTGCGATCGGGCTGGGCGTGTGGCGCTGGGTGCGACCCGGCGCGGATGGACGGCTGCCACGCGTGCCACTGGCCGAGCTGCTGATCGTCGCGGCGCTGGGCCTGATCGCTGCTGGGCTGGGCGTGGTGCCGTTGCTGCGCGCCGGCTATCTGTTGCCGATCGGCCACGGCTGGGACATCGAGTTCTACCTGCCGCTAGCCGCCTACCTGCAAGACTACACCTACGCAACGCTCGATCAGGCACCAGCCGCGCCGTTGCTCAACGTCATTCTGGCGCAGCCCACCAGCGTTCGCGCGATCGGCTTCTCGTACCTGCACGGCGTCGTCGATCTGATCGGGCGCTGGTCGCCGG
The DNA here is from genome assembly GCA_036402055.1 of Herpetosiphonaceae bacterium. GTDB lineage: Bacteria > Chloroflexota > Chloroflexia > Chloroflexales > Kallotenuaceae > LB3-1. The sequence goes on from DASWTQ010000498.1 coordinate 26,114, forward strand.
TGGGCACGTTTCCGCTGCTGCTGGCGCTGTTGCGCGGCCTGGCGATCGCGCCGGTCTACCTGTTGCTGCGAGTTGGGCTGCGGGCAAGCGTGCTCGGCTCGGCGCTGGGCGCGCTGCTGGTTGCCGGCAATGAGCTGCTGCTGTGGATCAGCTTCAACAACTTCGCGATGCACGTCTCGTCGATGCCGCTGGTGCCGCTGGCGACACTGCTCACGCTGCTGGCGCTGGCTCCCGGCCAGGCGGAAGCGCTGCCGAGCGACTGGCGATCGTTCTGGCGTGGACGCGGTCACGCGCTGGCGGGTGCTGTCGCGGCCACGACGATGATCACGCTGTCGTATCATCCGGCGCTGCTGGCGTACGGCGCGCTGGCGGGCGGGCTCGGCATGTGGGCGTTGATCACACAGCGGGATAGACTGGCGGTGGTGCTGCGCGGCCTGACGATCATCGTGGGCTGTCTGGTGCTGGGCGGGCTGGCGCACTGGCGCGCTCCTGTGGCCTTCTTCGACGTGTACCGCGTGCAAACGCCTTCGATCGGCGGCGAGCGCTTCGCCCGGCTGACTGAGCTGTTCGGCGTCGAGACGTTTCACCATCTATCGATCGCGGTCGACGGGCCGGCCTGGACGACAGCCGCAAGCTGGATCGCGCTGGGCGTGCTGCTGCTTGGTCTCGTCGTAGCGCTGTGGCGTGGTGCGGCGTGGCGCGGTCCGGCGCTGGGAATGCTCGTTTTCGCGCTGCTGTATGCGCTCGGTCTGCGCTTTGTGATCGCGTTTCCCTACGGCTTTTACAAAGGCGTGAGCTATCTAAACTTCCTGCCGCTGGGCGTGGCCGGCGTTGGCCTGGGCAGCTTCCTGGCATCACAACCAACGTCTGCGTCGTCGCTACGCTGGCTGCGACTCGCCGCCGGCAGCGCGCTCGCGATCCTTACATTGGGCATGACCGGCTGGA
>DASWTQ010000499.1:0-13724 GCA_036402055.1 Herpetosiphonaceae bacterium
GACGCCCAGCCGATCGTAGTTGCGCTGATTGGCCTGCTTCGTCGTGGCGACCATCCATTCCCATAGCTCGCGCGCCGTGGGATCGTTCTGCTCCAGCTTCAGCGACCAGCTGCGCGCCTCGTCGTCCAGATTCTCCGCGTCGATCGCGTCCTCGTCGTCCTCGACCGACTCGCCTTTGATCATTTTGTTGTAGCGTGTGTAGATCTCTTCGATCTTGCTCAGCACTTCCTCGCCTTCGCCATCGGGCCGTCCAAAGCGCTGGATCGCGGCGATGTTGGTGCCAAACTGCTTGCCGTAGTCGCCCAGGTGGTTGTCGCTGATCGTGTTGTAGCCCAGAAATTCCAGGATGTTGCGAATCGACTGGCCGATGATCGTCGAGCGAATGTGGCCCACATGCATGCGCTTGGCGATGTTGGGCGACGAGTACTCGACGATCACGGTCTCGTTCTGGCCCAGGTCGTCGCTGCCATAGCGATCGCCAAGCCGCGCAACCTCGTCAAGTACGGCCTGCACCAGCTGCGGCGCGTTGAGCGTAAAGTTGAGAAACGGCCCTGCTGCCTGCACGCCGCCAACCAGACTGCTCTCAGGAAAGCTCAATTGCTCGGCGAGGCGCTGCGCCAGCTGAGGCGGCGGCGTTCCCGCCTGTTTGGCGGCCCGAAAGCAAGGAAATGCCAGATCGGCCGGTACGTTGGCCTTCGGCTCGGCTAGCTCGATCTGATCCGGCGGGACGAGCCCCGTCGCAGCGATCGCCTGTTGTATCTCACCCGCAAAGCGGTCGAGCGCATAGTCCATGCAAAAACTCCTTCTAAGCGAGAGCAGACAAACAAAGAACCGGGTACCCTTTGGGTGAACAAAAGGCAAATGATCTAAGTTCCAACTCCTTTGTTCTTTGTTCGGTTGTTCTTTGTTCTCCGACTATTCCTTCAAAATTGTACCACCCTGCCGGCCGTGCCTGCTGCTACACCGACTCAAGCTGCGCCAGTCGATCGCGCCAGTCCTCACCGGCAAACGCCAGCCTGCCTCGACAGAGCGTCGCCTGAAGCCGGAGGTCGCGGTCGAAGATCAGCAGATCGGAGTCGTAGCCGGGCTGGAGCCGGCCTTTGCGCTGCGCGGCGCCCGCCGATCGCGCCGGGTTGAGCGTGAGCATGCCGACCGCCTCGGACAGTGACACGCCAACCAGCTCGACCAGATTACGTAGCGCCTGATCCGTGGTCAGCACGCTGCCGGTGATCGTGCCGTCGCTGAGCCGCGCCACGCCGTCGATCACACGTGCCGGCTGTCCCGCAAAGGTAAACTCCGCGTCGGGCAGTCCCGCGCACGAGAGCGCGTCGGTCACGATGATTGTTCGTGCTGGTCCCAGCGCCCGGATCATGACCCGCAGCGCCGCAGGATGCACGTGCACACCGTCGGCGATCAGTTCACCGCGCACGCTCTCGGCCTCGACGATCGCGCCGAGCGGCCCCGGCTCGCGATGGTGCAGTGGTCGCATCGCGTTGAAGCAGTGCGTTGCGTGGGTGATGCCCAGCGGGATCGCGTCACGCGCCTGCTCGTAGGTCGCGTCGGTATGGCCGATGCTGACGGTCACGCCGGCCGCGACCAACCTGCGGATCATGGCGTCGGCGTGCGGCAGCTCAGGTGCGAGCGTGATCAACCGCAGGTAGCCTTTGGTCAGCGCCAGCAGCTGCTCGGTCTCGGCGGCTTCCGGCGTGCGCAGCCAGGACGGATCGTGCGCGCCGCGTTTGCTGACGCTCATGTACGGCCCTTCGAGATGAATTCCCAGCGGCTCGGCGCCCGGCCCTGCCGTCTCGATCGCGTCGATTGCGGCGCGCAGCTGGGCCTCGGGCAGCGTCGCGGGCACGCCGACCACGCCGATTAAAAACGAGGTCGTGCCGGTCTCGGGCGTCCAGCGCGCGTAGGCGCGGATCTCGTCGGCATCGGTGGTGTGCAGATTGAAGCTGCCGCCGCCGTGCGTGTGCACGTCGACAAAGCCCGGCGTGACGATCGTTCCGCTGAGATCCAGCGTAGCGGCCTGGCTGTCGGCGTCCGCTCCAACCGCGACGATCCGGCCGCCGTCGATCGTCAGCGCGGTGTCGTGCTGTTCGCCGTCAGCATCGACAAGATGAGCATGAGTGAAAGTTAAGCGCATGGCTAGCTCCTTTGGCTTAGACTGGATGCTTCTGCTATGCTAACATCGTTTCGCGATCGTAAAATCAGACGTTAGGAGCGCAATGGATCAGCCAGATCAGGATCACGTGCCGGCCAATATACAGATCGCGGGTCTTGAAGCGTATCAGAATTCGATCGGTGGGATGCTGCGCCGTCTGGCTGCTGAGCGATTGGTCGAGCGCCTGTGGAGTCGCGATCCGAGCCTGTGGTATCCGGCAGCCGAGACGCAGGCCAGGATTCTCACGAGGCTCGGCTGGCTCGATCTACCCGTGGATTCCGAAGCGGGTGCTGGTTGGCTGGCGCGGCTGCGATCGCGCGGAATCGATCATCTGCTCTACGTCGGCAGCGGCGATGCGGGTATCATCGCGCGGATGTGGCAGGATCTCGCCGCGCAGCCGCGCCCTCCACGGCTCACGGTGCTGGATACGATCGAGCCGTCGGCGGTGCAGTCAATCCTGGCATCCATCGACTGGCAGCGCACGGCGCTTCTGCTGGCAGCCGAATCCACGCTCACGCCCGACCTCGACGCGCTGGCCCGCATCGTTCTCGCCGCCCGAGCGCAGGCCGCACCCGTGAATGCTCCATCGCCGGCCGTGCTCGCGCCGCTCGACTCGTCGCTGCTGCCGCTGGTGCGATCGGACGCCGAGCCTGAGCTACTGCCGCTGCCGCCGGATCTCGGCGCGCGCTTCGGCCCGCTGTCGCCGCTGGGGCTGCTTCCCGCCGCATGGCTGGGCTGGCCGATCGATCGTCTACGGGCCTCCGCGCTTGAGATGCGCACGCAGTGTCGCCGCGAAGATCTGTCGCGCAATCCGGGCGTGTGGCTCGGCACAACGCTGGCGGTGCTGGCCCAGAGCGGCCGCGACAAGCTCACGCTGCTTGCGTCTCCCGAGCTACTGCCGCTGGCGCGCTGGATCGCCGCGTTTATCTCCGGCTCGCTCAGCAAGCACGGGCGCGGCTTTGTGACGAACGTAGAAGAACCAAGAACCAAGAACCTAGAACCTAACGGAGAACAAAGAACAGAGAACAAAGAACAAAGAGAATTCTATCTTCCCCCCTCGCCTGTCGCAACCGAGGCCGAAGCGGGCCGAGGTTTGGGGAAGGAGGGCCAAGGGGGTGAGGGACTGACCACCGAACAAACAAACAAAGAAACAAAGGAACAAAGCAGTACGGCAATTCCCCCTCGCCTGCCGCAGCGGGAGAGGGGGGTAGGGGGTGAGGGCCTGACTCAAGATCGCATCGTCGTCGCGCTGCGGCTGGTGGGTGCGGACAATGCCGATCTGGATCAAGCGTGCGCGGCGCTTGAGACCGCCGGATTGCCGATCGTAAAGCTGGAGCTGGCAGATCGCTACGCGGCGGCCGGGCAGATCGTGGCGTGGCAGCTCGCCGTCGCGACGATCGGCGTGGTGATTGGTCTCAATCCCTTCGACGAGCCCGACACCGACGCCCGTGACGCATACCTGTGGCGACGGCTGCAATCTGGAGTCTCGCGATCGCTGCCGCCGGCGACGCCACTTGAGCCGGCACCGCTCGCTGAAGCCTGGCGGCAGCTCAGCCCGACGGTTGAGAGCACGCGCTGCATCGCGATCGCGGCCTATCTTCCAGGCTCGGCTGCCGTCGCTGAGCAGCTGGCTGCGCTGCGCACGCTGCTGGCGCGGCGCTTCGGCGTGATCGCGATAGTGATCGATCCGCTGCGTGAGCAGGCTTTCGCTACACAGGTGCTGCACGCCGGACGGCCGTGCGCGACCCTGCTGCTGACGGTGGATGCGGCGGCGAACGTTGCGGTGCCGGGCCGTGACTGGACGCTCGACAATCTGCGGCGCGAGCGCATCGCGGCGGATCTACTGGCCTGGACGCAGCTCGAACGGCGCTTCGTCCATCTCGATCTCGGCTCCGATCCTGCTCACGGCCTGCGGCGCTGCCTGGATCTGCTGGCGGCGCTGGATCTATGAGCGGAGCCGAGACCGGCGATCGCTCAAAAGCCGCCGCGCGAGTGGATGATCTGCCCGGTGATCCAGCTTGCCTGCTCCGAGGCCAGAAACAAAATCAGTCGCGCCGCGTCCTCAGGCGTGCCGATGCGGCCAAACGGCGCGCGGGCCAGCAGCTCGGCGCGAAACTCATCGCCGATCCAGCCGGTATCGGTGATGCCGGGATCGACAGCGTTTACCGTGATGCCGAGCAGTGCCAGCTCGGCGGCGAAGGTTGTCGTCAGCGCCTCGATCGCGCCTTTGCTGGCGACGTAGGATAGCTCGCCCGGCATCGGCCCGAGACCCTGCCCCGAGGTTAGATTGATCACGCGACCGCCCGCGCCGCGCCGAAAGCGCCGCGCAAACTCCGTGATCGCCAGCGCTGTCGCGCGCGTGTTGACCGCGTAGTGCCGGTCCAGGGACTCGGCGGAGAGCAGCGGCCAGTCGTCGCGCTCGGAATGCGCCGCGTTGTTGACCAGAATATCCACCGGCCCCAGCGAGCGCTCGACATGATCGAAGAGCGGCGCGATCGCCTCGGGATCGCCCAGATCGACCTCGTACATCGTGGAGCGGCCGTCGCGGGCGTAGACCTGCGCCGCCAGGGCGGCAGCCTGCTCCGGCGCGTGATAAAAGGCGATGCCCACCGCCGCGCCTTCCGCCGCCAGCGCGCGTACCGTCGCCGCGCCGATGCCGGTATTGCCGCCGGTGACGATCGCGACCTTGCCGGCCAAACCATAATCGGGCATGCGTGCTCCTCATCTGCGGCGCGACCGACCGATTGAGATCGGTCGCGCTGGTTTACGTTGATCGCCGGGTTACAGCTCCTGCCACTCGGTATGGAACGTGCCGTCGCGATCCGTGCGCTGATAGGTGTGCGCGCCGAAGTAGTCGCGCTGCGCCTGGATCAGATTCGCCGGTAGTCGTGGGCTGCGATAGGCGTCGAAGTAGGCCAGCGCCGAACTCATCGCGGGCGTGGCGATGCCAAGCTCGGTCGCGATGCGCAGCGCCGTGCGCCACTGGCTGTCGCGCTCCTGCACGGCAGACGCGAAGTAATCGTCCAGCAGCAGATTCGGCAGATCGGCGCGACGGTTGAATGCGGCGCTCACGTCGTCGAGGAAGCGCGCCCGGATGATGCAGCCCGCTCGCCAGATCGCCGCCACCGCCGCCAGATCCAGGTTGTAGCCGTACTCCTCCGACGCGGCGCGCAGCAAGGCCATGCCCTGCGCGTAGGCGCAGATCTTCGAGGCGTAGAGCGCAGCACGCACCGCCGCGATCAGCTCCTGCCGATCGATCGCCGCCTGCGCCGCGCCGGCTTGCGGCCCCGACAATACCTCAGCCGCCGACACACGCTCGCTCTTGAGCGCCGAAAGCATTCGCGCCTCGACGGCAGCGTTGATCGTCGGGATCGGAATGCCGAGATCGAAGCTGTTCTGCGAAGTCCATTTGCCGGTGCCTTTTTGCTGCGCGGTGTCAAGGATCAGATCCACCAGCGGCTGCGAGGTCTCGGGATCGCTCGTGCGGAAGATCTGCGCCGTGATCTCGATCAGAAACGATTGCAGCTCGCCCTGATTCCACTCGTCGAAGACCTCGGCCAGCGCGGCGGCATCCAGGCCCACGCCCCGCGCCAGCAGGTCGTAGGCTTCGGCGATCAGCTGCATGTCGCCGTACTCGATGCCGTTGTGGATCATTTTGACGTAATGCCCGGCTCCCTTAGGACCGATATAGGTCACACACGGCGTGCCGTCCGGCGCCCGTGCCGCGATCGCTTCCAGGATCGATTCCACGGCCGCGTAGGCTTCCGGCTGTCCGCCCGGCATGATGCTCGGCCCGTGCAGCGCGCCCTCTTCGCCGCCGGAGACGCCCACGCCGAGGAAGTTCAGTCCCGCCGCGTTTAGCTCAGCCGCGCGGCGCTCACTGTCGCGAAAAAGCGAGTTGCCGCCGTCCAGGATGATGTCGCCCTGGTCCAGTAGCGGCTGTAGCTGGGCGATCGTCGCGTCCACGGCCTCGCCCGCTTTAACCATCAGCAGAATCCGGCGCGGCGTCTTGAGCGACGCAACAAAGGTTTGGAGATCGTGAGCAGGATCGAGCTTCGGGTCGGGATGCTCGGCGATAAACTCGTCGGTCTTGGCGGTTGTGCGATTATACACGGCTACCGAAAAGCCACGGCTGGCGATGTTGCGCGCCAGGTTCTGCCCCATCACGGCCAATCCGATCACACCAATATCGTTTTGCGCCATCGGTTCACCTCGTCTATGCTATTTGCTCTTCCGATTGTACTACCGATTGGCTGTGTACCTGACAGACTGTCGCCATCGTTTCTAAAGATTCAGAGGTACACTTGGCAGAGATCGATCGCAGACAGGGCGGAGGCTTCCCGTGCGGATGTTAGTAGTCGAAGACGAGAGCGAGATCGCGCGCTTTCTCCAGCGCGGCCTGACCGAGGCGGGCTACGCCGTGGATCTGGTGGAGCGCGGCGATGAGGCGCTGGACTGGATCGCGGCGGCCGAGTATGACATGCTGATCCTTGACTGGCTACTGCCGGGTCTCGACGGCGTGAGCCTGTGCCGTGAGATTCGCCGGCGTGGCCTCCGCGTGCCGATCTTGATGTTGACCGCGCGCGATGCCGTCGAGCAGCGGGTGGCCGGTCTCGACGCCGGAGCCGACGATTATCTGACCAAGCCGTTCGCCTTTGCCGAGCTGCTGGCGCGGCTGCGAGCCTTGCTGCGCCGCGAGCCGCTGGGGCAGAATACCGTTCTGCGCGTCGTGGACCTGGAGCTGGATACTGCTACCCGAACTGTGACGCGCGCCGGACAGCCGATCGCGCTGACCTACAAGGAATATAGCCTGCTCGAATACCTGATGCGCCGGGCTAATCGCGTGCTCACGCGCTCGATGATCGCCGAGCATGTCTGGGACTACGATTTCAACACGCTGACGAACGTGATCGACGTGCATATTCGGGCGCTCCGCCGCAAGATCGACGATCCGTTCCCCCTCAAGCTGATCCATACGGTGCGCGGCGCCGGCTACCGGCTGGGAGCTGAACCATGAAGATCCAGAATCTATCGCTGCGCTGGCGTTTGACCGCGCTGTATGTCGCGCTGCTGGCCGGCGTGCTGATCCTGTTCAGCCTGGCGGTCTATGTGGCGTTGAGCCGCAGTCTGGCTGAGGCCGACGACGACGCGCTGCAAAATCTGGCGCTGCTGCTGGACAGCTCGATCTCTACCCGAGGCGGCAAGCTGCGCATCGACGATAGCAACCAGACGGCTAAGGGGCACGATCGCTTTGTGCGGCTATACAACAACGACGGCGAGGCGGTCTTCGACAACAGCACGATTGTCGGCGAGGTAGCTCTGATTCCAGGCGGTCTGCTTCAGGCCAAGCAAGGGCGCGAGCGCTTCGAGACTGTGGCCGTCGAGGATCAGCACTTTCGCGTCCTGTCGGTGCCGATCCAGCGCAATGACGAGATTAAAGGTGTGTTGCAGGTAGCGCAGCTGCTCGACGAGGCCGAGCAGACGCTTGATCGGTTGCTGCTGATCCTGGCGACGACGATTCCCGTGATGCTGGTAGTCGCAAGCTGGGGTGGTGCATTTCTCGCCGGGCGAGCGCTGCTGCCGATCGATCGCTTGACACGCGCGGCTCAGCGTATCAGCGCGCACGATCTGAGTGAGCGACTTGGAGCGCCCGCCCGCAATGACGAGCTTGGTCGCCTGAGCCTGACGTTCGACTCGATGATCGCGCGGCTGGAGCGGGCTTTTCGCCAGCAGCGCCAGTTCACCGCCGACGCCTCGCACGAGCTGCGCACACCGCTGACGGCGCTGCGTGGCCAGATCGAGGTCGCGCTGAGCCAGCCGCGCTCGACTGCCGAGTACCGCAGTGTGCTGGAGTCGGCTCTGAGCCAGACGGAGCGCATGAGCCGTCTGGTGTCCAGCTTGCTCACGCTGGCGCGCGCCGATGCCGCAACTCTGCCGCTGCACTACGAGTCGCTGGATCTGGCGGATCTGGTTACGGATGTTGCCGAGCAGATGCAGCCGCTGGCCGACGAGCGCAAAGTTCGGCTCGAAGTCCACGCGGACTCCGTTCCGCTGCTGATCGATCAGGATCGATTGCTTCAGGTGCTGCTTAATCTCCTCGATAACGCGCTCAACCATACACCGGCCGGCGGCAGCGTTAGCATTGCATGCTCTGCGCAAGATAAGCACGCGCTGGTCACTGTTCGCGATACCGGCATGGGCATTGCCGCCGAGCATCTGCCGCATATCTTCGATCGCTTTTATCGTGTGGATACCGCGCGCAGTCGTGAGCGTGGCGGAACCGGGCTCGGCCTGGCGATCGCGCAGATGCTGATCGAAGCGCACGGTGGCCTACTGTCGGTCGAGAGCGAGCCAGGAGCGGGATCGACGTTTACGATTCGCCTGCCGCTGCGTCCCGCTCAGGCTGCACCAAGAGAGCTTCCAGGCGTGGAGCGATCGCGAGCAAATCTGCTGCCCACGCTGCCGCCAAATTAATCAAATCTTCATCTTGGCTTGATACGCTCTTGATCAGTTCTGCTGCGTGCTGTTTGTGCACGAGCCGGATACAGAAGAAGGAGCGTTTGAAGCATGGCAATCGAGGTTATTCCCCCGCACGATGTTCATGAGCGCCTGCCTGAGCTTGAGCAACGCTATCGCACGCTATACACAGCTGAGGCGATTCAGTACGATCGAGTGCGCTTCGATCACTCACGCGGTCAATCCTTCAACAGCCGCGAGCAAACGACGATCGAGCGGCTGCTGGGTCTCGCTCCCGGCCAGAGTGTGGTGGACGTCGCCGCCGGCACCGGACGCATCACGGCCTATCTCGCGTCGCGCGGACTGAATGTTACGGCTATCGATCTGACACCCAATATGCTGCAGCAGGCGCAAAACCGCGCGGCAGCCGGCGGGCTCGACAATATTCGTTTTGTGGAGGCCAATGGCAGGATGTTGCCCTTCGCGGATGGCTCATTCGACGCGGCGATGTCGATCCGCTTCTTGCATCTGTTTCCCGCCGCGATGCACCGTCCGTTTGTGCAGGAGATGTGGCGCGTGCTGCGGCCGGGCGGTACGCTGCTGATCCAGTTCGACAGCGCGCTGGCGGGTGGGATTGTGCCGCTGCTTCAGGAGCCGTACCGGCGATTGATGCGCGGACACAAGCCGCGCTACTATCTCAGTCCGCATCAGCTTGGCCAGGTTTTCGCCGGCATCGATGGGATCTCGCTGCACGGTTTCTCGTCGGTTGGCGGTGGAAAACTGCGCTCGCTCCATCCAGGTATGGCGGCGAAGATCGAGCAGTTTGTGGCGCAGGGCTGGCGCAGCTTTCTGGCCTATCGGGTGTTTGTGCGCGCGGTCAAGCCGGCCGTCGTCCCTCATCAGCGCTACGACAATCCATACCTGGAGACCGAGCTGGAGCTGGAAGTGCTGACCTGGAGAAGCAGTGAATGGCGCAGGGTTTGTTGATCTGTCTGCTGGGGATCGATGGCTCAGGCAAGAGCACGCAGGCGCAGCGATTGGTTGCGCGGCTCGCCAGCACGGGCTATGCAGCAACCTATGTCTGGGGCGGCCGGCGTGGAGTGCTGACCGCTCCGCTGGTTCGGCGCGGCAAGGCGCGATTGGGCGCTCCCGCGCAGCCTGTGGAGTCCTCAGCGATCGCGAGCCCGGAGTATCGGGCATATGTGCGCGGAACACGGCGGCTGTTCAGTCGTAGCCTATTGCGCGGCCTGTGGCGGCAGATCACGCTGTGGGAACATCTGCTGGAGATCTGGTGGTATATCGGGCGTCCGCTGGCGCAGGGTCGCGTCGTAGTCTGCGATCGCTACCTGTACGACTCACTGGTGAATCATGCGATACTCTTCGGCTCTCTACCCGCCGAGATCGATCGGCAGCTCGGCAATCCGTTGCTGTCGCTGGTGCCGCGTCCGGCGCTGGGCTTCTGGTTGGATACGCCGCCCGAGGTTGCGCTTCGTCGCAAGACCGACATCTACGACATTCAGCAGCTTGAGCTACGTGTGCCGCTCTACCAGCGGCTCGCGACAGCGCTCGCGTTCGAGCCACTCGATGGAACACTCCCCGCCGATCGGCTCGGCGATATGATCTGGTTGCGCGTGAGCCAGCAGCCAGGGTGCAGCCGTATGCCAGCAGTTGAGCATCTATGGTAGGTAAGCATCAGTGCGTGGTTTTCTACGTCCGTCATGAACAAGCCTCCGCCTATGCAGTGATGTAGCGGAGGCTCGTCGCCGGATTGGAGATGTAAGGCGGAGCTAGGAGACTTTAGCGGTGGTGGTGCGGCGCGCGGGGCGTCTGCGCTCGGATTTGCGCTTGAGTCCGAGCGAGGCTACGGCGTCGGAGTCGGCTCCGTACTGCGCGATGACCTGATCTTTGACGCCGAGCATAGCGTTGTGAAAGTTCCACTCAGCGCGAATTGCGGCGAATCGGGCGGCATCAAGTGCGTTCTGGGCGTTGATTTCGGCTGCCCGTGTCTGCTCCATCAATTTCCGCAAGCCTTCAAGGCGATCAATCGCATAGTCCGTGTTAGCGGGTGTGTAGTTTGGGAGGTTCTGGACGGCAATGAGGGCATCGCGGTCTTCCTGAATGTTGGTAGGACGGATGCGGCGGGTTTGGTCGAGCGCCATAAGCTCCTCACAATGGGATGTAAGGCAGAGAATAACACGAACGACTCTCACACGTGTACGAAGCATAATCACGCTTGTACGAAGGATGTACAGGCATGTACGAAGCATAATCACGCTTGTACGAAGGATGTACATCCCATGTAACCAATGAAAAGGGATGCCGGTTATGCGACGTGTCGGCGTTCGGGTGCTTCTCTCTGCGTTGCTTTGGGGGTACGACGAGTGTACATAAGATCGGGGACGGCGTCTATAGTCCGGTGGTCTGTGAGTAGTACTGGCCCTCACCCCGGCGCTGCGGCGCCTCCCCTCTCCCGTTGCGACAGGAGAGGGGTATGAAGCTGGCACAATGACTCCCCTCGCCTATCGCCGACGAGGCGGAAGCCCCGCCGAGGAGTGAGGAAGGGGTGCTGAACGCAGTGAAGTGGGGTGAGGGCCTACACAGGTCAAGGCTCCGTGGCTTCGGTCAGTATGGCTCGTAGCTGAACGAGCACAACTGGAAGTTCATGCATGATCTGATTGTTCGTCCAGCGCACAACGCGGTATCCTGCTGCCGCTAATGCTTGCGTGCGCTCCAGATCGTGATCTATTTGCTGGTCATGGATTGGGCTGTCAAGCTCGATAATCAGCCGCCGTAGCGGACAGTAGAAATCGACGATGAACCGTCCGACCGCATGTTGTCGCCGGAATTTGAAGCCATGAAACTGGCGATCTCGCAGACGCTCCCACAAGCGCATCTCGGCTGGCGTTTGTACCTGCCACAGTTGCCGAGCACGAATGTGACGACCTGCGTCGTTCGGTTACGCTGGGCGTTACGTTCCTGCTTCATGATTGCGCCTTATGTGCTACGTTGCTGGTTGTGTGTTGAGGCTTGCTCGAATCCCTCGACTTTTATCTTCAAGGTCAGTATGGATATTTGATCAACGGAGTATTCGGGCCCCTCTCCTGTCGCAACGGGAGAGGGGTGCTGAACGCAGTGAAGCGGGGTGAGGGCCTACTCTTCCGTCCTCGGTAGCCGCGTCTCGACCGCAGGCAGCGCCGGAAACTGCGCGTGCGGCTCGGTCTGATACCAGTAGGCCGTGCTCGATACATCGTCGGCGCGGTGGTTGGCGTGGCCGTGCTCGATCGTGACGCGGATCGACTGCTCAAAGACGATCGGGTCTTCGATGTTGAAGCGATACAGCGTCGAGCAGCCGCGAAAGTTCTCGCCGCCGGCCAGAGGCAGACCGTGATACGGTGCAGAGAACGGCTGTGTCGGCGACCAGGCCGAGCCGGCGTAGTCTTCGGTGCCGGTGCCGTGAATGCTCGGCGGCCAGCCTTCGCCGTCGATAAAGATCATCTCGTCGCCCTCGCCGTACCAGCTGTACTTCGCGTCGGGATGGCCGTTGAAGATGTTGAGCGAGCAGCCGACGTAATGTCCCGCGCCCTCGGCCTCCAGAATGACATAATTCTCATTGCCGTCGGTGTTGAGCCCGCCGCCGTACCACTCGTCGAAGTTATCGTCGCGGAGGGGCAGCGTGGCCGTGGTGGGATGCTCGTAGCGCCACTGAGCGTGGAAGCGCAAAATATCGTCGGGGAGGCGCGCGTGCTGCTCGTAGTCGATGTGGAAGTAGAGGATCGACTCGTGCTCGCTGCACTCGCTGGTCACCTCGATCCGCGCGCCGTCGGCGAAGGGCATTGGAAACCAGCAGTTGAAGGAGCGACCGTCCTGCGGGCTCATCTGTAGCGGCAGCGACGCGAAGGTCACAGTCTGCGCGTGTCCGACGCCGAAGAAATCGCCCAGCGGCACCTCGACGCTCGGCGTGGCCTCGCCATCCCACCACATGCGCAGCACCAGCCGCCGGAGATATGCCGCCTCCTGGCTGGTGCTGGTCATCCAGATATGCGTGATACAGCCGGCGCCCGTGATCTCGCCCAGCACGGCCGTCTCACCCGGCTGGATCACGATAAAGTCGGCGTTGCCGCCCGTGCGATCAAAGGACGACAGCCGTTTGGTGCGGCAGGTTCGGCGACGAGCCAGCGAGCGCAGCGGGCCGCCGACAAACGAATCGTTAGGATTGGGCTGCAAGGGTCACCTCCTCGTTGGGTTCAAGCGTGATCTCGGCATAGCGGCCCAGATCATCAGTCGCCAGCGCCAGCGCCAGTGGCCGATCGCCGGCGTGGAGCGCGCGCCAGGGCTCAAGCAGCCGCACACGCAGCGTCAGCGGCTCCGCGAACGGGTTGCGCAGCCGCACGCGCTCAGGCGTCGGCTCGTCGAGCAGCGCGGTAGGCTCAAGCATCCACACACGTTCGCCGAGCCACAGATGGCCGAATTGCGCCGCCTCCTGAAAGGCGTAGATCGCCAGGCCGTTGCACCAGGCGTGCGCCAGTGCCAGCATCGCGCCTTTGGGATGCGTCCAATCGACGTGAAACCACTGCTCGCTCAGCATCCCCCGCCGCGCGTTGCACTCGCCGTCGACGCGCGCCAGCGTTTGCCGCGCAAAGCCCAGCAAATCCCGCGCCGTGTCGAAATAATAATCGTCGCGGAGCATGTGCCAGAGCTTGAGCTGCTCGGGCAGCACGATCAGGCCATACGTATGGAGATGCTGATTCGAAGGCGAGGCCAGATCGCCGCCGGCGGTGCGAAAATCGAGATTGCCCAGGAAGGTGCGTGGATCGAAGCGGACGTTGTAGAGCCAGCGAAAGGTCAGCGTCCAGTCAAGCGCGTGCCAGGCGACGGCGACCCAGCGCGTATTGCGGGTCGCCGCGTAGAGATCCCAGTAGCCGCGCAGCGCGCAGTAGCCGTCCTCGGAGGTCGGCCCGAGCGGCACGTCCTCGGGAGCACCGCGCAGCCGGTCGCCGAACACCAGCCGCTCGTAGTACGATCCTGCACGCTCCGCCGCGCGCAGCAGCCGGTCGTCGCCGGTGAGCCGCCAGCCGCCGACGAGCGCCGCGATCCACTTCACGCC
>DASWTQ010000500.1:0-4883 GCA_036402055.1 Herpetosiphonaceae bacterium
AACAAAAGAGATACCATTTTTTGATAAGTTGGAAAAAGATGGAAAAATATCTCTCTTCAAACTGCGCGCTCTTAATTCTCATAACAAGCCGGTGGAATTAAAAGAATTCACCAGTTTTTGGAATACTCCTTTGAATGTAGCCCATTTTGCCTGCCATGCCTTCTACAAAGAAGATATGCCTGCTTCATCACATATTTTATTATCAGATGAATTCGCTATTACTATCATGGATATGGAGGTTTATGATATTAAGATAGCTGGCCATCCCCTTATCATTATAAATGCATGTAAGACCGGCAACCTAAATCCTTTGTACACGTCATATTTCGCAGCAGTATTTCTCAAGTATGGTGCTCGGGGGGTAGTAGCTACTGAATGCAGCGTACCTGACTCCTTCGCTGCTGATTTTGCCAAAACGCTGTACTCGTATCTACTTGCAGGGCAACCGCTTGGCCTAAGTTTGCTTGCCTCGCGGCGATATTTTATGATTAATTATTCCAATCCTTCGGGACTGTTATATTCGATGTATGCTTCACCGGCAATTAGGTTTGTGCAAGTGGGAGGTTAACAAGGGGATAATGGAACAAATAACAAATGTCCTGATTCGCCATCTTAAATGTGAACATCTACTGAGCTAGGTCGTGATAGCGTATCTGTGCGCTCATCATTCAATCCCCAACCTCTCCTTCGCCGTGAGATCCCGGAGCAGCCGCGAGAACGCCGCTTGATAGCTATCATGATCCTTCCACGCTCGGAAGTCGCCAATGTGCCGGGCGCGGAGCTGCGCGGCCCAGCCGCCCGGCGTGGACAGCACGGTATCGTCGAGCCGGATCGGGAAGAACATCGTGCGGCCCTGCTCGACCTCGCGGTGCAGCGCGGTGCTGACCTCGAACTCCACCCAGCGGCTTTGTACCGATGCCTCGGACAGGATGATCAACAGCTTGTCGTAGAGACGGATCGCCTCATCGATGCCGCGCACAATCGGTGCGCCGATCTCCAGATCATGGGGCGCGAACCAGCAGCGCACGCCAGCCGCTTGCAGGTCGGCGTGCAGCCGTTGTGCGACGGCCTCATTCTGGCTGCTGTAGCTGATGAAGACGGAATAATAATCGATCGGGCGCTCGGCGGCGACCAGCGAGCGGGCATATTCGATCATGCTGTCAGGTACGCCGCAGCCGCGTAAGAAGATTTCGGGGATGTCGCCCCTCGAGCGATAGAGCGTGTCAATGCCAATCGTTGAAGGGGCAAGATGTTTCACAGTATCGAGACCTTGTACTGGACGAAGATCAACATTTCCAAATACTGTCAAACCTACCCTAGCATCAGAGAAGTTGGCACGATTGAGCTTACATCCACTAAAGTCCACCTCCGTAAGATCAGTTAGTGCAAAAACAGGTACAGTGAACAGGGATGGCGGAAGTTTCTCGCCATCAGATCCAGTGCATCCAATTACAAAGGGGCCGAAGTCAGCATTTCTGAGGTCGGCCTTTCTTAAGTCGGCTCCACTAAAATCAACTCCCTGAAAGTTACCATTTCTGAGGTCAGTATTTCTGAGATCCGCTCTACTAAAGTCTGGATGGTTAAGGGCACCCTCTTCAATACCTGAACTACTTAACGGATTCTCCCGCCGCCATTGATTCCACACCTCGATTCCTTGCCGCACGATCGCCAGATGTTCCTCATTCGCCACAGTACACCCTCCTCTCACCGCATCTGACTCGCGTCTTCGAGCGCCGCCCGCAGATCGTCCTCGGTCGGTTTCCCATACTTCAACGTCGTCGCCACGCGACTATGGCCGAGGATCTGCCGGATCGCCTCCGGTGTCGCCGTCTTCCACAGCCGATACGCAAGGCCATGCCGCAGCTGATGCGGGCTGACCAGGGCCACCTGCCGTGCCAGGGCTTCCAGCTGGGCCACACGCTCTAAGCTGGGCTCCTTGGCCGCTTGCTCGCGTATCAGCTCCACCGCTGCCGTACGCAACTCGGCGAGGTGCTTGCGCATCGCCACGGTGGTTAAGCCCGGCTCCCACGGTGCTCCCGCCTTGGTCACATTCCGCTTCATCAGCAGCGCCTCGCGCTCGGCGTCGCTCCCGATCGCCGGCAGGCCGGCTGGACAGCGGACCTTCAGATAGGCCCGGAGCGTGCGGATCGCCTGCTCGGTGAGCAGCACCCGGCGTGCTTTGCGTCCCTTGCCGCTACGCACTGTCAGCGCCGCCGCGTCGAGGTCAAGATCCCGCAGCTGCACGTCGGCGGCTTCCTGCGAGCGCAGGCCGCAATCGCTGAGGAGCGTGAGCAGCGCCAGATCCCGGAGGCGCACGGTGGGATCTTGTTGGGAGATGGCCCGGATCAGCCAGTCGAGCCCGCTGGGTGGCATGCTGCGGGGGGCGGTCTCCTCGCTGGGCAGGCTGTGCAGCTCAGCGGTTGGGTTGTGGGTAATCAGCCCTTCCTGCTGCGCCCAGGTGAAAAAGGCGCGCAGGCTGGCCAGGGCCCGGTTGAGGGTGGCCGGCTTCGCGCCGTCGTCGCGCTGGCGCTCCATCTGCCAGCGGCGCAGATCCCGGTCGAGCACCAGGGGGAGGTCAAAGCGGAGCTGGTGATCCTGCTCCCACCAGCTGATGAAGCCCTGGAGATCGGCCCGCGCCGCCCGGATCGTCGCCGGCGCGACGGCCTGGCCGCGTCGGGTTGGTTGCTGCTCAAGATCGGCGAGGTAGCGCGCAAGAATCGGCTGGCTCATGGCCCGTCCTCGGGATCAGGCGGGGGTGCCGCCGCGCCACTGCCGCGTTCGATGTGATACTCCCGCAGCTCGTCGTGGGGTGGCTCGGTTTCCCAGGCGTGTAGCTCGATCCCCTGCGCATCAGGCGCATCGTACATCGCGCCATAATGCTGCCGCAGCCGATCCACGATTTCTCGCAGGCCCGCCTCGCCAGCGAGGAGATCATCGGCGGCGGCCGCTTCCGCAATCATGATCTCATAGGGTCCCGCCGCCAAGGTGCCCATGATGGAAAATTGACGAGTCGTCATCGCTCATGCCTCCAGCTCGCGCCAGCCGTCGAAAAAGGTCGCCTGGTGGAAGGTGCCCCGTGCTGCATCTTCGACCACATCGCCGGCCGTCATGGACGTATGGAATGATCCGAGGGCCGAGACGTGCTCGCCGAACGCCAGCATCGCGTCCGTCGAGGGCCACGCCTCGGCCTGCATCCGTGCGAACACCTGGCCCAGACTCTCGGCGTCGAGTTCGTGGACCAGCACATGCGTCTGCGCCAACGTCGCACGGGTCGCGGGTGGGGTCTTCAGGTCCGGGATCTCCCGTCGGTAATAGATGCGGTAGTGGGGCATAGGGATTCCTTTCATCGGTATCGACGAGTGGGCTATCGGTTGCCCGGTGCCGCTCATCCTGCCGGCGGCCTGGCACAGCTGTAACATAGCCCCGGCGCGGCTTGGTGGACCAAGGGCGCACCACAGCCAGCGCAGATCCGTCCCAGGCGGGTTGCGGCCTGCCGGCAGGAGCGACAATCGTCATAGGCGAAGACCGGCACATCGTGCGGATGCGTGCCCAGCGGACGCGTACAGAGCGTGGTCGTGGTGTCGGGCTCCGGCAGGCGCAGATGGGCCTGGCGCTGGTCGTTGATCCGCACCGGCTGGACGGTTTCGCGTGGCGCGATGATCGAGGCTGGCACCGTTGGATGTTCCGCGATCGCGGGTGGCGCGTCGATCGGCGGCTCCGCTGCGGCGGATCGGTCGATGCGCCCCAGATAGTAGGTGTGGGTCTTGCCCTGCTCGTCCCGCCAGCGAAAGTACCGGTAGGGACCGTGCCGCTTCTGGCCGCGCCGGACCAGGCGCTCCTCGAACCAGCCGCGCCCGCTGTGCTGCCAGGCCATGAGGTCGTCCGAGACGGCGGTGAACTGCTGCCAGATCGGCTGGGCGGCGATCGGGTCGGTGGCGTCGAGCAGCACTGCGGCCAGCTTGAGCGCGGCCTGGGCCGCCTGGAGGCGCGCGAGCTGCACCGCCGCGCTCGGTGATCCGTCGCTGCGCTGCGCGATCTGCGTGAGCCGGGCGAGATCGTGCTGCAAGCTGGTGATGACGTGGTCGAGGGACATAGGTAGTTCCTGTTGTGAATAGTGCTCACAACACAGTAGCACGTTGCTGCTCAGCGTGTCAAGCGTGTCCTTGGTTAGCATTGCACGCCGGGTCTGTTCCGGCCAATGCGCGGAAGCTGGGTTGTGGTCAGCGCCGGTCATCCGTTTGGTGCACCGCCTTACATCAAGGCAGGCGCAACGAGGGCATAGAGCACCGCCGCGATGAATCCGAAGGCCGTCGCACCGCGACGCGCCCAGAGCGGCAGGCTCTGCTCATCCCAGATGCGCGCACCAGCGGGCAGGAATGGCGTGAGCAGCACAAGGCCGAGTTCACGGGTGATCGCGATGACCAGCACCCATTGCAGTAACCAACTTGCACCAGGCAGCACGCTGCCGGCGGGATTGGGCGCCCCCTGTTCGCGAGACAACACGGCGGGAAGGGCCGAGATGACGATGAAGCTGATGAGCCCCAAGAGAATCTTGCCATATTTATGGTCAATGATGGTTTGCACGGTGTTCTCCATGGTATGGTTTGGCGCCTACTGCGCGCTCAGCGCAGCCGTGTGCGCGAGTTTGTTGATCGCCATGCGGACCTGCCACGCCTCCGTCAGCTGGCCGAGGTCGCGACGCTCTTCCAGATATTGGGCGAGCTGATGGGCCTGGGCGGCACGCAGTTCGGCAATCACATGCTCCAGCACGGCAGCGGGTGGGTCTGTGTCCCCATGCTCCCGCACGTACGCTTGGAGGGCAGGCACCGCCGGCGCGAAGTCCTCGACCGTTTCGATCCGCAGGGTACAGCGGGGATGCTGGG
>DASWTQ010000501.1:0-51391 GCA_036402055.1 Herpetosiphonaceae bacterium
AGTCAGCTTGATCGATGTTGCGTCTGTGGCTTGCATGGGGCGAAAGCCGGTGAGGAGTAGCAAGCTGCCCAGCAACAGACTGATCCAGCGATACGTCATGTAAGGGCTCCATCTGGACACATGTTTCGAATCTAGACGCCTATCGACGCTTATTCGTTCCCTATTGTAGGGTGGCACCGCCCGGACCCCGATGATACCCGGCTGATGGTAGAGTCATGATTAGGCCCTCATCCCTCGACCTTACAGGCAAACAAAGGAACAAAGAAACAAAGGAACAAACGGTCTTCTTTCGGTTCTTTTGTTCCCTTGTTGTTTGGTTCTCTTGTTCTTTAGCCGTCCCCACCGTGGTACCGATCTTGCCCCCCGAATTGTCCCAGAATGACATATAGCGGGAGAAGAATATGCGCACAAATCACCAACGCCGTAGCATAGCGGCGTTATTACTATCTGTGATGCTGATACTCGTGGGCTGTGATGTTGTCCAGGAACAGGCGCAGCAGAATCAGGCACAGCCGACTCAGGTCCAGTCGCCGTCGAGCCAGAGCCAGGGAGCCAGCAGCCAGTCCTCGCCGCGCTCATCGTCATCCGCAGCCCTGGGCGACCAGCAGATCGGTCGTGGTGGCGTGGCGCTTGCCCAGGAGCCGATGCCTACCGCATTGCCTGGTGATGCCTCGGCGCTCTCGGAGTACGAGCGGATCATCAACAATGTTTATGGACGCAACATCAACGCGGTGGTTAACCTGACCGACGGCAATGCGACCGGATCGGGCTTTGTCATCGACCAGGAAGGCCACATCGTCACCAATAACCACGTCGCGGGCGAGATGCAGCAGATCATCATCACCTTTGCAGATCGCAGCGTGAGCCGAGGAGAGCTGATCGGGACGTTTCCCGAGGGCGATATTGCAGTGGTTAAAGCCGAGCGTGTACCACAGGGCATTCAGCCGGTCGAGCTGGGCGACTCGGCGAATGTTCGGGTTGGCCAGATCACGGTCGCGATCGGTAGCCCGCTGGGACTTCAGCAGACTGTGACATCAGGCATTGTGAGCGCGCTCAACCGCTCGATCCAGGATCTGGGAGAGAACGATCCCGACAGCAGCTTGCAAGGCTTGATCCAGACCGACGCCTCGATCAATCCCGGCAATTCGGGTGGCCCGCTATTCGACTCGCGCGGCCGGGTGATCGGTATGAACACGCTGATCGCCTCACGCAACGAGGGCAACATCGGCCTGGGCTTTGCGGTGCCGGTGAATCGCATCAAGCGGGTTGTGCGGCAGCTGATCGAGACCGGACAGTACCAGCGGCCGCGTATCGGTGCCAATGTTGTGCCGGTCGATCCCGAGCTGGCGCTACAGCTCAACTTCCCGACCACCAGCGGCGTGATGCTTTCGGCGGTGACCGAGGGTGGACCTTCAGCTCAAGCTGGGCTGCGAGGCGCGACCGAGGGTGTCACGCTGAGGAGCGGCGATCAGTATCCGACCAACGGCGATATTATCACCGCGATCAACGGCCAGCCCGTGCGCACCATCGGCGATCTGCGCAACATCCTGGAGACCGAGGCTGACGCGGGCGATACGGTGACGATTACCTTCTTACGCGATGGTCGTGAGCAGCAGACGCAGCTGACACTCGGCCAGTAACACCCACCCTTCCACACGCAAACGAGCGACGCGTTTACCGCGTCGCTCGTTTGGTTTGAGTAAAAGTAAGGATTAGCCATTGACTGCGCTGCGCCAGGCTGCCTGAGCATAGCGTCCATCGGGATCTAGCTCGACACAGCGGCGGAAGTAGAGCGCGCTCTGCTCGCCAAGCTCGGCGTGCAAGCGGCCCAGGTGGTACAACAACTCAGCCTGCTGTGTGCGCGGACAGGCTGTTAGATCTGCCTCGATCGTGGTGAGTATGGCCTCGGCATCGTCGCGGGCGCCAAGCACAATATGCGCCTCGCCCAGCGTCGTCAGCAGTGGCAGCGCGATCCGGGGCGGGAAGCGCTTCGGATCAGCTTTGAGAATAATCGCGCGGGCTTTAGCGGCGTCTTCCTCAACATGCAGCGCCATCCAGGCGCGCTGCTGGATCAGCTGCGGCACCTGCGCTACCGATGGATCGTCGGCGACCGCCAGCTGCGAGCCTTCCGCGATCCGGCCTTGCGCCAGAACCACCGACGCAAGCGTGCTCTGAACCGTGTGATCGTTGGGGTAGAGCCGCGCAGCTCGCCGCAGTAGCTGCTCAGCTCGCTCGTCCTCGCCCTGCTGTGCCAGGCCCTGCGCCCGCAGCACGAGCGCATCGACCGACCATGGATTGATGCGCAGCGCCGCCTGCACCAGCCGATCGGCGCGACTGTATGCGCCCTGCGCCAGCTGTTGTTCGGCGAGCGTCATCAAGCCCAGCCGAAGACCAAACACAAAGGCGGTAATGATCGCCAGGATACCGATCAGCGGTGGGAAGTTGAAGGCCCAGGCGATCAGTAACAGGCCGAGTAAAATGCTGGCTTCGGGAACGAGCAGCGCCTGCTGCGCAATACGGCCCCAGAGGAATGTTTCTTTTGCTTGTTTACTGTGTGCCTCGCTAAACAACGCCATACCGCCTCCTCAAAACGCTTTACGATCTGAGAGCAGCTTAATGGCCGCGTGTGACAACTACCGCCACAAGGTATTGGAAGCGGAACAAGGCCAGCACTGCGCTGACCCTGTTGGTGTTCGATCCGGTTATCGATCGAGACTACTGCGGCCACACACCCCAGGTGCTGTACAGCTCACGGCCCAGCAAGCCAAGCTGGATCTCAAAAGGCGTGCCAAGCTTATCGGGGAAGTGCTCGAAGCGATTGCGCTCGAAATATTGCACCAGCCGCCCATTCTCCTCGTAGGCCTCTGAGAGCGGCATGCCGTAGAGCGCCAGACCGCCGTTGGCCTCCCAGTAGCCTCTAAACGGCGCGCACAAGCGATGGCCGGTCTGCTCAAAGAACAAGCACTCCGGCGGCGCGTCGGCCTGCTTGGGTAGTTGCGTCCAGTCGATGCCTTCCTGACGCAGCAGATCATCGCCGAGCCGCCCGATCTGAATCTCGAAGGGCGTGTTCGCCAGCTCTGGATAATACTCGAAGCGATTGCGCTCGAAATATTGGACCAGCCGCACCTTGTTGGTCCCCGGATCAGTCTCGCGGATCTGCGCGGAGATCGGATAGCCGAACTGCTTGAGGCCGCCGTTAGCGTTCCAGTAGCTCAGGAACGGCGCCGCAATGCGATGTCCGGTTTCGGGAAAGAGCATGCCCTGGCTACCGCGATCGGGTCCCCACTCGATGTAGAGCGGCGTGCCGATGTAGTCCAGCCGTACGGTAACCGGCCCTTCGGTCTGCACCGTCGACAGCAGCTTGCCGTCCCACTGGCGCACGCGCGCCTCCTTGCAGCGGCAGTCGATCGTCATGGAGGGACCGGCACCGCCGTTGACTCGCCACAGCGCGATCGCGCCGCGCCCACCGCCGCTGTAGCGATAGGCGAAGGTTCCGGGCATATTTGGGTTATCGCCGTTAGCCAGCACACCCTCGAAGGTCATGCCTTCCAGAATCGAGGTCATTGTGCGGTAGGCGGCGTAGATCGGCTTGCGCAGATCGTTGCGGTCGGGATTGAGCGGGAAGGTGCGCCGCAGCATGCCGTAGTGGAACTGGACCTCGCGCTCATTGTAGACCGGCTTTTCATAGCTGGCTCCCGGCTGCGTATCGTTGCGCAGATCGTACCAGAAGATGCGCTCCACCGACGAGTGGGCCATTGCGACGAGATACATACGTACCATGAACGCCGCCTGCTCCGTCTCGGAGACGCCGTAGAAGCCACGGTAGGTCGACCAGCCGACCTCGGTGATCCACACGGGCTTGCTGCCGAACTCCTGGAGCAGCGCATCGACTTGCCGCAGCTCACCCTCGAAATCCTGGTGCTGATCCCGCCGCCAGGAAGCCGCCTCGGGCGCGCCGGGGCTGTACGGATGGATCGCCAGCACGTCGAAGCTGTTCCAGCCGCCCGCATCGTAGAGCAGCCGCAGATAGGTTGGAATGTCGTAGTCCTCGGGCGTGGGAATATCGCTCCAGATACTGGTGATGCCGCCCAGAACGATCACGGCTCTGGGATCGGCAGCTTTGGCGGCAGCGCGCGCCGTATCGAGGATGCGCACATAATCGCGGATCGTATAGAGGCCGCTCTCATAGCCCGAGACGCGCAGATTGGGCTCGTTCCAGATTTCCCAGTAGCGGATCTGGTTGCGATCGCGGCCGTAGCGGGCGACGGTCTGGAACACGTAGTTGCCCCAATCGTCGATCCACTCGTCGACGGTGGGATTTTTGCTCTTGAACCAGGCCGGATTGTAGGCCAGCAGGCCCAGCACATTGATGCCGGCGCGGGTCTGCCGCTCGATCGCGCGGTCGTAGTTATAAAAGCCGCTGCCGTCGCCCGTCCACATAAACGGGCCGCCTTTGGTTCGCTGAAGCTTATCCCAGCTAAGCTCTTCACGAGCCCATTGAATGCCTGCCTCGCGCATCAGCGCGACCATTGCGTCTTGCTCATCGTCGCGCACACGGTTGGCAAGCGTGGCGACAATGCCGAACGGCTCGCTTTTGTTATAGCTCTGCGCGACGACTTCCGTCGCTTCGCGGGCACGAGCGTGCTGGCTCAATGGCAGAATGCTTGTGAGGATGACTGCCACGATAAGCAGAGGTAACAGGGCTCGAATGCGCATTGATTTGTGCCTTCCTCTCTCGGGTGCGCTGAATCTGTGTGTCTTCATTAGTGCTCGGAAACGCAGCCGATTGGCTACCGTAGCCGCTCATTCCAGCTTTCCCACGGTGCGAAGCCGTAGCGCCAGCGGTGGTAATGCTGTCCAACGTTGCCCATTTCGACTTGAAATCCGGCCGGGTTGCCGGGTGTGTAGGTCAGCACCCGGCGCTCGAATAACTGTACCAAAACCGGCCTGGTATTGCCGCCGACGCGGGCGCTTGTCCAAAAAGGTTCGCTGATCGGATAGCCGAAGGCGAAGATCCAATCGTCGGGCAGGTTCGTCATGTAGCGCCAAAAAACGTTAGGAATATTATGCCCGAGATTCGCCTCGTAGTTGCTGATCCGGGTATCGGAACGTGCCAGCGACGGATCATCGCCGATCTGGCCGCTCTGATCGATCGTCGCGGTGACATCAGCGCCCACACGCGGCTCGGCCCGGCGGTCGCCGTTCAGCGAGACAACGCCGGCAAACGCGCGGTAGGCCGGAGCCGGGTTCGCGGCGTCGGGATCGCCGGCGATCGGAGCTTCTGCGGGCGCGCGATCTTCGAACTCGGCATCGCCGACCTGAAGCCGGCCGCTGACCAGCTCTTTGACCAACAGGCCGTTGGTGACAAACCAGCGCTGCTGCCGATCGGTGGCCGGCTGCGTGATCTCCATCCGCGACTTATCGTAGTATTCGACGAGCCGCTCACCGCCCGGACTCTGGGCATAGCGCTCGACAGTGGTACGGAAGGGCAGCGGCCCCCAGAGCCAGGAGCGGCTGGCTGCGCCCTGCTGGATCGGAGCGTCGGCGCGCTGCCACACGCTCAAGAACGCGCTGTCGGAGCGCTGGCGTGTAATGCCGATCGTCTGGACGGTCACGCTTTGTCCGGCGACCAGCACCAGCCCGGCAGTCCGTCCGCGCTCCACGCCATCGATTGCGATCGTCGCGCCATCTCCGACGGGGCCGAGCTGCACGTTGATCTGCTGATCGGTCGTCACGCGATAGCTGCGCTGGACAGCATCCAGGCTGATCTGCACGTTCGCGCCCTGATAGGTCAGATTCGTGATGCCGTCATCGCCGAGCGTCACCAGTGGCTGCGGCGCGATCCAGAGCGCGGACGGCGTCATACGCACGCCATAGTGGCCACCATAGACCGCCTCGAACCAGGCCGCGCTATCCCAGGTCCGCCCGCGATCGCCGCTATCACCCGCGCCATAGCGCGATCCTGCGCTGGCCGCAAACTCCAGCACCGCCGGCTGTGTGCGCTGAGTCATAGCTTTATACGCATTGAGCACGGCACTTGCATCTTCGGGATAGCCCGCTCTGCTGCGCTCGGGAACGTCGAGGCTGACGATCCACGGCGCGGCGGCGTCGAGCATCCAGTTGTTGGCCGGCGGCACGACATCGCGGCGAATGTTGAGCGGATAGCCGCCAACCGTGAGCTTGGTCGGCGTCGCCGGATCGAGCTGCTGCTCAAGAGTCTGGTGCAGCGCAGCAAAGAGATTGCGGTAGCGCCAGCCGTCCTGCGGCCCGATCAGTCCTTCTTTGGCCGCCTGAAAAACGCCGAAAGTTTCCAGGAACGGATAGACGCGACCGTCGGCTTTGCGCCACGCGATCGGCCAGGCTTGATTCGCTCGCCAGTAGCCGCCGCCCTGCTCCGAGCGATGGAAGCCGTCGCGCATCTGATCCGCCAGCCGATCGTAGCGCGCGCTTTCGCGACCGATCCAGCGCTCAAGCTCGGCCAGCATTCTGTACGCGCCGTAGAACTTTGCCAGCGCATAGGTATGCATCACGCTGTTCTCGACGGTATCGTAGTAGCCGTACGGGAAAATATCGCGATCCGGTAGGCCGTCGCCGTTGCTGTCCAGCCGCTCGATCCAGCCTGCGATGCGCTCCAGCGTGGCGATGTTCTGCGCCACAAATGCGCGATCGCCGGTTTTGGCAGCGTAGCTGTAGCTGGCGCTGATCAGGTTGGGCATCGCGTCCCAGGCCTCGCGATTCTCGCTGCGGTTCTGCACGACGTCGACGTTCTCGGGCACGACGCCGCCGCTGTCGGTTTTGTCGAGAAAGACCTGGATGTTCTCGCGAAACACGCTCATGTCGGTCAAGACATAGCCGTAGCCGCTGATCGCATAGTCCAGATCGCGGGCCCAGGTTGTCGTGGTGTAGTTGCGCTGGCTGGCTCGCAGCACGCGCCGCCCATCGACGGTGGTCAGGATATTGGCGAGGTAGCCATTGGTCAGCAGCAATTGCTCGGTCTGGAGATCGAAGCGGCTGTTGGCGACGCGGAGACGCATCTGTGCCTGCGATCCCGGCACGATGGTGAGACCGAGTGTGAGCAACAGCAGCAGTAGAGTTATGCGGTGACGTGTGTCCATAAGCTTATAAGTAGGTAGGCTGTGAGCGTGATTGTGCTGCCGGCACGCGCAGCTCGTTAGTGCCGTAGATCGCCGAGAAGGCCGCAATTCCGACCAGACTAACGACCAGCGCCGGATTGTAGAGATACGGCCACAGCACTGGATTGAAGAGCATAAATCCCAAATAGGCGGCGGTCGCGTGGAGCGTGAGTGCCTCAGCTTTCGCGCCCCGCAGCCAGTAAGCCAGCGCCGCCCCACCCACGATCAGCGCCTGAATCGGCTTGAGCCAGGTCTCGGTGCCGCGCAGCCAGAACTCGCCGCTAAAACCGGTGATCACCGACCAGATGTGTGGATCGGTCTCGCTCCATTTCTGGCGCGGCCAGCCGTCGATCGTATTGAACCATTGATAGGTGCCCATCATGAAATCGCGCGGCGCCCAGAGCAGGAACGGCAGCATCAAGATCGCCGCTACAAATCCGCTCAGCAGCAGCAGCCGCAGCGTTTGCTGCCAGCCGTACTGCCGCAGCCAGTACGCCGCGACGAATACGCCAAATACCGTGATCAGCGGCGTGCCCGCAGCTGTCAGCCCCAGCGCGATCGCGCCTGCCCGCTGCCGACCGACCAGCACCAGCGCCAGCGTGACGGTCAGCAGGAGCCAGGTGATTGGCGCGGTGTTGCCGACATCCCAATGGATCACGCTCGGCTGTAAAAAAAGCCAGGCCCAGAGAAACAGCGTGGGCTCGTGACGCCAGGCCAGCCGCCAGCTGCTGCGCTGCGCGCTGACCCAGCCCAGCGCAACGCCAATCCCGATCTCGGCAACTATATTTGTCCAACGAAGATCGATCCCCAGCAGATACGCCGGCCCATATGATAGCCACGTGACAGGAAAATAGGTCAGCGGCAGCTCCCAGGGCATCCGGTAGAGCATGTACGGGCTGCGACCGGCGAGCAGATTCGTGATCGCGCCCTGGACCAGCGGCAGCATGTCGCCGTTTTCGGGGATGATCGCCAGGTGCTCCATGTGGATCAGCCGAATGATCGTGCCCAGCACCAGCGCCACAACCGCGACCCAGCCGGCGCTCGCGCGGCTCAGTGCCAGCAGCGCCAGCCCACCACCGATCAGCAGGAATAGCCGCTCAGGCGTCCAGCCGCCATCCTGGGGAATAAACGCCGCGAGATCGAGCACCGCCGGAATAAAGCCCACGAGCGGCAGCAGCGCCAGCCAGTGTTGTGGCACGCTATGTGGTGCAAGCACGGCTCCACGAGAGGAGGACGGTACCAGAAAGAAGATCGCGAGGGCGGCCAGCGCGGCGGCAGCTACCGACGGCAGCGTGTACACGTGCTTTGCCCCAGCAATATCAAGCACCAGTGCCATAGCGATCCACGCCCAGATGCTCTGTTTACGTGAAAGATTGCTCGTGGTCAAACTTCAGAACCTCGGACGAAAGTATAGAAAAGCTGTTGATTGGCGTCAATGCGCCAGAGATGACGAATATGTGACACAACACGACGCCCGGAGCAGGGCGTCATTTGTGAGCACAGTATAGACCGAGAGGGTAGCAGAGGCAAGTGGATAAACGTCTTCAGGACATATCTCCATACGCTGATATGCGCATATTGTTGTAGAATGCTGATAATGATCATTGGGCAAGATTCGCTGCTCGGGTAGCGGTATCGAGTGAGAGCGCGTCGGCGCCGGCAGCCTGCGAGTACGTGGCGGCACAGGCGACGATGCGCGTGGAGGCGTGGAGATGCAGCAGACAACGGCTGAGACACGAGCAGCCAGCGGGCAGTCGGGGCAACCCTCGCAGACAAGGCGGGTCCAAACGTTTCGCGCGCTACAACATCGCAATTTTCGGCTCTTCTGGTATGGTCAGCTGATCTCCCTGATCGGCACGTGGATGCAGCAGGTCGCGCAGCAGTGGCTGGTCTATCAGCTTACGGACTCGCCCTCGAAGCTGAGCATTGTGGCGGCGGCGGGATCGGTACCGGTGCTCTTTCTATCGCTGTGGGCGGGCGTGCTGGTGGATCGTTTCTCGAAGCGCCACGTGATCATCGTGACTCAGATCGTGTCGATGGTGCTGGCGTTTGTTCTGGCCGGCCTGGTGTATGCGGGAGTCGTGCAGTTCTGGCATGTGGTCGTGCTGGCGACGCTGCTGGGCGTGGTTAACGCGGTCGACATGCCGGCGCGACAGTCGTTTGTGTCGGAGATGGTCAGCAAAGAAGATCTGAGCAACGCGATCGCGCTCAACTCGTCGATCTTCAACGCGGCGCGCGTGGTCGGTCCTGCCGTGGCCGGGCTGCTGGTCGCGGCGGTCGGCGAGGCAACTGCGTTCATGATCAACGGCGTCTCGTTTCTGGGTGCGCTGGCCGGACTTTTTATGATGCGCCTGCCGCCGTTTGTGGCGAACACCGCGCATCGCACGCCGCTGCTGGATCTGATCGACGGCTTGCGCTATGTGGTGCAAGATCCGCTCAAGCGCGTGCTGATCGGCGCGCTGACGGTGCACAGTATCTTTGGCACCCTGCATATCACGTTGATGCCGGTCTTTGCGCGCGAGGTGTTTGTGGTGGGCGGCGTGCCACTGCTGAGCGAC
The DNA here is from genome assembly GCA_036402055.1 of Herpetosiphonaceae bacterium. Classification (GTDB taxonomy): domain Bacteria; phylum Chloroflexota; class Chloroflexia; order Chloroflexales; family Kallotenuaceae; genus LB3-1. The sequence goes on from DASWTQ010000501.1 coordinate 9,692, forward strand.
GCCGAGGCGCGGCTGGGCTTTCTTTCGGCAAGCTTCGGCCTGGGCGCGCTGATCGCGGCGATCACGCTGGCCTCGTTCGGCGAGCGCACGCGGCCCGGATCGCGGATCATGACCGGCCTGTTCGTGTATCCGATCTCGTTTCTGCTCTTCTCGTTCGCGCCGTCGTTCTGGCTGGCGCTGCCGCTGCTGATGCTCGGCGGCTGGTCGATGATCACGCTGCTAGCCACGACCAATACGCTGCTCCAAACCACCACGCCCGATAGGCTGCGCGGCCGCGTGATGAGCCTCTACACGCTGACGCTGGTCGGCCTGATGCCGTTCGGTCACCTGCTGGCCGGCTTTCTGGCCGAGCGGTTGGGCAGCGCGCCGCTGGCGGTACGGCTGGGACAGGTCGTCGTGCTGTTGACGGCGGTGCTGATCTTTGCGTTCGTGCCCCGAGTGAGAAGGGCGACGTAGGGGAGCGAAGGAACAAGCGAACAAGCGAACAAGCGAACAAAACGGAGAACCAAGAACCAAGAACCAAGAACCAAACGAACAAAGAACCAAGAACAAAGATCAAAGAACAACAGGAAGTACCGATAATTCCCCCTCTCCTGTCGCAACGGGAGAGGGGCTAGGGGTGAGGGCCTGACCAAGAACCAAGAGCAAACGAACAAAACACCAACAGCAGCCTGATCATTTGTTCCTTTGTTTACTTGTTCCCTTGGTTGCCCCAGGGCGCTCTAGGTCCGAAGTCGGCAGCCCGGCGCGCGAATCTTTGTTACAATCCTCAGCGATATATGTTGAGTGAGGATTCAGATGTTCTTAATTGTTGGCCTGGGCAATCCTGGCGAGCAGTACACCAAAAATAAACATAACGTTGGCTTTCAGAGCGTCAAGTTTCTGGCAGATCGGCATGGTCTGAGCTTCAACGAGAAGCAGCACAAGGCGCGGATCGCGACCGGGATGATCCGAGGGCAGCGCGTGGTGCTGGCGAAGCCGTTCACCTTCATGAACGACAGCGGCCAGTCGGTCTCGGCGCTGGTGCGCTGGTACAAAATCGATCCCACCTCCGAGCTGCTGGTCATCTACGACGACCTCGACATGCCCTTCGAGTCGTTGCGGCTGCGCGCAAACGGCAGCGCGGGCGGCCAGAACGGCATGAAATCGATCATTCAGCAGCTGGGAACACAAAACATTCCCCGGCTGCGCGTCGGCATCGGGCGACCGCCGGCTGGCTGGGAGACCAAAGATTACGTGCTGAGCAACTGGAGCCGCGAGCAGGCCGACAAGCTGCCCGAGCTATACACGCGGGTAGCGGATGCCGTCGAGACGTTTCTCACCGAGGGCCTGACGCTGGCGATGACGCGCTTCAACGTCAACGAGCAGGCAGAAAAGAAAAAGCGCCCGGCCTCGACGCCGAACGCTGAGCAGCAGAACTCTCCACCTCGCACGAGCGCAGCCGACACGATCGTTGAGCAGTAGCCAGAGGGCGCGCCGAGTGCGCGCCTTTTGTTTAGCCCATATCCATCTGTGGCGGCAGCCCGCCGCTCCGCTCCTGAATCGCGATGCTGGCCTTGCCGAGCAGATAATTGATCACAAAATAGATCAGCGCGGCCACATACAGCACCGCCATCACGCTGTAGCCCGGCCGCTGATAGATGATGATCGCCGCGCGCTGAAGCTCCACAAAGCCGATGATCGATCCCAGCGACGTATCTTTCACCAGCGTCGTGAACTGCGCGATCAGCGGCGGTAGCACGCGGCGAAACGTCTGCGGCAAGATCACCAGCCGCATCATCTGCCAGTAGCTCATGCCCAGCGAGCGCGACGCCTCGAACTGCCCGCGATCCAGCGAGGCCATCCCCGAGCGAATCAGCTCGGCGTTGACGACCGCCGTGTAGATCGTCAGCGCCAGCACCACGGCCAGCCCTTGCTGCGAGAGCAGCGCCCCCAGAAAGAAATCGACTACGTCAGGCAAGCTTAGTCGTTCGATCGCCGCCAATCCTGGAAAACGATTATTGACATAAAAGATAAGCAGCAGCACCGGAATCGCGCGAATGCCCTCGATAAAGATCGCGGCGGTGTAGCGCTGGGGAGCGCCTTTTGCGAAACGCGCCAGCGCCAGCAGTGTGGCCAGCGGCAGGCTCAGCAGAATCGCCACCAGCGAGGCGGTGACGGTCGCGATCGTGCCGATGCCCAGGAAGCGCAGCAGTCCCGGCTGCAAGACGCGCGCAAAATCCGCCGGTCCCAGACCAAAGATCAGCGGAAAGAGCGCCGCCATTACCAGCGCCGTCAGGAGTCGCAGCAGCCCGGCCGCGCCGCGAGGAAGCGCAAAGCGTGTGGTTTCCCGCGTCGATACACGTGTTGTCGCCATGCCTGGCCTCCTAGCGCACGATCCGCAGACGGCGCTCGGCGTAGTTGACGAGCAGGCCCAGCGGAATGTTGACTACGACGTAGATCAAGCCGATGATCAAAAAGATATTCGGATTGAAGGTGCGGCCCTCGATCACGGTCGCCTGGTAGAACAGCTCAGTAACCGCGATCGACTGCGCGATGGCTGTATTCTTGAGCAGCGCGATCAGCAGCGTGCCCAGCGGTGGGATCGCCACGCTGAAAGCTTGCGGCAGCAGCACAAAGCGCAGCATCTGCGTAAAGCCCAGCCCCAGCGATCGCGCGGCCTCGATCTGACCACGACCCACCGAGTAGATGCCGCTGCGGATGATCTCGGCGACATAGGCGGCGGTGTACAGGCCCAGACCCCAGGTCGCGCAGGAAAACGACGACAGACGAATCCCCGATGCCGGCAGGCCAAAGTAGATGAAGAAGAGCACCGTCAGGATCGGGATGTTGCGAAAAAATTCGACATAGCCCGCCGCCGCCTCGCGCAAGATCGCGCGTGGCCCGACGCGCAGCACGCCGATCAACGTGCCGACGATCAGCGCGACGAGCGCACTGGTAGCTGTGAGCGCAAGGGTGGCGAGCAAGCCGCTAACGATGAGCTGGATGTTTTCAGACGACATCCTTACCCTCCAGATGCGCAAGAAGGGAGAGCATCACGCTCTCCCTTGCTCGAAAGATGCAGCCGCAGTTACTTGACTTCGCGCCAATCCTGCGGCGGAACCGCCGGAACTTCCTGCTCGGGGATGAACTGCTTGTAGATCTCGCCCCAGCGTCCGCTGTCCTTGATCTCGCGCAGCGTGGTGTTGACCACCTCGGTCAGCTCAGTGCTGCCCTTCTTGATGCCGATCGCGTAGGGCTCCTTGGTGAACTGGCCGCCCACGACCTCAAGCTGATCCGGGTTCTGGCTCTGGAAGCCGTACAGAATAATGTCGTCGGTGGTGACGGCATCCGCGCGGCCCGACTGGAGCGCCTGCACCGCGTCGGCGTAGGTGTCATACAGCTCGACGGTAGCCTCGGGCGCTTTCTCGCGAATGTTCTTCTCCGAGGTCGAGCCCTTCACCGTCGCGACAACTTTGCCCTTGACGCCGTCGATGTTCTGCACATCACTGCCCTTCTTGACCAGCAGCGACTGGCCGGCGACATAGTAGGTGTCCGAGAAATCGATCTGCTCGGCGCGCTCGGCGTTGGCGGTCATCGTCGAGACCACGATATCGACGGTGCCGTCCGTGAGATACGGAATGCGGTTCTTGCTGATCGCTTCCTTGAACTCGATCGCGTCGGGGTTGCCGAAGATCTTCTTGGCAACCTCACGGGCGATCTCCACATCAAAGCCCTCGACCTTGTTGGTCGTCGGGTTGAGGAAGCCGAAGAGCGGCACATCGTACTTGACGCCGGCGATCAGTTTGCCGCGATCCTGGATCGCGCGCAGCGCCGAGCCCTCGGGTGCCTGCGGCAGCGCCTCGCCACCGGTGGATGCGCCTGTGCTTGCCGCCGGGCTGGCCGACTCTGCGGGCGCGGTGCTGGCCGCAGGCGAGGCAGCACTGCTAGCTGCGGGTGAGCCGGTCGTGTCGGTCTGGCCGGTTGACTGCCCACAGGCCGACAGAATCAGAGCCAGCATGAGCGTCATCACCATAAGAAATCTGCGATACATCGTGCGTATCCTCCCACGATAAAGAGTGGATTCGTAAGATCAATTCTAGTCGTTGACGGTTGGATGTGTCAATTACAATTTACGATCCGCGTCGATCGATGCCGTTAAGCAGCCTCCACGCGCCCGGCAGCACGATCGCCGCGATCGCGATCTTGAGCAGATCGCCGGGCAGGAAGGGGTACACGCCCGCCCACAGCATCGAAACGTCGCCCAGGATGCCCTTGTAGAATCCCAGCCAGGAGACGCCCAGCAGGTAGATCACCAGGTTGCCGATCAGCATCGCCAGCGCGGCGAGCGGCAGCCGTCGATCCCAGCCGCGCTCCGCCAGCAAGCCCACGACTCCGGCAGCCAGCGGACACGCCAGCAGATAGCCGCCGGTCGGCCCGAGAATGCGGGCGAAACCCGCCGCGCCGCCGGCGAAGACCGGCAGCCCGATCGCGCCTTCGAGCAGGTAGAGCATCAGTGCCAGCGCTCCACGGCGACTGCCCAGCGCCGCGCCGGTCAGCAGCACGCCCAGCGTTTGCCCGGTGATCGGCACGGGCGTGAACGGCAGCCGGATCTCGATCTGCGCGGTCAGCGCGACAAAGCCGCTAAACAACGCGATCAGCATCGCATCGGTGAGCCAGGATCGGCTGCGCTCAGCCGGCAAGCGCCGGCTGAGCACGGCATCGCTGAGGGTCTGCGACTGGTTGGACAAAGACGACATCGTATCCTCCAAGCTATGAACATCATTTGAAGCCACACTACGGTAGGTTAAAATCCACGAATCGTCAACCGAGTTGCGCGGCGATCGTAAGTGGGGCATACTAGCTGTCGCTGATCTTCCGAGGTGCTGTATGACGATGGTAGCTCCTTCTGCGACGGCGGCCGTGCTGACACCGACCGAGCGCACAACGCTGCGCGCTGCCTGCGATGCGCTTGCGCCGTCACTGCTGGCCGGGCCGGACGACGACCCGCGTTTGTTCATCTGTAGGGCTGGCGACCTCGACGTTCCATCGGCGATCGAGCAGGCGCTGGCCAGCTTCGATCAGGGACAGCAGGCCGAGTTTCGTCGTCTGCTGCACGTGCTCGATCGGCCATTCATCAATCAGCTGCTGATCGGCAGACGCCAGCGCTTCTACAACCTGGCGCTGCCCGAGCGTGAGCGCGTGCTGCTGAAGCTGGCGCTCAGCCGCCTGCCGATGCTGCGCACCGGCTTTCAGGCGCTCAAACGCCTGACAACATTCCTCTTCTACAGCCTGCCCGATGCCAGCGGCCAGAATCCAACCTGGCCCGCGCTGGGCTACACGCCCTCGCCCAACTTACCGGCTCGACCTGCTGCGCTCACGCTCACGCCGATCGATCGTCCGACGACGCTGGAGTGCGAGGTGTGCGTGATCGGCTCGGGCGCGGGCGGCAGCGTGGTTGCGGCGGAGCTGGCAGCCGCCAATAAGCGCGTGATCGTGCTTGAGGCCGGCAGCGGCCAGCAGGCGCCCGACTTTGATCAGCGCGAGTTTGCGGGCATGCAGCAGCTTTATCTCGACCAGGGCCTGATCTCGACGCGCGATCTTGGTGTGGCGATCCTGGCCGGCGCGACGATCGGCGGCGGAACCACGGTCAACTGGCAAACCTCGCTCAGCACGCCGCCCGCGATTCGCGATGAGTGGGCCGCGCTCTCGGGCTGCCGGCACTTCGCCGACGCCAGCTTCACGCGCTCGCTGGAGGCCGTCGCAGCGCGGATTCACGTCGGAGAGGCCGAAAGCCTGGTCAATCGCAACAACGCCATGCTGCGCGACGGCTGCGACGCGCTCGGCTATCGCTGGCAGACGCTGCCGCGCAATGCCCACGGCTGCGATCCGGCGCAGTGCGGCTACTGCGTTTATGGCTGTCGCCACGGCGGCAAACAATCGACGGCGGTCACCTATCTGGCGGATGCTCAGCGCGGCGATACGACGATCGTTGCGCGCTGCCGGGCTGAGCGCGTGACGCTGAGCAACGGACGCGTCACTGGCGTCGAGGCTGTCGCAACCGATGCGGCCGGCCAATCCCAATCGGTGCAGGTGCGGGCTCCGGTGGTCGTGGTGGCGGCGGGCGCGATCCACTCGCCGCTGCTGCTGCTGCGCTCCGGCCTCACGCTGCCGGCGATCGGCCGCAACCTGTTTCTGCATCCCACCACCGCCGTCTCGGGCACCTACAGCCAGCGGATCGAGCTGTGGAGCGGCCCGCCCCAGACGATTCTCTGCAACGAGTTTGCCGCGCTGTCGGGAACCTACGGCTTTCGGCTGGAGACCGCGCCGTCGCATCCCGGTCTGCTGGCGCTGGCGACGCCCTGGTTTAGTGCTCGCGACCACCGGCGACAGATGCAGGCCGCCGCCTACAAAAGCGCGACGATCGTGCTGGTCCGCGATCAGGTCGGCGGGCGGGTACAGCTTGGTCGCTACGGCAAGCCGGTGATCACCTACCGGCCAGGGCCGCAGGAGCGGGCGCATCTTCAGCGCGGCGTACAAGCGGCCGTGCGGGTGCATCTCGCGGCGGGCGCGCACGAGGTGCTGACGCTTCATGCGCGGCGGCAGTATTTCAAACGCGCTCCCGAGTCGATGCCCGCCGCGATCGATGCGTTTTGCGCGCAGCTAGCCCGGCAGATGGTCGATCGCAACTGGCTGACGTTGTTCAGCGCGCATCAGATGGGAACCTGCCGCATGGGCAGCGATCCGCGCACGGCGGTCTGCGACGGCGACGGCGCAGTCTTTGGCGCGCGGGGCCTGTTCGTCGCCGACGGCAGCGCGTTTCCGGCCTCGTCGGGCGTGAACCCGATGCTGACGATCATGGCGCTGGCGCACCACACGGCGCAGCGTATCAAAGCGCTCGCATAGAGAACAAAGATGAAACAAAGAACAAACAAGAGCTTCGCTCATAAACAATTTTGGAAATTTGTTGTTCTTTGTTCTTTGTTTATCTGTTCTTCCTGTGAATTGTCCACGCGGTACAATACGATCAGGTTGTATCGAGGTGTTTAAGTGGATCATCGACTGCGCGTGCTGCTGTTTCAACTGCCGGTTCCCAACAATCCGACGCTCAATGTGCCGCTGGCGCTGGGCTATCTCAAAGCCTACGCCCACGCGCAGGGCCTGCTCGATTATGCCGCGATCGAGATCTTGCCGCGATCGCTCGCCGATCATGCCGGTGACGCACTGCTGGTCGCGGAGATCGTGGCGCGGCGGCCGGAGGTGCTGGGCATCTCGCTCTACACCTGGAACAGCGAGCGCAGCCTCGACATTGTCCGGCGCGTCAAAGCGCAATTGCCGTCGCTTCAGGTCGTTGTCGGCGGGCCCGAGGTGCAGCGCGACAATCTTTGGGTGCTGGAGCATCCCGCCGTCGATGTGGCAGTGATCGGCGAGGGCGAGCAAACCTTTGCCGATCTGCTACGCTTCTGGTGCGGCTCGCGGTTGTCGGCTCAGCCCGACGCGCTGCTGCTCGCCTCCGCTCCATCCGCCGATCCGCTGGCGCAGATTCCCGGTCTGGCCTATCGCTGGGAGGGCGAGCTGCGCTTCACCGCCGAGCGCGTGGCCCTGAACGATCTGTCGGTGCTGCCGTCGCCGTATCTGCTGGGCTACCTCGAAACGCCGCCCGACAGCATGTTGATGGTCGAGATCTCGCGCTGGTGTCCCTACGCCTGTAGCTTCTGCCTCTACGGGCGCAACATGGGCACCAAGCTCGGCAATCGCTACTTTAGCCTGGAGCGCGTGCTGCAAGAGATCGCCTGGGGCCGTGAGCGGGGCATTAACCGCGTGCATTTCATCGAGGCGAATCTTAATCTGGTGCCGCTCTTCTGGCCGCTGATGCGTGCTCTGGAAGTGATCAACACCGATCAACAGATGACCTTCTACGCCGAGCTGCGTGGCGAACATCTGACCGAAGAAGTTGTAGCCGCGCTCGATCGCTGCAACGTGCGCTACGTCGAGGTTGGCCTCCAGACCGCCAATCTGGTAGCGCTGCGCGCCAGCCATCGCCGCACCGATCTGCAAAAATGGGCGGCCGGCACGCGGCGGCTCTATGCCCACAACATCGAGGTGTATCTGGACGTGATCCTGGGCTTGCCCGAAGACAATCCCGCAGGCGTGGCCGAAACTCTCGACTTCATCCAGCGCGAGTCGCTCGGCCCCTACGATATTTTCACGCTGCAAGTGCTGCCGGGAACGGCGGTTCGCCAGCAGGCCGCGCAGTACGATCTGTGCTTCCAGGAGCGACCGCCCTACTACGTGCTACACACCGATCAGTTCAGCTACCAGGATCTGCGGCAACTGCGGCGACAGCTCAAGCTGAGCGTGGATCTGCCGCCGGATGCGATCGAAGGCATGCCGCTGCCACGCCTCGACGCGCTGATCTCGGATTCGGCTCCCAGCCTCACAGCATCGCCGATCGAGCGGATTCGGCTTGCGGCCAAGCGTGATGATCCGGCGCTATTCAGGGCTGGCTCGCGGCTGTCGCAACACGTGGATGTGGTGCTGGATCAAAAGGATCTGTCTGCTGTTACGCCGCTGCTGGCCGGCTGGATCGCGCAGAATCCGGCCACGATCTTCGATCTGTATCTGCTCTGCCCGGATCTTGCTCCCGAACCATCAGCGCTCGGCGAGTGGCGCGACTCGCTGCCCTACCAGCCGGGCTACCTCGATCGTGTGGCGGTCTACCTCGATCGAGCGCCGGACAACGGTCATCGTCGCGTCAGCCCGCGCTGCTGGCTGGTGCTGCCCTGGACCTCCACCGTCGATCCCGACAGCTACAACGATATTGCCGAGGTAATCTGGCACTTCGATCTGGAGGCTGGCGAGCAAGTGCCGTTTGGCGCGTGGTATGCCGCAGGCGGCGCCGGCATCTGGCTGCATTTCGCGGCGAATACTAGCGCGGAAGATCGCGCCGAGGTTGTGGCGCAGATTCGCGAGTGGGAGCGCGAGACCGGGCGCTCGGTGTGGCTGGCGGAGGCGGTGCCGGAGTCGCACGCGGCGCTGGTGTAAGCGCCTCAGCGCAGGCGCAGCAGCAATGTCTGGCTGCTGATCCAGGCGATCAAGAGCGTGAAGGCCGCGACTAGCCAGGGCTGCCAGCCGATCCACCAATCGCCGCTGCCCCGCCACCAGCGATTCAAAACCGCTAGCGGCAGGACAATGCACCCAAAGCCAAGCAGCGCGGCGACGATCGGCGTGTCGTTATGGGCGGGCAGCGCCGCCGCCAGCAGTAGCCCGATATGCCCAACACACCGCAGCGCGGGCAGCGTGCCGCACCATCGTTGATTCCCCCACGGCCCGAGCCCGAGCAGCGGCGGCAGCGTGCTGGCCCAGCCCGCGATTCCGGCCCAATGCAGCAGGCCGCTGCTCCGGTTTACCTCTAGCGCCACCAGCGAGCCCGCTCCCTGTCCCAGCGCAGCGATGCTCAGCGCCAGCAGCGGATACACGTTCAGCAGCGGTGCAATTTGTGTAACGCTATTCGGGGAACGAACGATGTAGAGCCAGTGCGGAAGCTCAAGCAGCAGCAGCAAGATCAGCAGATCGAGGGGGTAGGACCAGTCAGCCTGTGGCAGCGGCAACAGCGCGATCGCCAGCAGCCACGCCGCCACGATCACAATCTCGCCGCCAAGCCGGGGCAGCGCGCCGCGTCGCATGGCTGGCGGCTGCTCGAACAGCAAGCGCACCAGAACTACACAGCCAAGCGCGGTCAAGCCGCCGGGATAAAGCAGCAGGAGCCGCCAGCTGCGCCCCACCAGCGCGATCAGCTCATCCACGCCGCTTCGATCCTTTGATCCACCAGACCTGCTGCCGCAGCTGCACCCACAGATCCGCCTGCTCTGGCTGATTCTGTTCCTCGTCGCCAGCGAGCCGCACCCAGCCAAAGACGCGCGCGACCAGCCAGACCAGCGCCGCGACGACCAGCGCCAGCACGAACACCGCGATCGAGGGCAAGACAGCCACCCGGCGATGTCCCGCGTCCAGCGCCGCGATGCCGACCCAGGGCCAGATATCGAGCAGACCAAACGGCGTCAGCCCGCCCTGCAACGGCTCGATCGCCGGCAGCATCAGCCAGCGCAGCGGCAGCGGAGCCAGAACGCCCAGCAGCAGCGCCAGTCCCAGGCAGAGCGCCGAGGCTATGCTGAGCCTGGAGGAAATCTTCGTCTCTGACCTGAGCCGCAAGATCGCGATGCCGCTGAACAGCGTGGCCAGCCAGAAGACGGCTGAGAGCAGAAACGCGCCGCTGGCTGCGGTTGCTCCCTGCGCCAGCCAGGCCGCCACGAAGCTCGCCGCCGGCGGCACAGGCCCGGCCCACCAGCCCCAGCGCTCGGATCGTAGCAGCAGGCCGAGGCTCAGGGCATAGGCGAGTATCAGCCAGAGCGCTGCGGCGATGCCAACAGTCGTCAAAAGGCCGACACAGGCCAGCGCCATGCCCAGCCAGGCGCTCAAGATTCGCTCGATGCGTTGCGCTCGATCGTCCGTCCACAGCGCGGTACTGGCCGCCCAAAGTGTGGTCACGCCGCCCAGCAGCAGCGCTGCCAGCGTCCAACCGCTATTCCACGGCCCCCACTCGATCGTTCGGATCAGCGGCAAGAGCCAGATCGGCTGGAGTGCCTGGCGCAGTGGGTCGGACGATTGCCGCATAAGGGCGATCGGATAGCTGCTCAGGCCGATGCTACAGCCAAGCAGGATCAGTAAAAAAGCCGGCGAAGTTACGGCGGTTGCGGTTGCGGGCGCCGACCAGGCGCTGCCGCCGTTTAGCCAGATCAGCCCGATCCCAGCCGCCAGCAGCGCGCCCGCCAGCAGCCACCGCCAGCTCCACAGCAGCCCGCCCAGAATGATCAGCGCCACTGGTAGCACCAGCAAATGCTCACCGGCAACGGCGACCAGCAGTGCCAGCGCCACCAGCGCGCGCAGTGTATTGCGCCAGCTCAGGGGCAGGAATGCCACCCCAAGCGGCAGCGCGATCGCAAAGCAGAGTGTGAGCGCATCCAGACGCCATGGGAGCGGCCATGCACCGCCGAGCGAGGATTCGGCCATCTGCGGCAGGAAGCGCAGCAAGGAGATCGCGCCGAGTAGCGGCAGCGCACGGAGCCAGCCCGGCACGATCCGCGCTATCGGGCTGGCTCCACGCTCAGCTTCGGTCTGGTTTTGCATATGGCGGCGCTTGAGCATCAGGACGGCGGAATCAGCAGCTCTTGTCCGGGTCGTAGATTGTCGCCGTCTTCTTCGGAGAGGCCGTTGTAGCGCAAGATCGCGCCGACCGATACGTTGAAGCGCTCCGCGATGCCGCGCAGTGTGTCGCCGCTTTCGACGATGTAGCGCTGCGGCCCAGCCGCTGGAGCTTCAGTTGGCGGTAGTGGTGCCTCGGTTGGCGGTGGTGCCTCAGTCGGCGGAATTTCGGTCGGTGGCGGTGGCGTGGTCGGCGTCGGCTCGCTGGTCGCGGTCGGCGTAGCAGTGCCGGCAGCTGGCGTGCTGGTGCGGGCCACAGTCGGCGTGGTGCTCGGCGCGGCAATTTGCGTCGGCACAACGGTTGGAATCTCGACAAACGAGTCTTGCGCGACGACGACATCACTGGAAGGCAGAAAAATGTTGAGCCGGCCCAGCGTCGCCGCATCGATCGGCTGCCACTGAAGCGCCAGCAAACACACGACTGCTCCGGCAAAGCCCAGCGCACCGATCAGCTTGACGGCCCGTGCGCCGCTGCGCTGCTCGATCGCCCGTGCGATCAGCGCCCCGATCGTCGGCAGCAGCAGCACGCCCAGCACCAGCCACAAAGTTAGTCCTGACATACGATCCTCACGGCGGGATTGTACCATAGCGCGGCTCGCCTCCCGATCCTGCTGGACTGGCATGTCATGCGCATATCAGCCGGCACCTGTGTCGGATTCGGGCAACTTTGTTACAATATTGACAAGCCGGAACTTTATGTTCGGCTGGATCGTCCTGGTAGCCAAGGCACATCGCCGAACCTGTTATACTGCCGATAAAGGATGATATATGGCAACATCTACCTACGATCTATCGCGGCATCTGCGCCCACTGCGCTGGCGGCTTCAGCTCCGCGACACCATTCGTCTCGCTCAGCAGACCGCCTGGCTGCCCGGCACTGCCTGTGTCCTGATCCAGGCGCTAGGCCGTCTCATGCCGATCGCGCAGTTGCTGCTGTGGTCGCTGCTGCCGCTTGTGCTCTGGGTTGTGGTGTTGCTTGGCATTTTGCTGCTGCGCCGTCCTTCGCTCGTCACCACCGCCCGCCGCACCGATCTGCTGCTTGAGCTGCGCGAACGTTTTTCTACCGCGCTTGAGCTGCAAGCCAAAACCGATCTCGACGATGTCGAGCTGCGTCAGCGCGACGATGCTATGGAGACCGCAACGCGAGTCCAGCCGCGCCAGATTGGCCTGGCTTTCAATCGCCGGACGATCGCAACGTTTGCCGTGCCGTTGCTGCTGGGCATTGCGCTGAACTTTGTTCCCAATCCGCAAAACGAGGTGCTGGCGCAGCGCGCGGCCGTGCAGCAGACGGTCGCCGAGACGATCGACAAGATCGACAAGCAGCAGCAGGAGCTTGAGAACAACAAAGAGCTGTCGGCTGCCGAGCGTGAACGGTTGCTCAAGGAGCTTGAGGAGCTTAAGCAGGCGCTACAGGCCAATCCTCAGAGCCGCGAGGATGCGCTGGCCGAGCTGTCCAAGACCGAGGCGCAGCTGCGCCAGCGTCTCGACGCTCAGGCCGACGCGCGTCAGGCCGGTCTTGAGCAGCTGGCCCGGCGGCTTCAGCAGGAGCGCGGCGAGCAGGCCAGCCAGAATGCGCAGGCGAATCAGGCCGATGAAGAGCTGCAAAAGCTGGCCGAGGAGATCTCCAAGCTTTCCGCCGAACAACAGCAGCGCCTCGCAGACGCTCTGGAGCAGCAGGCCAGCGATCTTGCCAATACCAACCCGGCCCTGTCTCAGTCGCTGCAATCCGCAGCCGATGCGCTGCGCAGCGGCAATAGCGCACAGGCCAGCCAGAACTTGAGCCGTGCTTCCCAGCAAGCGCAGGGCGCCAACCAGCAGCAAGCCGACAATCAGGCCCGTGAGCAAACCCTGTCGCGTCTTCAAGAAGGCCGCCAGTCTATTGCTCAGTCTGGACAGAATCGCCAGGGCCAGCAAGGCCAGCAAGGCCAGCAAGGTCAGCAAGGCCAGCAAGGCCAGCAAGGCCAGCAAGGCCAGCAAGGCCAGCAAGGCCAGCAAGGTCAGCAAGGTCAGCAGGGTCAGCAAGGCCAGCAGGGTCAGCAGGGTCAGCAGGGTCAAGGACAAGGCCAGGGTCAAGGACAAGGTCAGGGCCAAGGTCAAGGACAAGGTCAGGGTCAGGGTCAGGGTCAAGGTCAAGGTCAGGGTGGATCAAACGCTAACAATCTCGGCAATGGCCAGAGCGGCAGCAGCGGCAACGTCGGCCAGAACGGCCAGGGCCAATCGCTGGGCAACAGCCCCGATCCCAACGACAGCGTCTATCAACCTTACCAGCCATCGGGCCAGAATGGTCAGGGTGAGCAGGTCAACGGTCAAGTAGGCGAGAATGGCAATGAGCAGGTACGACCCGGCCAGTACGGCCCTGGAGCCAGCAACGGCTCGCAGGTTCCCTACGAGCAGGTCTATGGGGAGTACAGCGATGCCGCCAGCGAGGCGCTCGATCGCTCGGCGATTCCGCCGCATTTGAAGGGCTACGTCCGCGATTATTTCTCGGAGCTGTCGCCGAATCAATAATCTAGAGCGCGTTCAATGCAGCGCAGACTGCTGCCCCAGGATCAAGCATATGCAGTCTGCGCTGCCGAACGTGAAGAATAAGGAGTTTTCATGACAACTGCACCGCGCCCACAGCCAACGATCAGTCCAGAGCAATTTCGCGCTGCATCCACTGCGATCGAGACCGAGGTCAGCAAGGTGATCGTCGGGCAGCGCCAGCTTATCCGCTTGACGCTGGTCACGCTGCTGGCGGGCGGCAACGCGCTGCTCGAAGGCGTGCCCGGCCTGGCCAAAACCACGCTGGTTCGTACGCTCTCGGACGTGGTCGACTGCCGCTTCTCGCGCATCCAGTTCACGCCCGACTTGATGCCCGCCGATATTGTCGGTACGACGATCATCGCCGAGGATGACGCCGGACGCAAGCAGTTTCGCTTTGAGCCAGGGCCGATCTTCGCGAATCTGGTGCTGGCCGACGAGATTAATCGCGCCACGCCCAAGACTCAGTCCGCGCTCCTCGAAGCGATGCAGGAGCGGACGGTCACGGTTGCTAAAACGATTCACCGGCTGGATCAGCCCTTCTTCGTGCTGGCGACTCAAAACCCGCTGGAGATGGAAGGCACCTATCCCTTGCCCGAGGCGCAGCTCGATCGCTTCTTCTTCAAGATCGATGTGCCGTTCCCGACCACGGAGGAGCTGGTCGAGATCGCCAATCGCACCACCAGCCTCAATGCACCGCAGCCCCGGCGTGTGGTCAACGGCGCGACGATTATCCAGATGCAGGCGCTGGCCCGCGAAGTTCCGATTGCCAGCCATGTGCTCAACTACGCCGCGCGCCTGGTCTCGGCGACTCACCCAGGCGGCCGGGAAACGCCGGGCATCACACAGCAGTATGTGCGCTATGGCGCGTCGCCGCGTGGTATGCAAACGCTGATTCTGGCCGGCAAGATCCTGGCGCTGCTGGATGGTCGCTACAACGTGGCCTTTGCAGATCTGAAGCAGGCCGCGATGCCCGCGCTGCGTCACCGCGTGATCCTGAACTTTGAGGCGCAGGCCGAAGGTGTGGGCGCCGACGATGTGGTGCGCGGAATCATCGAGGCGGTCAAAGAAGAATAAGCTGATCGGCTGGAGCGGCACACACCGCGTGCCGCTGCGGTATCGTCCCGAAACACAATGACCAATACCTCACAAGCGATTCGGCTCTTCGATGCCGCGTTTCTGGCCAAGCTCGACCGGCTGGCGCTGATCACCAAGCGCGCGGTAGCCGGCGATCTTCAGGGCGAACGACGCAGCCCCAAGCGCGGCGCGTCAGTCGAGTTCGCGGATTTCAAGCCCTACGTGGCGGGCGATGATTTCCGGCAGATCGACTGGAATTTGTACGCGCGCATGGAGCGCTTCTTTCTCAAGCTGTTCGTGGCCGAGGAAGAGCTGACCATTCATCTGCTGATCGATACCAGCCGCTCGATGGATTGGGGCGATCCCAACAAGCTGTTCTACGCCAAGCGTGTGATCGGCGCGATGGGCTATATCGCGCTCTCCAATCTCGATCGCGTCACGCTGACGGCGTTCGGGCAGGAGCGTGAGCTGAGCATGCCGCCGCAGCGCTCCAAGCGTGGCGTCGTGCCGCTCTTCTCGTTTCTGACCGATCTCAAGCCCGGCGCGACCACGCGCTTTGCCGAGGTTTGCAAGCGCTACGCCCAGACCTCGCGGCGCCCAGGGCCACTGCTGCTCTGCTCGGATCTGATGGATGCCGAGTGGCAGGCCGGGTTGCAGTCGCTGGTATCGCGGCGCTTCGAGATCACTGTGCTGCATCTGCTGGCACCGCAGGAGATCGACCCGCAGCTTGAGGGCGACATCCGGCTGATCGACGCAGAGGGTGGGCCGCCCGTCGATCTGACCGCCGATGTTGATCTGGTGCGGCGCTACCAGCGCGGCCTGGAGGAGTGGCGCGACGAGATCGGCGAGTTCTGCAACGCGCGCAGCATCACCTATCTTCCGATCGAGACCAGCTTTCCGATCGAGGACCTGCTGCTCAACATGCTGCGCCGCCGCAACGTTGTGCGCTGATACGCCGCTAGTGATCAATTGGTTAGGAGACGACTTGCTCGGTCGAGTCGTCTCTTTGGTTTAACCAATCAGTTCTGTAACCACGCCAAGATCGGGTGCCGGCCCGAGGTTGCAGATCGCGATCGTGGTACACTGTGGCTTTGGGTCGATCGTTAAAGCTCTGGAGCTTCGATGAAGAAGATACGCAGTTCACCGCTACTACCGATATTTTTGATCGTGTTTATTGGCCTGCTGGGCTTTGGCATTATTCTGCCGCTGCTGCCGCTCTACGCCGAGGTTTTTGGGGCGTCGCCGTTTGTGGTCGGCGTGCTGCTGGCCTCGTACTCGTTGATGCAGCTGATCGCCACGCCGTATCTGGGCGCGCTCTCGGATCGTATCGGGCGGCGGCCGGTGCTGATCATCAGCCAGATCGGTACGGTGCTGTCGTTTGTGCTGCTGGGCCTGGCCAACTCGCTGCCGCTGCTGTTCATTGCTCGTCTGCTGGATGGCATCTCGGGCGGCAATATCTCGACGGCGCAGGCCTACATCAGCGATGTCGTCGAAGAAAAAGATCGGGCGAAGGCGTATGGCCTGATCGGCGCGGCCTTTGGCCTGGGCTTCATCATGGGTCCGGCGCTTGGCGGCATCCTGAGCCAGGGCGATAACTATCATATTCCGGCGTATGTGGCGGCGGCGATCTCGTTGGTCTCACTGCTCCTGACGATCTTTATGTTGCCCGAGTCGCTGCCGCGTGAGAAGCGCAATACCCTGCGGCAGCCGCGCATCATCGATGTCGAGGGCCTGCGCCGTGCTTTTAGCTATGAGCAGCTCGGCCTGCTGCTGCTGATCTTTTTCATCTTCAATCTGTCGCAGGCTGGATTCCAGGGCTTGTTCGCGCTCTTCAACGATCGGCAGTTCGGCTTTGGCGCGCGCGAGACTGGCTATGTGCTGGCGTATGTCGGCGTGCTGGCGGTGCTGGTGCAGGGTGGCGGCATCGGCCCGATCGTGCGGCGCTTCGGCGAGCGGCACGCGCTTCAGTTTGGCCTGGTGCTCGGCGGTATCGGATTGCTGCTGGCGGGCTTTGCGCCCTCGTGGCCGCTGCTGCTGCTGGCGCTGACTCCGGTAGCGCTCGGGCTAGGAGTTGCCACTCCCAGCGCCAACAGCCTGATCACCCGTGAAAGCCCGCCGGCTGAGCGCGGCCAGATCCTGGGTATTTCGCAGTCGGTTGCAGCCCTGGCGCGCGTTGTGGGGCCGCTGGTTGCCGGCCTGGCCTTCGAGTACGAGGCCTGGGGGCCGTTCGTGCTGTCAGGCATTCTGATTATTGTGGCGTTTGGCTTTGCGCTGCGCCTGCTGCCGCCGACACGGCCCTCGGAAGATCCGCGCTTCCGGCACTCGCAGCCAGGCGAGGAGCGCGCCGCGTCATAGCCCAGGCTGTCAGCAACATATCAGACGGATCGCGGTTGCCCCGCCGCTGGTGAAACGTGTACAATGCCAGCAGCGGGGCAGCGTTTTGGAACTTTTACGCGTCGAGGGCGTCTTTCCTGCGACGCCGCCGGACGGCGTTTGAACTCTATCGACTCCGCTCAAGGATCTTGTTATGGGTATTCTCGCTCCGCTGGCACTTGGCCTGACGCTCCTGGCTCCCGTCGTCATCGCGATGTATCTGCTCAAGCTGCGGCGCGAGGAACAAACGGTCTCGTCCACGTTTCTCTGGCAGCGCATGGTTCGTGATGTCGAGGCCAACGCTCCCTGGCAGCGGCTGCGGCGCAATATTCTTCTGCTGCTCCAGCTCCTGGTCTTATTCGCGCTGATCTTCGCCCTGGCGCGGCCCTATCTGCTCACCACCGGCATTACCGGACGTAATCTGATCTTGATCGTGGATCGCTCGGCGAGCATGGCCTCGACCGATGCTAACGGCACGCGGCTGGAGGCTGCCAAGCAGGAGGCGCTGCGGCTGGTCGATCAGCTTCCCGACGGCGGACGCGCCACGGTGATCGCGATCGGCGGCCAGATGGTCGTTCCTGTCTCGGCCTCGACCGATCGGCGAGAGCTGCGGCGGGCGATCGAGGGCTTGGCGGTCAGCACGGGTGGCGGCAGCGATCTCAGCCAGGCGCTGGCGCTGGCCGGAGCGCTGGCGGCGCGCGAAAGCGATAGCGAGGTCGCGATTATCTCCGATGGCCAGGTCACGCTGCCGGATCAGGCGACACTGCCGGTTCCGGTTCAGTTCTTCCCGGTTGGCGCGCGCAGCGACAACGTCGCGATCTCGGCGTTTGTGTTGCAGCCCAGCCCCGGTGGCCAGACCCTCTTTGCCCAGGCGACCAACTACGGCACCGCTCCGGTTCAGCGGCGGCTAGTCGTCGAGCTTGATGGTCAGCTCTTCAACGCCTATGATCTCACGTTGGAGCCGGGCCAGGATCGCTCGATCGTGGCGGATGTGCCGAACACGGTGCAGCGGGCGACCGCGCGGCTCGAAGGCGAGGACGTGCTGCCGCTCGACGATCAGGCGTGGGCGACCAGTCCCGGCACCGACAAAGCGATCGTGCGCATTATTACCGACGGCAATCGTTTTCTCGAAACCGCGCTCGGCCTGCTGCCGGGCATTCAAGTGACCACGGTTCCCACCACGACGACGACCTTCACCGATACCGCCGCACTCACGGTGCTGGATGGCGTTACGCCCGAGCCGCTGCCGCCCGGTAATCTGCTCTTTGTCGGGCCGCTGCGCTCAACCGAGCTATTCTCGGTGACGGGCGAGATCCAGTTTCCGGCGCTGCGTCCCGCGACCGGCAACGAGCCGCTGCTGCGCAATGTTTCAGTCGCGGAGATCAACGTGCTGCGATCGGCGCAGCTCTCCAAGCCGGTTTGGGCGCGCACCGTGATCGACAGCGACGGCGGCCCGATCTTGCTGGCGGGCGAGCAAAACGGCAGGCGGATCGGCGTGCTGGGCTTCGAGCTGCAAAACTCGGATCTACCGCTGCAAGTGGCGTTTCCGGTCCTGCTGGCGAATCTGGCCGGCTATCTCGCGCCGGGACAGGGCGGCGAGGCTGCGCAGATCCAGCCGGGCCAGCCGCTGGTCGTTCCGGTTCCGCCCGATGCCACCAGCGTAACGATCACGAATCCGGCTGGCGAGCAGACCGAGGTAACGCCGCAGAACAATCAGGCGATCTTCGGCGCGACCGAGACGCTGGGCGTGTATGAGATCGCCATCGAGCGCGAGGGAGCCGATCCGATTCGGCGCGCGGCTGCCGTCAACCTGCAAAACGCCGCCGAGTCGCGGGTCGAGCCGCGCAAGCAGCTTAATCTGTTCCAGGCCGGCGGTCGCGTAGTGGCGCAGGCGCAGGAGCGTACCGGGCGCTCGGAGATGTGGCGCTGGCTGGCGTGGATCGCGCTGCTCGTGCTGATCGTCGAGTGGCTGGTCTATCAGCGCAGCGCGCTGGTCTGGCTGCGTGAGCGCTGGCTCAAGCGTCCAGCGTTGAGTGCAGGTTCGAGACTCAAATCCTGATATTTACACTGAAAGAACACCGTTTCGATGCCAGTATCGTTTGTCCAACCTGTGTATCTCTGGCTGCTGCTCCTGCTGCTGCCGCTCTGGCTTTTGTCGCTGATCAGCCCGCTGCGGCTCACAGCGGTAAGGCGCTGGCTCAGCCTGGGACTACGAACGGTGATTCTGTGCGCGCTGGTCTTCGCGCTGGCCGGCGCGCAGCTTGTGTGGCCCGCCGAGCATATGACGACTGTGTTTGTCGTCGATAACTCCGACTCAGTCTCGCCTGCCACGCGCGCCAAAGCCGATCAGTATATTCAGTCCGCGCTCAGCCGTATGCCCGAGGGCGATCGCGGCGGGATCGTGGTTTTTGGCGGCGATGCTGTTGTCGAGCGGCCACCCTCCGAGAATCGCGAGTTTGCCCGCACAACGGTCGTGCCGCCCAGTGACCAGACCGACATCAGTCGGGCGCTCCAGCTGGCGCTGGCGATTCTACCCAGCGAAACCCGCAAGCGCATTGTGCTGCTCTCGGATGGCGCGGAGACGCGCGGTCGTGCGCTGGATACCGCGACAGTAGCGCGCACTGCCGAGGTGCCGATCGAAACCGTCTCGCTGGTGGGGCCGCCTGTCGCCGAAGATGTCGCGCTGGAAGCTCTCGAAGCTCCCGCGACCGCGCGTGAGGGCCAGCAGGTTCGCTTGACGCTTCAGGCCCAGAGCGGACTCGCCACCAGCGCCGAACTGACGGTGCTGCTCGATCGCCAGCCGGTGCTGCAAACCACGGTTCAGCTTGAGGCCGGCCTGAATCGCATTCCGATTACGGTGCCCGCGCCTGGCCCTGGCTTTCACTCGTGGGAGGCTCGGCTGCTCGCTCCCGACGATACGGTCGGCGCGAATAATGTCCAGTTCGGCTTCTCCGAGGTGCGCGGACAGCCGCGCGTGCTGCTGATCGAGGGTGCTCCTGGCCGTGGGGCGAACTTGAGCGCGGCGCTTCAGGCCGCTCAGCTCAACCCGACGACGATCGCGCCCAAGGATCTGCCATCATCGCTGATCGGCATGGACGCCTACGATGTGATTGTGCTGGTCGATACGCCGTTTCGCTCGCTGCCGAAGCGTGCCGCTGCGCTGCTGCCGGCCTATGTGCGCGAGCTTGGGCGTGGCCTGCTGATGGTCGGCGGCGCTGACAGCTACGCGGCGGGCGGCTATCTCGATACGCCGGTTGAGACCGCGCTGCCGGTGACGATGCGCACACGCGGCGTGAAAGTGCAGCCGGATGTGGCGCTGGTGCTGGTGATCGATCGCTCGGGCTCGATGTCGGGCCAGAAGCTGGAGCTGGCCAAGGAAGGCGCGGCCCAGAGCTACTCGACGCTGACCGAGCAGGATCAGATCGGCGTGATCGCCTTCGATAGCAGCGCAACCTGGGCCGTCGATCTGCAAAAGAAGCCGCCGACCGACGAGTTTTTGAACAGCCTCGGCAGCATCGGCGAGGGCGGCGGCACGGATCTGCGGCCCGGCTTGGAGCTGGCGACGGGCGCGCTGGAAAAGGCCGAGGCCAAGATCAAGCATATCGTGCTGCTCACCGACGGTCAGGCTGAGTACAACTATGACGATGTGATCCAGCGCATGAAGGGATCGGGCATTACGCTGACGTCGGTCGGCATCGACGATTTCGATCCCAATCTCCAGAAGATCGCCCCCGAGACCGGCGGCCTGTTCTACGAGGTCGACGATGTCAACGATATTCCCCGGCTCTTCTTCGACGAGTCGCTGCGGGTGACGCGTCGTGGCATTGTCGAGAAGGAATTTACGCCGGTGCTCACCTTTCCGGCTCCTGCCGTACGCGATCTGCGGGCTGTGCCGCCGCTCTACGGCTATAACGCGGTCACGCCCAAAGATACGGCGCAGGTGATCCTTGAGTCCGACGACGGCGATCCGATCCTGGCGCAGTGGCAGTATGGCCTGGGCCGCGCTGCTGCCTGGACGCCTGACATGAAAGGTCAGTGGGCCAAGGATTGGGTTACCTGGGACCAGTTCGGGCGCTTCTCGGCGCAGCTTGTCGGCTCGCTACTGCCGACGCCGAGCCTGGAAGGCTTCGAGGCGAGCACGGGGATCGAAGGAACGGCGTTGGCACTCGATCTGCGCGCTGAAGCGCTGGACGGACGGGCGCGCACTGGTCTGGGCGCGGTCGGGCGCATTGTCGGCGCGGACGGCAGCGTGCAAGAGCTACCGCTGATCGAGGTCGAGCCTGGGCGCTATCGCGGCACGACGGCGCTGCCTGAGGCTGGCGTGTACCGGGCGCAGGTGCTGGTCAAAGGCGGTGATGGACAGGCGCTCGGCGTTGTCAGCACGGGCGCGGTCGTGCCGCCCTCGGCCGAATATTTGCAGCGCGAGGGCAATCTGGGCCTGCTGCAAGCGCTGGCGCAGCAGACCGGCGGGCGCTCCGATCTGCCGGTCGAGCGCGTCTGGGAAACGCCGGCGATGACATCGCGACAATCCCGGCCGATCACCTGGCCGTTGCTCTGCCTGGCGGTGCTGCTCTGGCCGCTGGATATTGCCGTGCGTCGCTTGCTGCTGCCGCGTCCCAAGGTGATCGAGTCCTGGCTCAAGCAGGTGCGCGCCTCGGGTGTGCGTGATCAGGCGGCGGATACGCTGGCGCGGCAGCGGGCGCGCGTACAGGCGCTTCGGCGTTCGGCGACACCGAAGCCTGCTCCCGAGCCGCAGCGCAGCCCACGATCCACTGAGGCGGCGGGAACTTCGAGCCGTGGCGAGGCGTCTTCTTCGACATCTGCCCCAGCCGCCGCGCCGCAGTTCGATTGGCGTAAAACCCGGCGCGGTAGGATTGAGCGGCCCGGCGAGCGGCGCGGCTCAGGCGACTAACTTCTGATTGTTGCGCGATCTGCCTGTATGCGGACGCCCGGCTCGGGTCGAGCGATGGCTGACCGGGCGAAATTGGTAGCATATGCGTTTATCTTTCATCTATCCGAATCTGCTGTGGCTGCTGCTCCTCATCGGGCCGCTGCTGGCGCTGGCGCTGCTGGCTCCGCGCCGGCTGCCGGTTGTTCGATTCTGGAGCAGCATTGTGCTGCGGCTGCTGCTCTTTGTGCTGCTCGTTGGGGCGCTGGCCGGCACGCAGGTTGTGCGCCGTGTGGATGAGCTAACCACCGTGTTTCTGGTCGATAGCTCCGACTCGGTCTCGCCCGAGGATCGTACCCGCGCTGAGGCGTTTATTCAGGCGGCGCTGGCCACCATGCGCGAGGGCGATAAAGCGGCGATCGTGGCGTTTGGCGAGAACGCGCTAGTCGAGCGCGCGCCATCTACGGAGCAGGCGCTGCGCCGGCTGCAATCGGTGCCGGTGACGACGCGCACCAACATCGGCGAGGCGATCAACCTGGGCCTGGCGCTGCTTCCCGCCGATACTCAGAAGCGGCTGGTGCTGCTTTCAGACGGCGGCGAGAACGCGGGCGATATTTTCTCCGCTGTGGCCCTGGCGCGTGCCCGCAACGTGCCGATCGAGGTTGTCAGCCTCAGCGAGACGGCCAACGATGTTGTGCAAGTCTCCGAGCTGCGCGCGCCTTCCACAGTCCGCAAAGGTCAGAACATTCCGCTGGATGTGGTTGTCGAATCCAGTGTTGATACCGCTGCTACCATCCGGCTGCGCTCCAGCGCCGGCGTCATCGAAGAAAGACCGGTCGAGCTAAAGGCCGGGCGCCAGACGATCCCGTTCTCGGTGCGCGCCGAGAGCGACGGCTTTGCGCGCTACACCGCCGAGATCGAAGTTGCCAACGATACCCGCGCGCAAAATAATCAGGCGGCGGCGCTGATCGATGTGCAGGGCGAGCCGCGCGTGCTGCTGGTCGAAGGCAAGGCCGGCGAGGCAGCGAATCTGGCGACGGCGCTGGAGGCCGCGCAGATGAATCCCACGGTTGTCGCGCCCGAGACCATGCCGACAAATCTGGCTGAGCTTGGCGGCTACGATGCGGTCGCGCTGGTTAATGTCGCGGCCGGTCGGCTGCCAGCCTCGGCGATGAAGCTACTGCCCTCGTATGTTCGGGATCTGGGCCGTGGTCTGGTGATGGTCGGCGGCGATCGGGCCTACGGCATGGGCGGCTACAACAAAACGCCCGTCGAGGAGGCGCTGCCGGTCAACATGGAGGTCAAGGACAAGCAGCGGCGTCCCGACGTAGCGATTGTCTTTGTGATCGATAAGTCTGGCTCGATGGCGGCGTGTCACTGCAACAGCCCGGACCGCGCAGGCATGCCCGAGGGCGGCGTGGTCAAGGTAGATATTGCCAAAGAGGCGGTTGTTCAGGCCAGCGCGCTGTTGCAGCCCGACGATCAGCTTGGCGTGGTGGCGTTCGACTCGGTGCCGCACTGGGCCGTCGATGTCAGCAAGGTGCCCAGCCTGGAAGAGATCACCGATGCGATCGCGCCGGTCGCGCCGGATGGTCAGACTAATGTGCGCGGCGGCTTGCTGGCGGCTAAAGAAGCGCTTGAGAAAAGCGACGCTAAGGTCAAACACGTGATTCTGCTCACCGACGGCTGGTCGTCGGCGGGCCAGCAGACCGGCATCGCCGATGAGCTGCGCGCCGAAGGGATTACGCTTTCGACTGTGGCGGCGGGCGGCGGCTCCGCGCCATATCTCGAAGAGCTGGCCGAGGCGGGCGGCGGGCGCTACTATCCTGTGGTCAATATGGAGGACGTGCCGCAGATCTTCGTCGAGGAGACGGTCAAGACGATCGGCTCGTACATCGTCGAGCAGCAGTTCGTGCCGGGGCTGGCGGGCGACTCACCGATCCTGCGCGGCCTGACCGACCAGGGCTGGCCATCGCTCTATGGCTACAACGGTACCGAGCTAAAGGACACAGCCCAGCTGATCTTGCAGTCGCCGGATGGCGATCCTGTTCTGGCACAGTGGCAATATGGCCTGGGTCGCGCCGTAGCCTGGACCTCGGATTTCAAGGGCCAGTGGGGCACCGATCTGGTGGCCTGGCAGCAGTTCGGCACCTTCGCCGCGCAGCTGATCGCCTGGACCGTGCCGCGACAGGCCGAGAATGAGCTGAACGCTCAGACACGCATCGAGGGTACACAGGCGATCGTCACAGCGGAGGCAAAGAGCCAGGATGGTACCGCCCTGCCGGATGCTCAGGTCACGGCCACGCTGGTCAGCCCTGACGGCTCCAGCCAATCGCTGCCGCTGCGTCAGGTTGGGCCGGGCCAATTCCAGGCCACGATTCCTAATCCCCAGACCGGATCGTATCTGGTGCAGGTGAACGCTCAGAACCAGGGCCAGCCGATCGGCCAGCAGATGGTAGGTCTGGTTGTGCCGTACTCGCCGGAGTATCGCCAGCAGCAGAGCAACGTCGCGCTGCTTGAGCGCATCGCGCAGGAGACCGGCGGCAAGCCGCTGGAAACACCGGCGGCGGCGTTTGAGCATAATCTGGCGGCGGTTCAGCGGGCTCAGGAGATCAGTATTCCGCTGCTGTTGCTGGCGCTGCTGCTGCTGCCGTTGGATATTGCCGTTCGCCGGTTGAGTGTGCGTCGGCGGGATTTCGCCGAGGCGCGGGCGTGGGCAAGCGCTCGTATACCGTCGCGTCGCGCGTCGCCGGTGGCAGCGCAGCCCTTGATGGGCGAGCTGCATCGGGCCAAGGCGCGAGCCGCTACCCGTGGCGCCCGGCGCAATACTGCCGAGGAGCAGATCGCGCCACCGGTCGAGGTACAGCCGCCTGCCGGCCAGCGACCACAGCGCGCGGCACCGCGTGTCGAGCGACCATCGGCGGAAGAAACGCGCCAGGCTGCGGAATCGGCAGCGCCGCCCGCGCCAGCCGCCGACGACTCGATCGCTCGGCTGCGCGCCGCCAAGGAGCGTGCCCGGAGGAAGTGAAGCTAGGCCCTCACCCCGCTGCGCCCAAAGGCACCCGGCAGCACCCCTCTCCCGTCGCCACAGGAGAGGGGTTTTGTTTGTGCTACAGCGATGAGCACAATGATTGAACCATCGCGCTTGTAGGGACACGCCGACGGCGTGTCCTGAACTCGTCTAATCCAGGCGAACTTTCGCGCCGAAGTTTTTGGCCTCTTTGCTCACAAAGTAGGACTCGCAGGCCGCGTCGAGCAGATCCGGGCTGAAGGTCGGCGGCTCCATGTTGTACTTGGCGATGCTGATCATCTGGTCCAGAATATCGCGGGGCTGGCACATGCGCAGCGGTCGCTCGAAGGGCTTGTACCATTTTTCCAGCAGATAATCCAGGCCGCGCGAGTCGAGCTTTACCTTGCGCCCGTTGCAGACCAGATCCCAGATCTGCCGCCACTGCGCCTCGTCGGGATCGCGCACCTCGATCTTGAACTTGATACGGCGCAGAAACGCTTCGTCGGCGAGCTGGTTCGGATCGAGGTTGGTCGAGAAGATCAGCAGCTGATCGAAGGGGATTTCGATCTTTTTGCCCGTGACAGTGGTCAGGTAGTCATAGCGCTTCTCCAGCGGCACGATCCAGCGATTGAGCAGATCCATCGGGCGGCACTGCTGGCGACCAAAGTCGTCGATCAGGAAGATGCCGCCGTTGGCTTTCATCTGGAACGGAGCCTCATAGAAGCGCGCATTCTCGTTGTAGATCAGATCGAGCATGGGCAGCGTAAGCTCGCCGCCGACAATCACGACCGGCCGCTTGATCTTGGCCCAGCGCTGATCGTATTGCTTCTCGGGATCGAGCGTGGTATCCTCGACTTTTTCATGCACGATGTTGTCGAAAAGCTTGATGATCTGGCCGCCGGCCTCGACAGCGTACGGAATATAGATATGGTCACCCATCAGCCGCGTGATGCGCTCGGCGATGCTGGTCTTGCCGTTGCCGGGATAGCCGAAGAGAAAGATCGACGAGGCCGCGTTGACCGCCGGGCCGATCGAGTTCAGCACCGAGTCGGTGATGATCAGATCGGCGAAGGCGCGGCGAATGCTGCGGCGCGTCACGACCATATGCTTAATCGTCTGGGCCTTGACCGAGTCCAGGTAGGTTTGGAACGGAACCGGCGCGTAGCCGCTGTACTGGGTTTTGAGCATCGCGTCGTTGGCCTGCTGCACGCCGCGATTCGTAAGCGTGTACTCGTAGTTGGTCTCGCCAAAGCCGCGCTGCCCGATAATATCCACCACCTCGCGCTGTCGCAGCTCTTGCAACAGCGGCTCGATCACGCTGTAGTACAGGCCCAGCTCGGTGGCCAGCTCCATGCCGCTCGCGCTGCTGCGGTTATAGATCACGCGGATGATCATTTCCTGGATGAACGAGCGGCTGAGTCCGGTCTCCTCGGCTGTCTTGGGCAGCCTGGGAAAGTACGCGTTATCGACTTTGGGCTGCCCGTCGTCGTTGGGCAGCGCGTGACCAAGCATACGCGCGCCGTTGAGCGTGCCGTTCTGCTGCGACTCGGCGACGAGCGCGTCGAGGTCTTGCTTATGCATGGTCAGATGCCGCAGCGCATCCAGATCGTTTTTGGCGCGCGCGTCTTTGACGCAGTCGTAGAGCGCGCGGGCGACAATATACTTCACGCCGTCCACGTACATATGGTGCAAATATTCGCCGGGACGAACATAACAATCGACGGTGTGATCGGTGCGCGCCAGCAGATCGTCGTAGGAGCGCTGATCCAACAGATACCGCATGAGCAATGCCTTTCCGTGCTGGGTCGAGGTTGGGATGGGAACCTTTCTCCGCAGTATAAAGATCCGGCTACTACACGCAATCACACGTTGGTGCTATCTCGCTCCGAGGAGAGGGCCATCGATAAAGGTTTACTTGGTACTCCCCGGCGCGGTCGGATCGACGGCGTTTTGCAAGCGGCCTCTCTTGTGTTAACATAGCTGCCTGGTAATCCTAATCACTGCGATCATGCAAAGCGAGGGAGCTTTTCAGATGAAGCTGCACGAATATCAAGCGCGTGACATTTTGCAAAAGTATGGTCTGCCGGTGACCGGCGGCGGTGTTGCCACGACGGCTGCGGAGGCTCGCCAGCTGGCCGAGCAGGTCGGCGGCCCGGTGGTGATCAAAGCGCAGGTGCAGGTCGGTGGGCGCGGCAAGGCCGGCGGCGTGAAGCTGGCCGATACGCCCGAGCAAGCCGAGGAAGTAGCCGGCCAGATTCTGGGCATGGACATCAAGGGCCTGACCGTCGAGAAGGTGCTGGTGGCCGAGGCGATCCAGTATCAGAAAGAGATCTATCTATCGGCGATCCTGGATCGCGGCACCAAGCGCATCGTGATGATCGCGTCGGCTGAGGGCGGCGTCGAGATCGAGGAGGTCGCCAAGACCAACCCGGATGCGATCAAGAAGCTGGCGGCCGATCCGATGATTGGCCTGCAAGAGTTTCAGGCGCGCGAGCTGGCCTTCGACATCGGCCTGACCGACTCCAAGCAGGCGCGGCAGTTTGCCAATATTGCGCTGGGCATCTACAAGATCTTTGTCGAGACCGACGCCTCGCTGGTCGAGATCAACCCGCTGGTGATCAAAAACGACGGCACGCTCCAGGCGCTGGACTCCAAGATCTTGCTCGACGACTCGGCGCTTTTCCGCCACAAGGATTTCGAGTCGCTGCGTGACACCGCCGGCGAGCCCGAGGCCGAGCTGAAAGCCCGCGAGTCGGATCTGACCTTTATCAAGCTCGACGGCAACATCGGCTGCATGGTCAACGGCGCGGGCCTGGCGATGGCGACGATGGACGTGGTTAAGATGTTCGGCGGCGAGCCCGCCAACTTCCTCGACATCGGCGGCGGCGCGAACGCGCAGAAAGTCGCGGCGGCGCTCAACATCATCCTCTCCGATCCCAACGTCAAGGCTGTGCTGATCAATATCTTCGGCGGCATCACGCGCGGCGACGAGGTTGCTAAGGGCATCGTGGCGGCGCTGGAGCAGGTCTCACGCCAGGTGCCGATGGTCGTGCGGCTGGTTGGGACAAACGCCGAGGAGGGCGCGCGCATCCTGGCAGACGCAAGTCTGATTCCGGCGTCTTCGCTGGGCGAGGCTGCGCAGAAGGTGGTTGAGGTAGCGAAGGGTGCGTAAAGAACCTAGAACTAAGAACCAAGAAGAGCCCGGTTCTAGGTTCTAGGTTCTTGGTTCTTATGAAGTGCTTGCTGTACGGCGCGCAGCGCGGTCTCAAGCTGCTGGCTGGATCGGCGGTCGTGGGTGGCGTCGTGGAGGTGAGCCAGGCGTTGCAGCCAACCGTGCAGCGTTTCCAGGGCGATGCCGTGAGCGTGCGGCAGCGCGGCGATGCGATCCAGCCAGGAGAGATCGCGCTCCAGCAGCTGTAGCTCGCTCTCGATCGCTGTGTAGCGCGCCACGATCGCCGGCAGCCGGTCGGATTTGGCCGGTGGGTAGTAGGTATCCGCGACGAGATCGCCCGGCTCTTGCTTGAAAACGCCGGCCAGCAGCGCGATCGTGCGCTCGGAGGGCACTTGCAGGCCCATCTCGAAGTGGGAGATAGCTACTCGCGACACGGCAACGCGATCGGCAAGCTCTTGTTGGGTCCAGCCCAGCGCGGTACGTAAGCGCGCCAGCCGCGCGCCAAGTTGTTCAGGCATATGTGTAGTGTAGCTCATTCCGGTGCCGGATCTGCTAACTCACTTAGCAGCACAGACGATCGTCGTCCATTATACTCCTGCAAGGTCGTTGCTGCCCTGTCGGTGAGCGCATTGGCTATTCAGCCGCAGGCAGCCTAATACAATACGAGGAGTATGATGAAAAAACGAGCGCTAATTACGGGTATTACAGGTCAAGACGGATCGTATCTGGCAGATTTTCTGCTTGAAGAAGGCTACGAGGTGATTGGCATGATCCGCCGCTCCTCGACGGTGAACTTCGAGCGGATCAAACATATTCAGGACAAGATCACGCTGGCTCCCGGCGACCTGATGGACGAGGTTTCGCTGATTGGGCTGCTGCGCGAGCACCGGCCGACCGAGGTATATAACCTGGCGGCGCAGAGCTTTGTGCAGACCTCGTTCTCGCAGCCGGTCTTTACCGGCGAGGTGACCGGGCTCGGCGTGACGCGTATTCTTGACGCGATTCGCATCGTCGATCCCGAGATTCGCTTCTACCAGGCCAGCTCGTCGGAGATGTTCGGTAAGGTTGTCGAGGTGCCGCAGCGCGAAACCACGCCGTTTTATCCGCGCTCGCCCTACGGCGTGGCGAAGGTCTACGGCCACTGGATCACGGTGAACTATCGCGAGAGCTACAACCTGTTCGCGTGCTCCGGGATGTTGTTCAATCATGAAAGTCCACGGCGCGGGCTTGAGTTCGTTACACGCAAGATCACGCATACCGCAGCGCAGATCAAGCTGGGCCAGGCCAGCGAGCTGCGGCTCGGTAACCTGGACGCGCAGCGCGACTGGGGCTACGCCAAGGACTATGTCAAAGCGCAGTGGCTGATGCTACAGCAGGATCAGCCCGACGACTATGTGATCGCGACCGGACAGACGCATCCGGTGTCGCACTTCTGCGAGGTGGCGTTCGGCCATCTGGGCCTGGACTACCGCGACTATGTGGTTCAGGATGAGCGCTTTATGCGTCCGGCCGAGGTCGATCTGCTGGTGGGCGATCCGACCAAGGCCCGCGAGCAGCTCGGCTGGGTGCCGGAAACATCCTTCGAGGAGCTGGTCGTGATGATGGTCGAGGCCGATCTCAAGCTGCTCAAGGAGCAGACGCGCTAACTTTTTGGATCGATCCGGCACGTGCCGCGTGTGCTGACACGCCGGTGACGCTGTCTGCAACTCAGGGTACTAGGACGAGGAGGTCAATTTGAGCATTCTGGTTGATAAGAATACCCGGCTGGTCGTGCAGGGCATTACCGGCAACGAGGGTACGTTTCACTCACGGGCTATGCTGGCGTACGGCACAAACATCGTCGGTGGCACCACGCCGGGCAAAGGCGGCCAGATGGCTGTCGACGGCAAAGTGCCGGTCTTCAACACCGTTCGCGAGGCCGTCGAGCAGGCTGGCGCGAACACGTCGGTGATCTATGTGCCGGCGGCGCTCAACACGCCCGACGCGGTGCGTGAGGCGGCCGATGCAGGCATCAAGCTGATCGTCTGCATCACCGAGGGCGTGCCGGCCAACGATATGGTCGCGACCTACGAGTATGTGCGCCAGCGCGGCGCGCGGCTGATCGGCCCGAACTGCCCGGGCCTGCTGACGCCCGGCGAGGCCAAGGTCGGCATTATTCCCGGCAGCATCGCCACTCCGGGGCCGGTGGGCGTGGTCTCGAAGTCGGGCACGCTGACCTACGAGGCTGTCGACGCGCTGACCAAGCTTGGCCTGGGCCAGAGCACGATCGTCGGCATCGGCGGCGATCCGATCATCGGCACCAACTTTATCGACGTGCTTGAGCTGTTCCAGAACGACGATCAGACCAAGGCGATCGTGCTGATCGGCGAGATCGGCGGCACGGCTGAGCAAGAGGCGGCGGCGTTCATCAAGGAGCGCGTGACCAAGCCGGTGGTCAGCTTTATTGCGGGACAGACGGCACCGCCAGGTAAGCGCATGGGCCACGCCGGCGCGATCATCTCGGGCGGCGAAGGCACGGCCCAGGAGAAGATCGCGGCGCTGGAAGCCGTGGGCGTGCGTGTCGCCAAGCTGCCGACCGACATCGCGCAGATGGTCAAAGATCTGCTCGGCTAGGACCAAAGCCGGACACCCGCCGCACAAACCCCGTGTTACAATGCAGCGTCTGGAGCCTCGCTCCAGGCGCTTTGTATTGGGAAAACGCATGGCACTGATCTTTGTGATGATCGATGGCGTGGGTCTCGCTCCCGCCGGGCCGCACAATCCTGTCGCCGAGGGCATGCCGCAGCTCACTGGCCTGCTCGACGCGCCGTTGACCGACGAGCTACGTATCGAGACCGCGAGCCTGCGCGCCGCTCCGATCGACGCGACGCTGGGCGTGCCGGGCCTGCCCCAGAGCGGCTCGGGCCACGCCGCGATCTATGGCGGCTTCAACGCGGCGGCGCTCAACGGACGGCACCAGCCCAGCTATCCCACGATCGCCATGCGTGAATATTTGTCGCAGCAGAATCTGTTTCGCTCGGCGCTGGCACAGGGCAGGCGCGTCGTCTGGGCGAACGGCTACTTGCCCGGCTACCTTGAGGTCGTCGCGCAGCGGCGTTTGCGGCACACGGCGGGAACCTGGGCCGCGCTGGAGTCGGGCCTTGAGCTACGCGGCTTGCCTGAGCTGCAAAGCGGCACGGCGCTGGGCTGGGACGTGAGCCATGCGCTGCTGCGGTCGCGACTGGATAGCGATGATCTGCCCCTGCTCACGCCGGATGCGGCGGGCGGGCGCCTGGCGGCGCTGGCACGAACTGCGGATCTGGTCGCCTACGAAACCTATCTGCCGGATCTGGCAGCGCACGAGCGGCTCGATATTTCGGTCGAGACGGCTCTGTCGCTGGTCGACGGGCTAATCGGCGGCATTCTGGCGCATCGACGCGCCGGCGACACGCTGATTCTCACCAGCGATCACGGCAACAGCGAAGACCAGACGACGCGTGTGCATACGCGGAATCCGGTTCCGCTGATCGTCAGCGGGCCGGCCGCCGTGCATTTCGCAGCGGTGCGATCGATCGACGAGATTACGGCGGCGATCCTGGTCGCGCTGAGGGAAGTGTGATGGAAGGTTTAACGCTGCCTGCCGAGCATCGGCCAGTGCTCGCGCCGATCCAGACCTTTCTGGCCGAGCGCGGCTGCGAGTCCTGGCTGGTCGGCGGCTATGTGCGCGATTTGCTGCGTGGACGGCCCAGCGGCGATATTGACATCGCGGTGGACGGCGCGGCGCTGAAGCTGGCGCGCGAGCTGGCGGATCGTACCGGCGGCGCGTTTGTGCCGCTGCATGACGAGACCGATACCGCGCGCATTGTGTGGAAGTCCGCGCCAGCCGTGCCGACCGTCGTGGATCTGGTCCGGCTGCGCGCTCCTTCGATCGAGGGCGATCTGCGGCTGCGGGATCTGACGATCAATGCGCTGGCGCTGCCTCTGAATGAGGCGCTCACCGCCGTCGATCTGCGTGGCCTGCTGCTCGATCCGACGCAAGGCCAGCGCGATCTGCTGCGGCGGCAGATCCGGCCCTGTGGCCCGACCGCGCTCACCGACGATCCGCTGCGGATGTTGCGCGCGGCCCGGTTTGCGGCGCAGTTCGGCTTTGCGCTGGCTCCCGAGACCGATGCGGCCCTGCGCGAGCACGCTCATCGCATCGACAAGATCGCGCAAGAGCGCATTCGCGACGAGCTGCTCAAGCTTCTGGCGGCGCGACATGCGGCTCCCTGGCTGGCTTATCTCGACGAGGTTCGGCTGCTGACGCGGATTATTCCTGAGCTGGATGCGGCTCGTGATTGCGCTCAGCCGAGCCAGCATTTTTTGCCGGTGCTGGCGCATCTGTTCGAGACGGTCTGTGTCTGGGAATGGCTCTATGCTCAGTTTGCGCCCACGAACGACGATGCGCCGCACTGGGGAGCGGCCGAGGGAATCATGCCCACGGCGTTTGTCGAGCCGGTTTCGGTCAAGACCGAGCCACGGCTGGCGATGACGCAGCGATTCGCGCCGCTGATCCGGGAGCGCATGACGCAGGAGGTGACCAGCGGGCACCGGCGCTACGCCGTCTTCAAGCTCGCGGCGCTGCTGCATGATGTTGCCAAGCCGCTGACGATGCAGATTCGCGATGAGCGGATCACATTTTATGGCCATGAGGATGTTGGAGCTGATCTGGTGCGGCAGATCGGGCAGCGGCTGCGGCTTGGCCGCGAGGCGACAAGCTATGCTGAGCGCGTTGTGCGCGAGCATATGCGGCCCGGCCAACTGCACGCGCTGGGCTCGGAGCTTACACGGCGCGCGATCTATCGCCTGCTGCGCGATACCGGCGCGGCGGCTCCTGACGTGCTGCTCCACTCCCTCTGCGATCATCTGGCGGCGAAAGGACCGCGCGCCACGTTGGCGGGCTGGCAGCATCATGTTGCCTGGACTGAATCGATTCTTGGAGACGTGCGGACAGAGCGGCCTGTCGTGCCGAAGACGCAGATAGTCACAGGCGGCGATGTGATTCACCATTTGGAGATCGAACCGGGACCGATCGTGGGGCGAATTCTGGCAGCTATCGATGAAGCGCTATTTCTGGGTGAAGTAACGACCCGCGAGGAAGCTTTGGCGCTGGCTGCGCAGATTGCACACGCCGACGAGGAACGTCGAGGCTGATCAGGTTATTCGTCGCTGACGATGGCTCGATCATCAGGTAGCAGAAAGAGCAGCAAGGTGCTCAAGAAGAGCAGAAAGAAAATCAGTGCAGACATCAGGGTCTCCTTGGCGCGATAGTGGCGACGACGTGAAGTGTAACGCAGAAAGTGGAATATGAGATTACTCTCTACTGATAATAACGTGAGAAAGGGACAAAAGATCCTAGCGAGAAGCGGCGATTTTTACCTGGTTGCGCAGGGGATAGCGAGGTAGGACCGGGGTACTGTCAGTCCCCAAGACTGTCTCAAACCCACGCAGCCGGCGCAATCTATCAGTATGAAACGGAGTAAACCGATGAAAGCAACCCCACGGATCGATCGTGTGTGCGAGGCGCTGCGGGCGGGCGATATGTCGGCGCTGGCGGTGGTGCCGGGAGCCAATCTGCTGTACCTGCTTGGCCTGACCATGCACTCGTCGGAGCGGCTGGCTGTCGCGTTTATCACGCAGTCAGGCGATGTGCGGATGGTGCTGCCGGCGCTGGAGCAGCCGCGCGCCGCCGCCGAGGCGCAGACTGCGATTCAATTCTATCCGTGGCATGACGCCGAGGGCTATGCTCAGGCGCTGAGCCAGTGCCTCGAAGATCTTCAGCTGCAAGGGACGCTTGGCGTCGAGTACACCACGATGCGCGTCATGGAGCTGCGCGCAATCGAGCGGTTCGGCGAGGTGGAGACCAAAGATGCAACCGAGCTGATCGCCGGGCTGCGCATGACCAAGGATGAGGCCGAGCTGCAAACGATGCGCGCGGCGGTGCGGGCGGTCGAGACCGGGCTACGTGCCGCGATCGACGCGATCCGACCGGGTGCTACCGAGCGCGAGATCGCCGAGGTCTGGGAGCAGACCATGCGCGAGGCCGGCAGCCAGGGCACCTCGTTTACCACGATCGTAGCCAGCGGTCCTAACAGCGCGAATCCTCACTACACCACCGGCGATCGGCGCTTACAGCCTGGCGATCTGATCGTGCTGGATGGCGGCGCGCGGGTCGGCGGCTATGTTTCAGACATCACACGCACAGTAGTGCTGGGAAAGCCAGGCGACGAGGCACGCAAAATCTACGAGACTGTGCTGGCGGCGAATCGGGCCGGCGTGGCAGCATCAAAGCCTGGCGCGAATGGGGCGCAGATCGATGGCGCGGCGCGTCAGGTGATCGAAGACGCCGGCTACGGGCAGTACTTTATCCATCGGACCGGGCACGGCCTGGGCATGGAGGTCCACGAGCCGCCGTATCTCCACGCCACGAGCACCGCGCCACTGGCGGCGGGAACTACCTTCACCGTCGAGCCGGGCATTTATGTTGCAGGCGTCGGCGGCGTGCGCATCGAGGACGACGTTGTGCTGACCGAGGATGGCGCGGAGTGTTTGACGAGCTTTGAGCGGGAGCTGATCATCCGCTGATCCATCACCTTTCCCCTGGCAAAAAGCAGCGCCGACACAACATTTAGTTGTGTCGGCGCTGTGTTTCTGGATCAGATCCAGTCCGTCGAGGCTCCAATTGCTGAAGCGGCTGACGGGCGGGAATTCCCACCCGTCAATCCAGTCTCAGCTATTGCTGGCGGATCATCGGCATGTAGATCCGGTCGCCCAGGATGCCCTTGACGCGCACAACCTCGGCGCGGCGCTCCGACACGTTGTGGTGGTGGAGCAGCAGGACGCCCTTCGAGTTGCCCGCCACGAAGGCCGCGCGGTTGAAGTCAACCGGGATGACCTCGCCGTCGAGATCGGCGTAGTACGGAACGCCCTCAATGCCGCCCGAAAGGTCGAGACCTGGCTGGGCCGGGTTGTAGGTCAACGTGCCGCTGTCGTCGACCACACCATCCGCATCGCGGCTGAAGGTGAAGACGCGGTAGTTGAAGGCGCCGCTGTTCTCGGTCAGGCCCAGATCAGAGGCATAGACCGGCAGGACCATCACGCTGTTGTTGAAGATCGCGGTGTTGAGCACCGACGGAACCACGTTCACGTAGTCCTCAAGCAGCAGCTGGCCGGTGTTGAGGTTGATCAACACGCTGATGATCACGTCCGTGGCGTCCGTGCCGCCGGTGGCGAGACCAAGGTTCCAATTGAAGAGCACATAGTCATCTTCGCCGTCGCGGTTCGTATCGATGTAGATGTCGAACTCGCTCTCGTTCGGGGATGACCAGTTGCCGTAGGTTGCCACACCGAACGAGATCGTAGCTGCCTCGATATCGCCGTCCGGCGCGCCAACGCCGTCGGCCAGAACATCGCTGTGAACGCCAACGTACTTGAGGTCTGCGTTGTTGACGATGTCGGCGCTCTCCTGATCGTTCGGGCTGCTGTGCTGTAGCTCAAGCGCCGTCACGAGCGAGATCGTGTCGGTCGGAACGTTGGTGCCGGTGTTGACATCCTGGCCAACCAGTTCGATCTCGTCGCTGCCGCTCGGGCCGGTGCCGAAGTCGAGCTGGCCGTTCTGGGCCCGCATGTCCGAGGCCGGGCGCGCTGCGGCGTAGACCGGCACGCGCAGGTTCGGGTTATCGTTGATCGCGGTCGAGCCAGTGGTCGCCGACAGAACGACGTAGCCGGCTTCCTCGCTCATCCAGTGGCGGGCCAGCTGCTGCACTTCGCTGACGGTCACGTCATGGGTGTGCTTCATCTGGCTGGCAGTCGCGCGCATCGTCACGACGATGTTGGCAAAGCCGTTCGGCTCCAGCTCAACCGTCGAGCGCGACAGGCTGAAGCTGACGCCCGGGGTGTCAACGATCGAGCGGTACGAGACGTTGTAGGTGACCGGGTTGCTGCTCTTGTTGACGACGCGAATGTTCTTGACGGCGGTTGTTTCGCCGAGAACTTCCACAGCGCCGAACGAGACGCTGACGACGCCCGCTTCGTTGGCGTTGTAGGCGACGACGTCGCTACCGGCGGCGTCGGTCAGGGTGATGCGGCCAGCGCCGACGCGGGCAGGGCCGTAGATCGACGAGTTGGCGGCGCGAGCTGAGCGCAGGTCCTTGTTGGCGGTGTTCATCGCCAGGGCCTTCAGCTCCTCAACCGTCCAGTCAGGGTGCTGCTCGCGCAGCAGAGCCATCGCGCCCGCGACGTGCGGCGAGGCCATCGAGGTGCCGTTGAGCGACGTGCCCTCATCGCCGGTGCCGACGTTGGTCGAGAAGATGCTCTGGCCAGGCGCCGAGATGTCTGGCTTCAGCAGCGAGTCGCCACGGCGCGGGCCGCGCGAGCTGAACGCCGAGAGTGTGTCGTTCAGGTTGGTGTCGACGAGCTTGATCGAGTTGTTATACTCGGGTGTCAGCGTCGCATTGACGGTGCCGCTGGCAAGCGCCGTCTTGAGCTCCTGGCCAACTTCTTTCGGTGTGCTCACGCCAGGGATAACCGGGCTGCCGGTGATCAGCAGGTCGAAGTCTTCGCTGTTGTCGGCCAGAATAAAGCCAACGCCACCAGCGGCAACCACGTTCGCACCGCGCGCGACCGAGCCACACTGGCCCTCAGTCCAGTCGAGCAGCACGATCTTGCCGGCGATCAGCGCCTGGTTCGAGGCATTGAACGCGGCGCAGCCGGTCGGCTGGCTGGCCGGGTAGACCACGTTGGCCGTCACCGGGGACTTGCCCTCCCAGTCGAAGGCAACCGACTGAGCGGCCGGCTTCACACCCGCGATCGAGGCCGGCGAGTTGACGCGGAAGCCGTCGAAGATGCTGGTGCTGTCAACCGACGAGGCGACGTTGATCGTGCGCGCCGAAACGCCGGGGCTGCCCGAGATGTAGTAGGTATCGTTCGAGTTGCCGGCCGAGGCCACGACGATCACACCGGCGGCGGCAGCGTTATCGCTGGCGATCGACGACGAGTCGTAGGCCGAGCCGTAGTCGGAGCCGAGCGACATGTTGATCACGTCGAGGCGATCCGAGAAGTCGCCGTCGCCGTTGGGGTCAACCGCCCACTCGATCGCAAGATCGGTGACATCGGTCGAGCCGTCGCAGCCGAAGACCTTCAGCGCGTACAGCGAGGCTTTCGGCGCAACGCCTGGGCCGATGCGCAGCGAGTTGAACGGCGTGCTCGGGCCGTAGGCACCGGTGTAGGTGCTGCCGTCGGCGTTGACGCCATAGCCGGCGGACGTGCCGGCGACGTGCGAGCCGTGGCCGTTGCAGTCCATCGGATCGGGATCGGGAGCGGGCGTCTCAAGTGCCGGGTCGCTCGCGTCGTACTCATCGCCCGCGAAGTCGTAGCCGCCGACGACCTTGGCGCTCGGGAAGATTACATTGTCGGTGATGATCGTCTCGTCGTTGCGATCATAGTCCGCCTGTAGGCCCGTGCCGCCGTTGTTGGTGTGGATATAGTCAATACCGGTATCGATAATACCGATCTTGATGCCCTCGCCGGTGTTGCCCAGGCCGCTGGAGTTCCACAGCTCAGGCGCGCCGATCAGCGGAACGCTCGAAGCATTGTCGAGATGCTTCGTGTTGAGCTGGTGGATTGCCTTCACGCCGGGGATGCGGCGGATATTCGCCAGCTGGTTGGCGTTGACACGTACCGCAATGCCGTTATACACCTGCTGGGTACGGTAGATCACTTTCGCGTTGATCGTCGAGCCTTGCAGGCTGGAGAGGATACGCTGCTGGGCCTGCTTGATCAGGCCGAGCTGGCGCTGTGCTTCCGCCGTGGCGTTGACGCTGGTTCCGCGCGCCTGAGCAGCGGCATAAACCTTGGTCGTCGGCTCGCCGTCAAGCTCGATCAACACCTTGACCGACGCGTTGCGCTCGGCGAGTGGGCCGCCGGTGCGCAGGTTGGTCGCGGCAACTGTCTGAGAGCGAAGGCTTTGTCGCTCGGCTGCGATCTTTTCGCGATCGATGCGGCCGGGGGCCTGAGCCTGCGTGGTTCCGAGCGGAAGCGCTGAGGTGGCAAGCGCCAGCAGCGCAATGGAGGAAAATCGTCGTGTACGCATGGAGTGCTTGTGCTCCTACACTTACTGTTGAAGTGCCTTGGATTGAGCGACCGGAATGAGACGAATTAACACGGATTGGACAGAGGGTTTTATACTCTTCTCAGACTCCTTTCTTCGCTCCTCTCTGTTTAGGATTAGTGTCTGGTGAGTTGTTAGAAGAAGCATCATACGAAAGCGCTTAGCGCTTCCTGTTGCTGTTCGCAGATCTATTCTGAGCAAACGCGCAGAAAGTTGATGCGTTTCCATCCTTGGAGGGTGCAGCGTATCACCCAAATCACCAGTCGGAGATGAGCATGCTGGGTACTTTCTGATGCGGGCACAGGCGATGATAAAAGTCACGGCCTCTTATAATCGCTTGCGTGAAATGGGTTGTGTTGGACAATTGTACTACAGGATGTGCAAAAGTGTAGGCGAATTTGCGCATATTGTCAAACCTGGGTTTTATTCGCCGCACATCATAGACCCTATGATAACCCCGTCAATGTCGAGATGCAAGCTTTCAATGGTTAAATAAAAGTTTTATTTTCCCAGATTTTGACACATTGAAAGGGTTCGATCAGTTGCCATGTGTCACAATCCATAACTGCTAGCGCAGGAAGTGGCAGCGCGCGCCATTCCTCGACATTGACGTGTGTTTCTCCGCGCACATACGCTACCAGCAGTGATAAGACAAGGCCATGCGATACGATCGCGACTGGTCCGCTGGCCTGGGCTGCAATCTCGTTGACAGCTGCCACAATCCGCCGCTGAGCATCGCCGGCGCGCTCCCAGGTGCCGCTGCTTGTGTCGGGGTCGGCAAACGCCTGGCGCACCGC
Source organism: Herpetosiphonaceae bacterium (assembly GCA_036402055.1). Classification (GTDB taxonomy): domain Bacteria; phylum Chloroflexota; class Chloroflexia; order Chloroflexales; family Kallotenuaceae; genus LB3-1. The sequence goes on from DASWTQ010000501.1 coordinate 48,899, forward strand.
AGTTTCATAGGTCTCACGATCAGGAAGGTTGCTCGGGCCGCGCTGTAGTTCTGCTAGATCAGGATGTATCAAAAATGCAGCTTTGTGACGATCAACCAATGGTTGGGCTGTGGCCTGTGCCTTTGGTTCGGGGCTGCTCCATACTGCTTGCACATTTTTTAAAATTGGCAGAGCCGCCAGCCGCTCCGCCAGCGCGCGACCTTCCGCGCTCAGTGTCCAATGATCGGCAGCTACAGCCAGATTCAGCTCAACCGGTGCGTGACGAATGAGAAACAAAAGCTGAGTCATGCTGCTCCTTGTATAAGCTTCCAACGTTAGTACTTTAGTCCACGATACGCTCTGGGCCACGATCGGGATCGAGAAACGAGCAGCAGCGGAACGTTTGGGTCATAACCCTGGTAAGGCAGCTTGTCGGCTCCCGCGCCGATCATAGCTACGCTCGTCCGGCGATTCGCGCATAGATGTTGAGTGTTTCACGCGCGGCTGTGCTCCACGAAAAACGCGCCGCCTGCTCCTTACCTGCCTGACGCATCTGCTCGCGCTGCTTCTGATCGTTCCAGACGCTGCGCCAGGATTCGGCCCAGGCTGCCACATCCTCAGCGGGAAGCAGCAGTGCCGCCTCGCCCGCGACCTCGGGTAGGCTTGAGTTGTCGGCGGAGATCACGGGAGCGCCACACTGCATCGCCTCCAGAATCGGCAGGCCAAAGCCGCTGTACAGCTCAGGATGGAGATACACCCGGCAGGCGTTGTACAGCCAGACCAGATCCTCGATCTCGACGCCGCCGATGAACCGGGCTGTATCGTCCAGCCGCAGCTCTGCGACCAGCCTGGCGATGTCGTCGTCAAGCCAGCCGCGCGGCCCGGCGACGACAAGTGTTGGCGGATCGTCCTGGGGTTGCGCCTGAAGCCGGTGCAGGGCGCGCAGCAGCGTCGGCAGGTTTTTGCGCGGCTCAAGTGTGCCGACAAAGAGCGCGAAGCGGTCGCGGCGCAGCAGGTGACCGTTGATCATGCGTTCGGCGTCGGGCGGTAGATCGAGCGGCTGGAACTGCGGCGCGGCGGCCTCATGGACCACATCCACACGATTCGGATCGACGGCTAGCAGCTCGGCGATGTCGCGGCGTGTGCTTTGCGAGACCGCGATAATCGCATCGGCGCGCGACACGGCGCGGCGGATCTGCCCGTAGTAGCGTCCCGCCGCCGCGTCCAGAATCTCCGGGTAGCGGATAAACGCCAGGTCGTGAATTGTGATCACGGTGGGCCGGCGCAGCCTGAAGAGCGGGATGAAATCGGGAAAATGGAACACATCGGCGTCGAGGCCGGCAAGCTCAAGCGGCAGTGCGATCTGCTCCAGACGATGATGCGGCGGTGTCCAGACGCGCCAGTGAGCGATATTCGCGGCCTCTGCAACCGGCGCGTCGGCTTTGCGATGGTTGAGCGCCACAAAGCGCTGCTCAGGCGCGATCTCGGCCATCGCTCTGAGCAGCTGACGCGTGTACTGAGGAATGCCGCCCGTGCGATACGCGTTGAGGCGAGCGTCGATAACGATCCGCATGACTAGCGCTGATTCCTGAGCGTCACACCGCGACCTCGATCATCTGGCCGTCGTAGGCGAGCTGTGCAGGCTCCGGCAGCTGCTGGTTAACGGTCGCGTGATCCATATCGTGGGTAATATGCGTAAAAAATGCGCGGCGTGGTCGCAGCTCGGCTACGATCGCGAGCGCCTGGTTAACTGTGAAATGTAGCGGATGCGGATCGAAGCGCAGCGCGTTGAGGATCAGCACATCCAGATCGCGCAGCCGCTCCATGGTCTGCGGCGGAATCGCGCTGGCATCAGTAATATAGGCCAGCCGCCCGAAGCGGTAGGCCGTGATGACGTGCGGGCCGTGCATCACCTGCAAGGGCTCTACGGTAATGCTGCCGATGTTGAAGCTCGGCTGTAGCGATCGTGTCTCAAGCTGTGGCCGCGTCGAGAGCGAGGGCTGCTGGACAAATACATAGTCGAACATGTGCCGGACACGACCAAGAGTGTAGGGATCGCCGTAGACCGGAAGCGATCGCGTGCTGCGCATGGTGAACGGCCGCAGATCGTCGATACCGCCGATATGGTCGGCGTGCGCGTGGGTGAGCACCAGCGCGTCAAGTTTGGTAATGTGATGCCTCAGCATCTGAGTTCGTAGGTCAGGCCCTGCGTCGATCAAGATCGTTGTGCCGTCGTGTTCAAGCAGCGCCGACGAGCGCAGCCGCTGATTATGGGGATCGGCTGAGGTGCAGACCTCACAGCTACAGCCGATCACAGGAATCCCCATTGATGTACCGCTTCCCAAAATCGTTAGTTGCATATGCCTTATCCACAAATCATGGTTGCGCTTAGGAGTGTATCATACTTCTGGCTGCTCTTAAGGCGGAGCAGGTCCTCACACGCCCAGAGGGCACCCGCCTGCGGGCGAACAAAGGAACAAGGCGGGTGCCCTCTGGGCGAAGGAACAAAAAGAA